>JANLTC010000115.1:0-26307 GCA_031362725.1 Deltaproteobacteria bacterium | reverse complement strand
ACGGACGCGCCAGGGCCCGGGCGGCCGTTTTGTGCTTTCAGGTTTTTCTCACCCCCGCGCCGCCCCGAACGATCCCCTCAATCACCGCCCACCCCAAAACCCGGACGCCCGGCACCTTCTGCTGCCGCCAGGGTCCAGGCGAGGCGGTGGGTTCCTGCCTTCACGCGGTAGCGGGGCAGTGTGTCCGGGCCGCAGGAGCCGGTGCCGAGACCGCGGTGGGCGGCGTCGAGATGCAGCACGGTTTCGCCGCGCGTGATCAGGTCCGGCGTGTGGAGCGCTGCGGTCAGGTCCTCGGCGCGGTACCGCGACGCCGAGAAGCCGAACGGCTTGGCGCCCGCGACGAGCATGCCGACACCGTCGGCGGTCGTGAGCGAGAGCCAGCTTGTCTCGGTGTGGTGACCGTGCTCCTGCGGCACGACGAACGGCACGTACTGCTCCGCGACCGTCGCGGCGAAGCGCCCGAAGCGGCCGCTCGCGTTGCGGTCGGGATACGTCTCATGCGGGCCGAGTCCGAGCCACTCGAGCTGCGAGAACGCGCCGGGCAGTCGCATCACGACACCAACGCGCGGCACGTCGTTCCAAGCGGCGGGAACCTCGATGGTGTCGACGACGTGCAGCACGCCCGACGGCTCGATCTGGATCTGCTGGCGGTGACGCGCGCGCACACTCGGATCCGCGCCGATCAGCTCCGCGTCGAGCTGCAGCCGCGCGGAGCCGCCGCGCGCTACGGCAAAGCGGACATCGGTCGCGCGCCGTTCGAGCCGATCGAGCCCGAGCGCCCGCCAGTTGCGCAACACGCCCTGCACGTCGCGCATCCAGCCTTGCTTCAAGCCGTCGTTGTCGACCGGTGCGCGCCACAGCGTCGCGAAGGGACCACTCTCGAGGATCGCTTGGTCCTGCCATGCGAAGCTCGCGATCGCCGCGGTGTCACGATCGACCCGCACTGCGAAGCTGTCGCCGACGCATTCGATCGCGTGCTCGCTCGCTTCGATTGCAACCGGCCCAGCAGCCTGCGGCTTCGCAGCAGACTTCTTCTTTGCTGCCGAGCGCGCAGCGAAGTCGAGATCTACCTGCGCCCACGCGACCTCGAAACCCGCCGGCGCCCAGGGCGTCGCGCGTCGCAGCCCGAAGCGCAGTGTCAGCACACAGCGCTGACCCGGCAGCAGCGCCGGACGCTTCACCGGGACGCGCACTGCGCCGCGTTCGCGCGGTGCGATGGCCGGCAGCTTCAGGGCGCCGCGCTGCACGGCCCTGCCGTCCACCTCGACCGTGAAGCGCGCCGCGAGGTCGCCGAGCCCGCTGAACCAGCGTCGGTTCTCGATCTCGATGCGACCACTCTTTGCGTCGATCGCGCGCACGCGCACCGGCTGCGCCAGCGTCTTCAGCTCTTCCAGCGCCGGATGCGGCGTGCTATCGGGGCCGACGAGTCCGTCACAACAGAAGTTCGCGTCGTGCACGGTCTCACCGAAGTCACCGCCATACGCCCAGTACACGCAGCCGTCCGGCGTCTCGCGGCGGATGCCGTGATCGCACCACTCCCAGATGAAACCGCCTTGCAGGCCGCGCTCGCGCTCGAACGCGGCGAAGTAGTCGGCGAGGCTGCCGTTCGAGTTGCCCATCGCGTGCGAGTACTCGCACATGATGAGCGGTCGGCGCCGATCCTTGCGCGAACGCGACCACGCGACGATCTCGGCGATCTCGGGATACATCGGACACACGAGATCGGTCACCGGTGCATCCGCGGACAGGTTCTTGCCGATCGCGCCCTCGTAGTGCAGCGGTCGCGACGGATCGATCCGGCGGATCCACGCCGCCATCGCGTCGTGCGCGGGGCCGTAGCCCGATTCGTTGCCGAGCGACCACGCGATGACGCAGGCGTGGTTGCGATCGCGCAGCACCATCCGCGTGCCGCGTTCGATCATTGCGGTCTGGTAGCGCGCGTCGTGACAGAGGCTCGACCAGCGCGCATGCGTCTCGAGGTTGGCTTCGTCGATCACGTAGAAGCCGAGTTCGTCGCAGAGATCGTAGAAGCGCTCGTCGTTCGGGTAGTGTGCGCAGCGGATCGCGTTGATGTGGTGCTGCTTCATCAGTGTGAGATCGCGGCGCATGCCTTCGAGTGTGACGGCGCGACCGCGCACGTCGTCCCACTCGTGGCGGTTCACGCCGACGATCTGCACCGGCTGGCCGTTCAGCAGCAGCTGGTTGTTGCGCACCTCGACCGAGCGGAAGCCAATGCGCTGCGAGACGACTTCGACGGCTTCGCCCGAAGCGTTGCGCAGCGTCGCGACGACGCGATACAGCACCGGTGTCTCGTGCGACCACGCCGCGATGGCGCGCAGCGCGAGCTGCGCCCGCGCGAAGTGACCGGGAAAGACGTAGCCGTCGACCAGCTCGATCACCGGCGCGCCGCGGCGGAAGATCGGCACGCCCACGCCCGTCGCCTTCGCGAGCGACTTGCCACGCGCGTCACACACTTCGAAGTCGACCTTCCAGCCGGGCTCGGGCGCGTTCGAGAAGCCGACGCGCAGATCGGCGTCGAGCGTCGCAGCGCCGGCCTTGCCGGGCGACGGTCGCAGCGCGAGGTCGGCGATCCACGTCGGCGCGGTGCAGGTGAGAAAGACGCCGCGGTGCAGACCCGGCAGCCACCACTGATCCTGATCCTCGAGCCAGCTCGCGTCCGACCACTGCACCACCGCGAGCGCGATGATGTTCTCGCCCGCGACGAGATGCGCGGTGATGTCGAACTCGCTCGGCAGCCGGCTGTCCTTGCCCATGCCGACCGCTACGCCATTCACCCAGGCGTAGACGACGCTCTCAGCCGAGCCGATCGTCAGCGTCACGCGGCGGCCGCGCCATGCGCTCGGAACCTCGAACGATCGGCGAAAGAGACCGGTCGAATTGAGCTCCGGCACCGTGGGCGGTTCGGTCGCAAACGGCATCAGCACGTTGGTGTACACCGGCGCGCCGTGACCTTGCAGCGACCATGAGACGGGGACTTCGAGGCTGTCCCAGCCCGCGTCGTCGAATTCCGGCGCGACGAACGCGGCGTCCGCAACGTGCGGTGAATCCAGCAAACGGAAGCGCCAGGCGCCATCGAGCGACAAGCGCCACGGCGACGACTCGACGTCGCCGCGCAACGCCGCGTCGCGATCCGCGTGCGGCACGAGCGGCGCGTGCATGGATTCGCGGCCGATGCCGGTGATTCCGGGCTGCGTCCAGTTCGGCTTCGCTCCGGTGAGCCCGAGGGCCGTCACTGCGCTGCCGTCCGCTTCCGCATCTCCCACGGCGACTCCTTTCAGGTCCCGATCCGCCGCATCCGCACCATCGGTCCCTCCGGTGCGCGCTCGCCTTCGAGATCGACTTCGCCTTCGAGATGCCAGAAGCCGTCGCCATTCGGGTCGATCAGCTTCTGGTGTACTTCGAAGCGGCGCGTCGCGAGCGTCTTGATCAGCGTCTGGTCGCCGAGCCGCGCGCGACCGTCGAAGACGATACGGCCGTACTCGGCGAGGAACGGCGCGAGCGCGTCCTCGAAGCGCGCGGCGTCCCAGGCGTCGCCTTCGTCGTGGCGCACGTAACCGGCGGCGTCTTCGTAGTGACCACCCGCCAGCGCGCGCACCAGCAAGTGCATCTCGCCGCGAATGCGTGCCGCGAGCGCTTTCGGGTGGCGCGCGAGATCCATCGGTCGCGGCTGCGCCGGCGCGGCGCTGTGCTCGCGCGCTTCGCCGGGTCGCGAGAGGTTCTCCCACTCGTCGACGAGACTCGAATCGACGCGCGCGATGAGGGCGCGCAGAAAGCCGATCACGTCGAAGACGTCTTCCGTGCAGGCGGCCTCGGGCAAGCTGTGCACCAGCGTGTTGTGGACTTGCGAGAGATAGCGGAGCAGCAGACCTTCGCTGCGCTCGATGCCGTAGCGGCGCACGAAGTCGGCGAAGTCGTCGTAGTGCTCCCACATCTCGCGCGCGACCGACTTGGGCCGGATGTTCTGCTCGCTGAACCACGGGTGCTTCTCGAGGAAGCCGCGGAAGGTCGCGTAGACGAAGTCTGCGAGCGGCTTCGGGTGCGTCACTTCGTCGAGTCGCGCGATGCGTTCCTCGTACGGAACGCCCTCGACCTTCAGCCGCGCGATCAGATCGCCCTTCGCGCGGCTCACCTGCTGCGCGAGGATCTGGCGCGGGTTCTCGAGGATCGATTCCGCCAGCGAGAGCACTTCCATCGCGTACTCGGGCTGCTCGGGATCGAGCAGCGCGACGGCGTCCACCAGATACAGCGACAGCGATTGGTGCAGCGAGAAGTCGCTCTGCAACTCGGGCGAGACGCGGACGATCGGGAAGCCGGCATCGATGTCGTGCACGCGCTGGATCAAGCCGGCGTAGCGCAGCGAGCGAAACATCGCGGCCGCCTGCCGGCGCAGGCTGCGCTTCTCGGCGTGGGATTCGTGACACTCCGCGATCAGCGCGAAGAGCAGCCGGTAGCCGCTGCCGCGCATCTGTTCGTCCTGGCCGCGTTGCAGGAGCGAGACGAGCATCCCGTGCGTCACGCGAAACTGCGACACCAGCGTCTCGGGCGGACTCCACGCCAGCCGCTCGAAGGTGCGCTTGTCCCACGCGACGAAGCCCGGCGGCGGTCGCGCCTTGCCGACCTTCTTCTTCTGGCCCGGCTTGGTCGATTTTGCGGCGATGCGCTGGTTCTCGATCACGTGCGCGGGCGCCTGGCACAGCACCCATCCGCGTTCGTCGAAGCCCTTGCGGCCCGCGCGGCCGGCGATCTGCTTGAACTCGCGCACCGACAGCAGCCGGACCTTCACGCCGTCGTACTTCGAGAGCGCCGAGAACAGCACCGTGCGGATCGGCACGTTGACGCCGACGCCGAGCGTGTCGGTGCCGCACACGACGCGAAGCAGTCCCTTCTGCGCGAGCTGCTCGACGAGTAGCCGGTACTTCGGCAATAGCCCCGCGTGGTGCAGCCCGACACCGTGGCGCAGCAGCCGCTGCACGTCCTTGCCGTAGGGCGAATCGAAGCGGAAGCCGGCGAGAGCCTCGCCGATCGCCTGGCGCTGCTCGCGCGTCGCGACGTGCGCGGAGGTCAGCGCCTGCGCCTGCTCCGCGGCCTCGCGCTGCGTGAAGTGCACGACATAGACGGGCGCCCGCCCCTGCTCCATCAGCGATTCGATGGTGTCCTGCAGCGGCTTCTCGCGGAACTCGAAGTCGAGTGGCACCGGCCGCTCGTCCGAGTGCACGTGCACGACCGGCCGGCCGCTGATGCGCTCGAGCCGCTCTTCGATCGGCCGCGTGTTTCCGAGCGTCGCCGACATCAGCAGGAAGCGCGTCTGCGGCAAGGTCAGCAGCGGCACCTGCCACGCGACGCCGCGCTCGGCGTCCGCGTAGTAGTGGAACTCGTCCATCACCACGTACGGCGCGTCGGCCGCTTCGCCGTTGCGCAGCGCCATGTTCATCAACACTTCGGCGGTGCAGCAGATCACCGGCGCGGACCAGTTGATGCTGGCGTCGCCGGTGAGCATGCCGACGTTTTCCGCGCCGAGCTCGTCGCAGAGCGAGAAGAACTTTTCGCTGGCGAGCGCCTTGATCGGCGCCGTGTAGAACGAGCGGCGACCTTCGCAGAGCGCCTTGTAGTGGAGGCCGAGGGCGACCAGCGACTTGCCCGATCCGGTCGGCGTCGACAGCACCACGTGCTTGCCGGACCACAGCTCGAGCAGCGCCTCTTCCTGCGCGGCATACGGCGTGATGCCGGTGTCGGCGATCCACGCGATGAAGCGGTCGAGGACCTCGTCCGCGGCTGCAGAGCGGTCGATGCGGTCGCGCAGCCGCGGGCGGTCGGCAGATGAAATCGGGGCGCTCAACGAACCTCCAGATCGGCGCATCCTAGCCGACCGGGATCCCGCGCAGTCCGCGGGCGAGCCTCTAGAAGATGGAGACGTCGTGATTCGTGGCTTCCGCGGCGCCCCGATCGAAGCGCAGGAACGGCGTGATCTCCGGCATCTCGACTACGCCTCGCGCATCGCGGCCATCGCCTGCTGCATCTCTTCGGGACTTCGATCGTGCAGGTGGGTCGCCACCGACCAGTGATGGCCGAACGGATCGTTCAATTGCGCGTAGCGGTCGCCCCAGAACATGTCCGAGACCGGCATCGTGATCGTTGCGCCGGCGGCAACGGCCCGTGCGACGGTCGCGTCGACGTCCGCGACGAAGAGATGGATCGTGACGGGCGAGCCGCCGAGCGACTTCGGTCCGCGCATGCCGCGCTCGGGAAAGACATCGACCAGCATCAGCGCCGAGTCGCCGATCCGGATCCGCGCGTGCATCAGCTTTCCGTCGGCGCCCGGGAGCCGCATCTCTTCGACCGCGCCGAACGCCCGCACGTAGAACGCGATGGCTTCGGATGCGCCGTCGCACATCAGGTGCGGTGTCAGCGAGTGCATGCCTTCGGGAATCGGTTCCACGGTCGTCGTCGTCATGGTCATGGCTCCTCGTTTCGGTGGCGCTGCGGAGATGACGTACGAGAGTGTGGAGAGTCGACAGATGGCGCGTGTGAGGTTCGCGCGGGGTGTCGACGACGGGCGGCCCGCGGGCCGCCCGTCGCGACGCTCATCGCGCTACTTGCCCATTGCCGCCCTGGCTGCCTCGATCTTCGCTTTCACGGCATCGAGGTTGAAGCTCGCACCCTTCTGCATCGGCGGGAACTCGATCGCGGTCATGGCCAGCTTCGCCACTTGCTGCTGGACGAAGACGAAGCGCCAGAACTCGAACTTGAACCAATCGAAGTATTGCTGTGCGCCTTCCTTGGTCCCGTTGTTGGGCCAGCCCGTCCGCTCGAACGGATCGAGCCGGAGGTTGGTCAGGTAGGGAACGTCGGGCTTGGTCTTTTCACCGAGCCAGCCACCGGGCTGATCGATGAAGCGATACTTGTAGTCGCCGATGCGAACTGCACCGAGCTCGCTTTCCCCGAAATAGAAGATCTCTTCGCGATGCGACGGCCCCTTGCCCGTGATCATGTCCATCTGGTTGTAGCCGTCGAGGTGCACCTTGTAGGTCGTCCCGTTCATCGCCTTCCCCTTCAGCAGCTCGTCCGCGATGTTCGGGTCGCCGGCGGCGGCCACAAAAGTCGGGAACCAATCGAGGCCGGAGAGGATGCCGTTCTCGACCTTGCCGGCGGGAACCTTGCCGGGCCAGCGGATCATCGCCGGGGCGCGGAAGCCGCCTTCCATGACAGTGCCTTTGCTCTGCGCGAAGGGGGTCTGTCCGCCATCGGGCCAGGTGAAGACTTCGGTGCCGTTGTCGGTGGTGAAGACGACGATGGTGTCGTCGGCGACGCCGAGGTCCTCGAGCTTCTGCATCGTGGCGCCGACGACGTCATCGAGCTGCGCCATGCCTGCTTCGTGCTCAGACCAGCCGTTGGTCGAGTTCCGCATCTTCTCGTACTTGTCCGAGAGGTGCGTGACGATGTGCATGCGCGTGGGGTTCAGCCAGAGGAAGAACGGTTTGCCGTCGGCCTTGGCCTTGTCGACGAATTTGAACGCGAGATCGCGGATCTCTTCGTCCACCGTTTTCATCCGCTCCGGATAGAGCGTCCCCGCGTCTTCGATCTTCTGCTTGCCGACCTTGCCCCAGCGCGGCATCACCGTCGGATCATCCACCTCGGTGGCCCACGAGTGAACCATGTTGCGCGGGCCGACCGTGTTCAGCAGCTCCTGCGGATACGCGGGATGCGCAGGGTCTTCCATCGCGTCGAGGTGATAGAGGTACCCGAAGAACTCGTCGAAGCCGTGCACGGTGGGCAGGAACTCGTTGAGATCGCCGAGGTGGTTCTTGCCGAACTGGCCGGTCGCGTAGCCCATCGACTTCAGCGCCGTCGCGATCGTCACCGCCTGCGCGGGGATGCCGATCGGCGAGCCGGCCTGACCGACCGTCGTCATGCCCGTGCGAATCGGCAGCTCGCCGGTGATGAAGTTCGCGCGGCCGGCGGTGCAGCTCGCCTCCGCGTAGTAGTCGGTGAAGAGCATTCCTTCGGCCGCGATCTTGTCGAGGTTCGGCGTGCGCCCGGCCATCATGCCGCGGTGGTACGCGCCGATGTTCCAGATGCCGATGTCGTCGCCCATGATGACGACGATGTTGGGCTGCTTGTCCGCGGCGGCAGCGGGGCCGGCGCTGAACGCCACGACACCGAGCGCGAGCCCGAGAGCGAGTCGTTCGACCACGACGCGAAACTTGTTCGTCACGGAAACTCCTTGGATGGAACGAACACACGCTGGATTGCGCGATGGCGTCCCCTCGAATCAGGCGGCGATCCTAGACCGGAGTGGCGCGCGCCGAAAGCGTCGACGACTTGAATTCGTCGCGTGCGAGCAACGCGAAAGTGGGATCGGCGCGCTGCGAACTCCTGTCGGGAACTGACACGTCGGGATCAGCGGAGCGTCCAGGTGTTGCAACCGTCCGGTGGGGTCCCCCAAGAGGATCCACATGCCGCGACACCTGGCGCGGCGGATCGAAGAGGAATAGAAATGGCGATGAACCCCACCACGAAAGCGAGGCCCAGATGAGAATCACGACGGCGATGGCGGCGCTCGGACTAGTCGCGCTCGGCTCGGCGAGCGGCTGCGCGATGCAGCAGGAGCAGAATCTGAACGCGATCCAGAATTCCGGACGCATCAATTGCGCCACGGCCGATGGCGACATTCGCGTCCTGCAGAGCGAAAAGGCGAACGTCGCGCAGCGCATCGCCGAAGGCGCCACCGCGATCTACCCCGCCGGCCTCGTCGTCGGCCTGCTCACCGGCACCGAGGGCACCAAGCTGAAGGTCGCCACTGGCGACTACGACGGGCAGATCGATGGGCGCATCGCCGAGATCAAGGAGACCTGCGGCATTCCGTAACTTCGGCCGCGCATGCAGTCGCTCTTCGAAGCAGTCCGCGAATCGGCGTCGCGGCGCGAGTGGTCGCGCGGTGTCGAGCTGGCGCGTGCGAACGCGGTGACGGCTGAGCGCATCGACATGCGCGAGGCGCAGTTACGTGTCGCCGAACCCGGTCGGCCGGTCGCGCGGCTCGTCACGCTGCTCCTCGATGCGGACGCCTGGTCGTGCGATTGCCCGGGGCCCGAGGATCCGTGCGAACACGTCGCCGCCGCGGTGATCGCGCTGCGCCGCGCGCGCGAAGACGGTCGCGACCTGCCATCGGCGCAGCAAAGCGGCGCGGGCCGCATCCACTACGCGTTGCGCCGCGTCCCGGGCGGCCTCGCGCTCGACCGCTACGTCGTCATCGGCGCGGAACGCGCGCCACTCGCCGCAAGCGTGCGCGCGATCGCGGCGGGGCGCGTCGCCGGTCCGCGCCTCGACACCAGCGAAGCGGATCTCGCCGTCGACGACGCGATCCAGGGCATCAGCGGCCGCACGCTGTCGCGCGGCGCGCTGCTGCGCGTGCTGCAAGCGCTCGCGGATTGCGAGGTGGTGCACCTCGACGGCGCGCCGATCCGCATCGCGTCCGAGCCCGTCGCCCCAGAAGGAACGCTCGTCGACCACGACGGCGGTTTCCTGCTGACCGTCGTGCTGCGACCCGGTGTCACCGCGTCGCTCGGCGACGACGCGGTGCTGTGCGGCGACACGATCCGCCCGCTGCGCGAGACGCGCCTCGACGGCCGCGAACTCGCCGAGCTGCCGCGCGGCAAGGTGTTTCGCGCCGACGAAGCCACGACGCTCGCGAGCCAGATCCTGCCCGACCTCGCGAACCGCATCGCGGTGGACGTGCAGACCAGGCGGCTGCCGCGCACGACGCGCAGCGAGCCGCCGCGAGCGCGGGTCGTGACCTCGCGCGACGGCGACTCGTTGGTGGCGCGCGCCGACGTCGTCTACGGCGATCCGCCGACGGCGCGCGTGGTGCTCGGGCGCCTGGTCGCCGTGCAAGGAGGACGACCCTTCGGTCGGCCGACGCGCAGCGAGGCGCAGCCGAGCGAAGATCATGTACTGGGCGTCGTGCCGGTGCGCGACGAAGCGGGCGAGCGCGCCGCGGCGCGGCGCATCCAAAGCGAGCTCGAGCTGCCGATCGGCACCGACGTGTCGGTGCGCGGCGAGGAAGCGATCGCACTGGCCGAGCGACTCGCGCGCTTCTCGGGTTCGGTGCACGGCGACGCGGAGCGCGCATTCTTCCGCGCGCCGCCGCTCAGCGCGCACGTCGCTGCCAACGCGGGCGGCTTCGACGTCTGGTTCGAGAGCGGCGACGGCGCCGCGTCGAAGCGCGCGCGGCGCGTCGACGGCGCCAGCGCACTGCGCGCGTGGGCGTCGGGCGAATCGATGGTGCTGGTTCCCGGCGGCGGTCTCGCGCCGCTGCCCGCGGACTGGCTCGCGCGCTTCGGCCGCGAAGTCGCCGACCTGCTCGAAGCACGCGAAGCCGCCGGCACGCTGCCGCGCGCGGCGCTTCCCGCGCTGGCACAACTCTGTGACGCGCTCGGCACGCCGAGACCGGCGCAGCTCGGTGCGCTCGCGGCGCTGGTCGACGACTTCGCCGGCATCCCGCACGCTGCGCTGCCGCCCGATCTCACGGCGACACTGCGCGGCTACCAGCGCAGCGGCGTCGACTGGCTGGTCTTCCTGCGCGACGCCGGCCTCGGCGCGCTGCTGGCCGACGACATGGGCCTCGGCAAGACGCTCGAGGTGCTGTGCGCTCTCGGCGCAGACAAGCGCGCGCTCGTCGTTGCGCCGACCAGCGTGCTCTTCAACTGGGACAACGAGATCCGCCGCTTCCGGCCGGGTCTGTCTGTCGCGCTGTATCACGGTCCGGGGCGTACACTCGATCCCGACGCGAATGTGACGCTGACGAGCTACGCGTTGCTGCGTCTCGATGCGGAGGCGCTCGGCGCGGTCGCGTGGGATGTCGCGGTGCTCGACGAAGCGCAGGCGATCAAGAACCCGGAGAGCCAGGTCGCGCGCGCCGCGCATGCGCTGCGCGCGGCGTGGCGCGTCGCGATGACCGGCACACCGGTCGAGAATCGCCTCGACGAACTCTGGAGCCAGTTGCAGTTCGCGAACCCCGGCCTGCTCGGCACGCGATCGCGCTTCGACGAGCGCTACGCAAAGCCGATTGCTGCCGGCCTCGGCGACGCCGCCGCGCGGCTGCGCGCGCGGATCCGCCCGTTCGTATTGCGGCGACGCAAGATCGAAGTCGCGCCGGAGCTGCCGCCGCGCACCGAGGTGGTGCTGCGTGTCGAACTCGACGAGCGCGAGCGCGCCGTCTACGACGCGGTACGGGCGGCGACCAAGGCGCAAGTGGTCGAACGCTTCGCCGCGGGCGGCAACGTGCTCGCGGTGCTCGAAGCGCTGCTGCGCCTGCGCCAGGCCGCGTGTCATTCCGGACTCGTACCGGGTCAGCAGGCGGAGTCGTCCTCGAAGGTCGAGCTGCTCGTCGAGGAACTGACGACGGCCGTCGCGGAGGGACACAAGGCGCTCGTCTTCTCACAGTGGACGAGCCTGCTCGATCGGGTCGAACCGGCGCTGCGCGCAGCAGGGATCGAGTGGACGCGACTCGACGGCTCGACACGCGATCGTGCCGGGGTCGTCGCGCGCTTCCAGGACGATGCGGGTCCGCCGGTGCTGCTGATCTCGCTGCAAGCCGGCGGCACCGGCCTCAACCTCACCGCCGCCGATCACGTCTTCCTGCTCGACCCCTGGTGGAACCCAGCCGTCGAAGACCAGGCCGCCGACCGAGCCCACCGCATCGGGCAGACGCGACCCGTTCTCGTCCACCGCCTCGTCGCGGCAGACACCGTCGAAGAACGCGTCCTCGCACTCCAAGCGAGCAAGCGATCCCTAGCCGAAGCCGCCCTCGGCGACGCCGCCGCCGCCACAACGCTCTCCCGCGCCGACCTCCTCGCGCTACTGGACTGACGAAGACAGGTGCCGGGCGTCAGGTTATTTCTTGTCAGGTTATTGCGGCGGTCAGCGCGAAGTTCAACGCGGCTTCCCGGCCGTCGTCCATGCGTTCCCAGAGCGATTGCCTCGTCACGCCGAGCTGACGCGCGACCTCAGCGATCGACACGCCCAACTCATGAAACGCGAGATAGGCGATCGTCGCGCGCGCGCGGCTCACCGGGCGGCAGCGACTGCCGCAGCGCAGTTGCGCTTCTGGAATCCGCTGGATCGCGCACACGCGAGTGATCATTTCGGTCAGCGCCTGCGCAGGATCGAAGTCGCACGGTGACTCGACCGGCGTTCGCGCCGGATCACCCTTCGAGCCGATGACCTCAGGCTCTGCGTCCAACGCTTCGTCGCCGCAGCGCATCAGCGCACGAACCGACGCGCGCGCGATCGCTTCGTTCTCGTCGAAGAGTCGCAGCGCGTTGCGCGTGTCGTGGAACGGCGCCGCGTGCGCGAACCCGACCAGCGCGGCATGCCCCGTCCAACGGTGTCGATCGAGTTCGTCGACCGTCGCGACCAGGCCCGCCCGCAGCGGATTGGCGTGGACGTAGCGCACGAGCGTCATCAGATACGCATCGTCCGCCACGGCGATCGCGTGGTAGCGACCCTGGAACAGATACCCGACGCGCCCATGGCGGTCGTTGAAGTAGCGCCCGTAGCGCGTCCCGACCCGATGCATCACGCGCGCGAGTGGTCGCGGACCGGTGCGCACGACCAGATGTACATGGTTCGGCATCAGCGCCCACGCGAGGCAGGCCGCGCCGTCTTCCTCGAAGATCCGCGCGAGTTGACCGCAGTACGCGACGCGGTCCGCGTCGTCGCGGAACAGGTCACGGCGATCGACGCCGCGAACGATCACATGATGGAACGCGCCGGGAAAATCGAAGCTGGGTCGGCGGGGCAAGCTGAGTTCCCAGGGACCGCTGGGGCATTCCCAATCTGCCGCGACGAGCACGACGCCGCAAGGCCGAATAACCTGACGAGAAATAACCTGACGCCCGGCACCCCCGTGGGTGGTGTCGTGGGGGTAGTCGATGAGTGAGGACTCGAGTTGGCGGCGTTGTTCGTCGTGCAAGACGCCGATTGCGTTTGGCGTGCAGCACTGGGTTTGCAACGTCTCGACCTGCAACCGGCCGCGCACCGGATTGATCTTCTGCAACGTGTCGTGCTGGGATGCGCACTTGTCGGTGGTGCGGCACCGCGAGTCGTGGGCGGTCGAGAAGCAGGCGCCGACGCGCGCGGAGTGGGAGCGCGAGCAGTCGGCGCAGGCGGCTTCGCGTCCGAACGCGTCGATGGTGGCGGCCTCGCCCAGTGAGCGATCGCCACGGCGGATCATGCCGGCGTCGACACCGCGCGCACCCGACCCGCTCGAGGCCGATGCGCTGATCGTGATGTCGAAGCTGAAGAACTACGTGCGCGGGCGCTCGGGATTCAACACGTCGGACCGTGTCGCCGTGCCGCTCTCGGACGCGGTGCGCGGGCTCTGCGACCGCGCGATCGAGAAGGCGCGCGCAGAGGGACGCCGCACCGTGCTCGATCGCGACTTCGAGTAGCGCCACCAGATCCGCACCCCGAGCAGCACCGCCAGCATCGCCGCGTACACCAGCGGCGGACGCAGGTCCTTCTTCACGAGCCAGAGAAAGTGGAGCACGCCGAGCGTCGCGGCGACGTAGACGAGCTGGTGCAGCTTGATCCAGCGCTTGCCGAGTCGTTTGATCGACGCGCGCGTCGACGTCACGGCGAGCGGGATCAGCAGCACGAACGCGGTGAATCCGGCCGTCACGAACGGGCGTTTGCCGATGTCCTCGGCGATCGACGCCCACTCGAGTCCGTTGTCGAGCACCGACCAGATGAAGAAGTGCACAGCGACATACGCGAACGCGAACAGGCCGAGCTTGCGGCGCTGCGTCGCGATCGCTTGCCAGCCGGTGAGGCGGCGCAGCGGCGTCACCGCGAGCGTCGCGAGTAGCAGGCGCAACGCCCAGTCGCCGGTGACGTGCGTGACGGTCTCGATCGGATTCGCGCCGAGATCGCCGAACGCCGCCTGCCACGCGATCCACGCCGCGGGCGCGAGACCCATGGCAACGATCGCGATGCCCAATGCGCGACGACCTCGCACTAGAAGTTCTTCCGCAGATCCATGCCCGCGTACAGCGACGCCACCTCCGCCGCGTAGCCGTTGAAGGGCAGCGTCGCGCGCTTCGCGATGTCGCCGATGCGGCGCTCCCGGCGCTGACTCCAGCGCGGGTGATCGACGTCCGGATTCACGTTCGCGTAGAAGCCGTACTCATCGGACGCCGAGGCTGCCCAGGTGGTGTAGGGAAGCTGCTCGACGAGCTTCACCTTGACGATCGACTTGATGCTCTTGAAGCCGTACTTCCAAGGCACCACCAGCCGCAGTGGAGCGCCGTTCTGATTGGCGAGATCGCCGCCGTACATGCCGGTCACGAAGAGCGCGAGCGGGTGCATCGCCTCGTCGATGCGCAGGCCCTCGCGATACGGCCATTCGAGCACGTCGCGCTTCTGACCCGGCATCTGCGTGGGATCGACGAGCGTCTCGAACGCGACGTACTTGGCGCGCGACGTCGGCTCGAAGCGCTTCAGGAAATCGCCCAGCGGAAAGCCGAGCCACGGAATCACCATCGACCATGCCTCGACGCAGCGCAGCCGGTAGACATGCTCCTGGCGCGGGAATGCGGTGAGCACGTCCTCGATCCCGATCGTGCCGGGCTTCGCGACCTCGCCTTCGACCGCGATCGTCCACGGTCGCGTGCGCAAGGAGCCGGCGTACTCCGCTGGATCGGTCTTGTCGGTGCCGAACTCGTAGAAGTTGTTGTACGCGGTGGCTTTGTCCTTCGGCGTCACGGTGTCGGGCTCGGCCGCTTCGGAAGACGCCGCAGTGGCCAATCCGTCGTCTCGCGAGCAGCCCGGAATCAGCGCGGCGCCGGCGATCGTGACCGCGCCGGCGAGGAAGTCGCGGCGGCGCAGGTAGAGGCTCGGGTCGGTGACGTCGCGCCCTTGCGCGTCGCTCGGAGACGGAAAACGAAGTAGAGGTGCCATGGTGCCCCGTCCGTTGGTTTCGCTCTGTTGGTTTCCGGTTGGATGCAGCATCGACCCGTCAGGTGTCGCGCGCGGCTGCGATCGGCCGAAGAGTAGCCTCGGCTATGTTGCCGGCCCCGCGGGCCACGGTTCCGCGCAACGCAGATGGGAGGATGGAGCATGGCTAAGATCGGCATCATCGGCGGTTCGGGACTCGACGACCCGGAGATCTTGAAGGACGCGCGCGACGAGCTCGTAGCGACGCACTGGGGCGAGCCGAGTTCGCCGCTGCGCCACGGCATGATCGAGGGCGTCCCGTGCGTGCTGCTGGCGCGCCACGGTCGCCAGCACACGCTGCCGCCGACGCAGGTTCCGAACCGCGCCAACATCCAGGCGCTCGTCGATGCGGGCTGCACGCACATCCTCTCGACGACGGCGGTCGGCAGTCTGCGCAACAAGATCGGGCGCGGCGACCTGGTGATCGTCGACCAGTTCATCGACTTCACGCGCTTCCGCAAGATCAGCTTCCACGATCTGTTCGAACCGGGCACACCCGCGCACACGCCGATGGCCGATCCGTTCGACGCAAATCTGCGCAAGCTGCTGATCGCGTCGGCGCGCACGCTGAAGATCAAGCATCACGCGAAGGGAACGGTCGTCACGATCGAGGGACCGCGCTTCTCGACGCGCGCCGAGTCCCACATGTTTCGCGCGTGGGGCGCGGACATCATCAACATGTCGATCGCACCCGAGTGCGCGCTCGCGAACGAAGTCGGCATCCCGTATGCGACGGTCGCGATGTCGACCGACTACGACTGCTGGAAGGAGGACGAGGAGCCCGTCACCTGGGATCAGATCCTCGAAATCTTCGGGCAGAACGTCGAGAAGGTCGTCAAGCTGCTCGTCGCGACGATCGCAAAGCTCGGGGATTCCTAGCGATGGGCGTAGTCGAAGGCCACTGCGATGCGCGCTTCGCGCCGATTCGCGAAATCTTCGAGGCGAGCTTCGCGAGCGGCGAAGAACTCGGCGCCGCGATCGCGTTCTGCCTCGACGGCGAGATGGTGGTGGATCTCTGGGGCGGCCATCGCGACGTCGCGAAGACGCAGCCGTGGACGCGGGATACGCTCGTCAACGTCTACTCGACCACCAAAGGCATGACGGCGCTCTGTGCACACCAGCTGGTGGAGCGCGGCCTCGTCGATCTCGATGCGCCGGTGGCGAAGTACTGGCCGGAGTTCGCCGCGAAGGACAAGGGTGCGATCCCGGTGCGCTGGTTGCTCTCGCATCAGGCGGGCCTGCCCGCGGTGCGCAAGCCGCTCACGCAAGAAACGCTCTACGACTGGGACGCGATGGCCGCTGCGCTCGCCGCGCAGGAGCCGTGGTGGGAGCCGGGCACGCGACACGGCTATCACGCGCTGACCTTCGGACACCTCGTCGGCGAAGTGATCCGCCGCGTCTCCGGCCAGAGCGTCGGTACGTTCTTTCGCGAGAACGTCGCGGGACCGCTCGGCGCGGACTTCCACATCGGTCTCGCCGCGGAGCACGACGCGCGCTGCTCCGATCTCTTCGGCAGCATGGCGCCGCCGTCGCCCGCGAAGGGTGGCCCGGTGATCCCGGGCGCGCTCGGGCAGTTCCTGAAGGACATGACCGATCCCACCACGATGGCGGGCGCCGCGTTCAACAATCCGCCCGGCCGCAACGACCGCGTCAACACGCGGGAGTGGCGCGCCGCGGAGCTTCCGGCGGTGAACGGACACGGCACGGCCGGCTCGCTTGCGCGCATCTACGGCGCGCTCGCACGCGGCGGCGAACGCGGCGGCGTGCGCGTCCTCGAGCCCGCGTCGATCGATTGCGCCCGCACCGAACAGGCATTCGGTCCCGACGCGGTGCTCGGCGGGCTGCCGATGCGCTTCGGGCTCGGCTTCATGTTGCGCCAGGACTTCATGCCGATCTCGCCGAACGCGAACGCCTTCGGTCACCCCGGCGCGGGCGGTTCGATCGGCATGGCCGACCCGGATGCGAAGGTCGGCTTCGGCTACGTGATGAACAAGATGAAGCTCGGGCTGGTCGGCGGTCCTGGCGCGTTCGCCGTGCTGCGCAGGTTCTTCGAGCTGCTATAGACGGCACGCAAAGGGGTCGCGGCATGACCGAGGCGTTCGCTCCCGATGATCCGGCCTTCTTCCTCGGCGATCCGCACGCGGCGTTTCGGCGGCTGCGCCGCGAGGATCCCCTCCCCTGGTACGCCGGAAGCGGCGGCGCGTGGTGCGTGCTGAAGCACGCAGACATCATGACCGTGTCGCGCGATCCGCAGCGCTTCACGTCGACGCGCGGCATCCAGATCGGCCTCGGCGACGCCAACGCGCGACCGCCCGGCGTGCCGCCGACGATCCTCGAGATGGACCCGCCGGAGCACAACCAGCACCGCAAGCTGGTGATCGGCGCCTTCACGCCCGGCGCGACGAAACAGCAGCAGACGATGGTCCGCGCGATCGCGCGGGAGTGTCTCGACGCGATCGAGCCGGGCTCCGTCACCGATCTCGTCGAAGCGCTCGCGGTGCCGCTGCCGATGTTCGTGATCGCCGAGATGCTCGGCGTTCCGCGCAGCGACCGGCCTCGGTTCAAGAAGTGGTCTGACTCGATGGTCGAAGCGGGCGGCGGCAACCGCACGCCGGCAACCGACGCGATGCTCGGCGAAATGCTCGGCTACTTCGCTGGCGTGCTCGCCGAGCGCCGTCGCGCACCGAAGGACGACCTCGTCTCGACGCTCGCACGCGCCGAGATCGAGGGCGAAGAACTGACCGACCCCGCGATCCTGATGTTCTGCGTGACGCTGCTCGCGGCTGGCAACGAGACGACGCGCAACCTCGTCTCGGGCGGCTCGCTGCTGCTGATGCGCAATCCCGACGAACGCCAGCGACTGCTCGCCGAGCCGAAGCTACTGCCCAATGCGATCGAAGAGATGCTGCGCTGGTGGACTCCGGTACAGAGCTTCATCCGCACCGCGATAGTCGACACCGAACTGCGCGGCAAGCGCATCGCGGCCGGCGACGTGCTGCTGCTGCTCTACGCGTCGGCGAATCGCGACGAAGAAATCTGGGGCGACGACGCCGACCGCTTCGACGTCGGCCGCGATCACGCGAGGAAGCGGCAGCTCGCGTTCGGCTTCGGCGAGCATCTGTGCCTCGGTGCCCCGCTCGCGCGGATGGAGGCGCGTGTGCTCTTCGAAGAGCTGCTCGCGCGTTTCCCGCACTTCTAACTCGCCGGCGAGCCGGAACTGCTGCACTCGCGGCTGATGCACGGCGTCGAGCGTCTACCCGTGCGCTTCGCGCGCTGACGGCTGCGTGATCTCTCCACTCTCTTCATGCCATGAGTGACACGCCGCAGGACTGGCCCCTCGTCGTGGTCGGCGCCGGGGCCGCTGGCCTTCTGGCGGCGCTGTTCGCGGCGCGCGCCGGTGCGCGCGTATTGCTGGTCGAAACGCGGCCGAAGCCCGGTGCGAAGATTCGCGTCAGCGGCGGCGGGCGCTGCAATGTGTTGCCGTCTGCGATGTCGCTGGATGACTTCGCAACGAGCGGCTCACGCAACACACTGCGAAACATCCTGCTGTCGTGGCCGCTCGCCGACGTGCGCCGCTTCTTCGAGTTCGAACTCGGCATTCCGATGAAGACGGAAAGCACCGGCAAGGTGTTTCCCGTGAGCGAGCAGCCTCTCGACGTCGTCGATGCGTTGCTCGGCGCCTGCGCCGGCGCCGGCGTGACGCTGACCGGGGCGTTCCGCGTCGCGAAGATCGTTGGCACGAAGGGCGACCGCGGGCCTGGCTTCGAAGTCGAGGCGGCCGACGGGCGGCGTGTCCTTGCGCAGCGCCTGGTGCTCGCGACCGGTGGACTCTCGCTCCCCAAGACCGGCAGCGACGGCGCCGGGTTGCGCCTCGCGCAAACGATGGGTGTGGCGACGCTGCCTACGTATCCGGCGCTCGTGCCACTCCGCAGCAACGACACGCGCTTTACCGCGCTCTCGGGCGTGAGCGTGCGGGCGCAGCTTCGCGCCGTGCGCGGGGGCCGCGTCGTCGACGAGAGCGAGCGCGAGTTGCTGTTCACGCATCGAGGTTTCAGCGGCCCGGTGGTGCTCGACATGAGCCGCCATGTCACCTCGCCCGATGCGGCGGGGCTTCGATTGCTGGTGCGATGGGGCGGTGTGACGCACCAATACTGGGCGGACGCGCTGCGGGCGTCGAGCAAGCGCCTCGTCGGCACGGTGCTGTCAGAGCGCTTGCCCGAGCGACTCGCCGACGCCTTGCTCGCTGCTTCCGACGTGCCGCGCGCGCGGCGCGAACACGAGTTGCAGCGCGCGGAACGCCAGCGGCTGCTCGCGATGCTCGACGCGTTCGTGCTGCCGGTCGATGGCAACGAGGGCTATGCGAAGGCGGAAGTCACGGCCGGCGGCATTGCGCTCGCCGAGATCCACTCGCGAACGCTCGAATGCCGCGCTGCGCCGGGACTCTTCGCCTGCGGCGAAATCCTCGACGTGGTCGGCCGCATCGGCGGCTACAACTTCCTGTGGGCATGGAGCAGCGGGCGTCGAGCGGGCGAAGCCGCTGCCGCATCGCTGCGCAACGCATGAACGCGCGCGTCGGTCTTGGTGACCTCGCCGCTCGGCTGCGCCTCGCTACGCGGGAATGGGCGCGCGGCCGTCTCGGCCGTGGTGCGAAATCATGCGCTAGCGCGCGGCCGTCTCGGCCGTGGTGCGAAATCATGCGCTAGCGCGCGGCCGTCTAGGCCGTGGTGCGAAATCATGCGCTAGCCGCCCGGCGCTAGCTGCAGTCGCCAGCTGCCCGCGCGCAGCCATCCCGACAGATAGACGCCGCCGCCGGGCGCCGGACGCCACGCGAAGGACTCGATGCCTTCGCCCGACACACGCGGCGGTCGCCCGGTCGGTCCCGGCAGGAACGCGACGAAGCTGCCGCGCGCGTCGGTTTCGCCGGTCGCGTCGAGCGTGCGCGCTGCGGAATCGACGACGAGACTCGTGATGCGGCCCGCCGCGGCGCGCAGCGCCGGTCGCGTCAGCTGACCGATGAGCGGCGCGCGCACGCCGGTGATCTCGTTACGCGCGCAGTCCACCTCGAAGAGGCCCCACACGGTCGGGATGCGGCCGGCGCGCCAGTCACCCGCCTTGTGTGCATCGCCGCAGGCTTCGCGCCAGGTCCACAGCGTGGCGCCGATCGTGTCGTCATCCTGCAAGTGTTGGTGCAACAGGAAGTAGTCGTCGGTCGGGTCCGCGGCGCGCTCGGGGCCACTGCCCCACTCACCGGAAAGGATCGGCGCGCCGTCGTAGAATTCGTTCGCCTCGCTGCGCGCGCGCTCGAAGGGCGTGCTGTCGAGCGGCGTGGAATCGAGACCGCCCTGGTAGACATGGGGCGCATAGACGATCTGCGCGTCGTGCGGAAACGGTGGCACCTCGCCCGCCAACACACCCCAGGCGATCGACGGCTCGAAGAAGAAGAGTCGATGCGGCTCGCCGGCGGTGTCCTCGGCGGCGCGAATCGCCACGAAGGCCATCGCGTAGAGATCCGAGAGCGCATCGAGGTGACCGGGGAACAGTGAATAGGCGTTCGGCTCGTTCATCACTTCGTAGCCAGCCACTGCATCGTGTTGGGCGAAGCGCGCTGCGACGTGGCCGAGCATCGCCGCGTAGCGCGTGCGGATCCCGACGCCGCCGGGGCCCGGCGCATCGTCCCAGAACGCCTGGAACGCGGCGATCACCGCAGGGGAGAACTCGCGCCGGCCGAAGCTGGAGTTCGGCATGCAACGGCGGCGGCCGCCGTCGAGGGTGGCCCACGCGGGCGCGCCGTCCCAGCCGAACGCGGGCGTCTCGCTGTTTCGACACGCTTCGCCCGGCCGCGCCGCGAGCGACGGACCCCAGGCATCCTGGTGGAGATCAACGATCGAGTAGATGCCGCGCTTTTGCAGCATCAACACCGCCTGCTCGATCGAGTCGAGGTAGGCCTCGTCGTAGACGCCGGGCTCGGGCTCGACGCGCGACCACGAGAGCAGCAGGCGCACCGCATTCCAACCGATCGCGGCGATCGCATCCGCATCGGACTCTGTGAGGGGATAGGTCGTGAAGCGCGCCGGGTCGTAGGCCCAGTACTCGACGAATTCGTTCACGTTGACGCCGCGCAGCAGCACTTCGCGTCCGTGCACGTCGACGATACGACCGCCCGCCAGGGGATCGGGCTCCGCATGCAGCGCGGGCAACCGGAACTGCGTCGCGTCGGCGCCCGGCGCGGGCGGCACACCCGGCGCGCCGAGATTGCAGCTGCAAGCAACCAGCGCAGCCACCAGAGGAATCCGCACACGGCGCCGCATCCGCTCGCTCCTTCGCCCCACGCCGCGCATTCTAGCCGCCCTGCTTCGCTCCAGTCCCTGCGCTGAGCGGCCGCTGTTATCGTCGGCAATCTCGTCAACCGAAGTCACGCGATCGCCAGGGGGAATGGAGATGCCGATCGGGTTCCGCGGATGCGCGTCGCGAGCCTTCCTGGTCGGGGGTCTCGCCCTCGCGATTGCCGGTTGTGCGCTGCTGCGCGCGCCGTCTCCGCCGGCGCTCCCGCCGCTCGATACGGCGGACTCGGGAGCCGCCCGAACCTATCTGTCACTCGCCGACCAGCGCGAGGACGGGTCGGACTGGGTCGGTGCGCAGAGCGTCGTCGACAAGGGGCTCGCGCAGCGGCCCGGGAATCGAGCCCTGTTGCTGCGGCGCGCGCAGATCCTATTGCATCGCGCCGCGAGCGAGGACGAGCCTGCACTGCGCGAAGAAGCGCGCGCGATCCTCACGCAATTCGCCGAAGCGAACGACGCCCCGACGAGTGACGCCCAGACGAGTGACGCCGAGATGCGGGCGACACAGGCGTGGCTGGACTTCGCCGATGGCCAGCATGGCGACGCTCTTGCCGCCGCGCACGCCGCAGCGGACGCCGATCCGGCGTCGTCTCGCCCGCAGCGAATCCTCGCGGTTCTGCTGTTCCGCAACGGCGACTACCAGAGTGCGAATCGGGCGGCCGAGCGCGCGGTGGAGCGAGCGCCCCGCTCGCGCGCAGCGCAGCGTCTGCGCGCCCGCACGCGCCTGGCCATCGCCGATGTGAGTGGCGCTGCGACCGACGCCCGCGAGGTGCTGCGCGCACATGGCGACGACCCGGAGGCGAGCGCGATCCTTGCCGACGCACTCCTGCGACAGGCCGACGCCGAGGGCGCGTGGCGCGTGCTGGCCGGCGTTCCGCGCGCGCGCCGCAACGCGCGCGTGGTGGTGCCACTGGCCCGCCTCGAGCTCTCAGCCGGCCACACTGACGTGGGACGCGCGCTTCTCGAAGAGGCCGCGCGGGAGCACCCGAACGACGTGCAGGTCCACGAAGCGCTCGTCGCACTCGACATCCGCGACGCACGCGCCGACGATTCGAGCAAGCGCCTCGAAGCTTCCGTCGCCGCGCGTCCGGACTCGGCCGCGCTGCAGCGCCTGCGCGCGCAGGCGCTCGGCGCCGCGCGCCGCGACGAGGAGGCCGCCCCCGCTTTCGCGCGCGCGGTCGCGCTCGATCCGAACGACATCGCCAGCTACCGCGCGCTGACCGCGTGGCTGCGCACGCGCACGAAGAGCGACGAGATCGAGCGCCGCGCGGCGGAGCTGGGACTCGGCGCAGGCCCGACGTTGGTCACGATCGGCCTGCTGCGCGACGGCCGAGGGGATCACAGCGGTGCGCGCAGCCACTTCCAGAAGGCTCTCGAAGCCGACCCGAAGCTGGGCGTCGCGCGTGCGGCACTCGCCAGGTCGTTGGCCGAGGGCGGCGAGCAACTCGATCTCGCGCTCACGCTGGCGCGCGAAGCGCGCGCGCTGCGCCCGCTCGAGCCCGAGATCGCCGACACGCTCGGCCTCGTCCAGCTGCGTCGCGGTCAACCCATGGCCGCGCTCGAAGTACTTGGCGAAGCGGCGGGCACCTATCCGGTCAGCGACCCTCGCTACGCAGAGGTGCTCTTTCACACCGCGATGGCCTTCCAAGCGGCGAAGGATCAAAAGAGCGCGTTCCGCACCCTCGAGGTTGCGCTCGCGGTGGTCGGCGATCGCAAGCCTGAACCTGCCTGGGCCCCGTTGGCCCGCGGCCTGCTCGAACATTCGCGTACCGCCCCGGTCGCGCCGCCGAACTCCGACGCGACCACCGCAGCGAAGACGCCCGATCCCGCGGCCGTCCCGCTGCCCGCCCCCGCCGAAGCCGCCGCTCCAGAGCCCACACCTCCCAAGACTCCGTAGCCCTCACGCGTTGCGTTGAGGACGTTCGTTGCGCCGTTTGCGTCGGGGACGTTGCTGGTTTGTTGGGTAAGTTGCGCCGCGGATCGTCCCCAGCTCCACAACTTCGCGAAGCGGCGGGTATGCTCCGGCGCTTCATGGCTCTTGCTGCTGGCAAACGTTGGCGCCACGTACTTCCGTGGGCGATCTCGATCGCGCTGCTCGTCTATGTATTCGGCTGGGCGACCGACTGGCAGCGACTGCGCAATGCTGCGAACGCTGCGAACGTGCCGGTCTTCCTCGCCTGCGCCGCCGCTGATCGCCTGGCCTTCTTCTTCGTCTGGACGCTGCTCCAGGCGCTCGCGCTGCGACGCTTCGTCACGCACGTCCCGATTCGCTCGGTGGTCGCCGTGCGCGGCGGCGCGGAACTGTTGCGCACGATCAGCGCTCCGCTCTCGGACGCCGCGTTCTTCCTCGGTCTCGGTCAGCTCGTCGGCCAGCGCTTCGACGCGGTGATCGGTTCGGCGCTGGTTCCCGTGATCTGCCACTTCGTCGTGATGCTGTTCATGATGACACTGGCGCTGCCCACGCTTCCGGGTGGCATCGGCGCCAATCGCGATGTGGCGATCACCGCCGGGGTGCTGTGGACGATCCTCGTCACCGTTACGGTCGGCGTACGACTCTCGACCACGCGCGGCTGGCGCTTTCCGGGCGCGAGCGGAATCCGCACGTGGGCGCAACGTTTCCCGCTCCGACAGTTGTGGCCGTTCCTGCTCGGCTTCACCGCGCTGGTCATCTTCGATGTGACGATCCAGAAGCTCGCGTCGCAGGCGTTCGGGATCTCGATCCCGTGGCTCGCGCTCGCGGCCCGGATCCCGGTGCTCTACCTCGCGCTGAGCATCCCCACGCTCGGCAACTTCGGCACGCGCGAGCTCACCTGGGCGGCACTCTTCGTCGACTACGGCGACCACGACACGCTGGTCGCCTACGCGCTCGCCACCAACGCCGTCTTCCTGCTGATCAATCTCACCCTCGGCCTGCTCTTCCTGCCGCGCGCGCTGCAGCTGCTGGCGGCCGTGCGCCGCGCACGTCGCGAAGGCGAGGCGCTCCCCGGCCCGCTGCTGCACGACCCGACGGATCTCTAGGCCCGCCCGATGGGTCTCGCCGCTCGCCGAGGGCTCGCTACGCGGGACGATGGGGTCTCGGAGTTGGTTGCCGGGTCAACCGCGGGCCTTGTGAACCTCGCCGCTCGCTGATGGCTCGCTACGCGGGAGGGCGAATGCCGCGAACTCCTTGGCAACGGCGCGGGGCTGTCGCTGCGCGGTGAAGAGGCCCACCTCGGTCACGCGCCCGACCGGCTTCGTCAGCGCGGTGTCCCAGTCGTACTGATCGCCGCGGCTGTACCAGCACAAACCGCGCACCGGTAGCGCGCGACCGCGCATCGCCCGCAAGCGCGCCGTGAACGCCGCGAGCCACGCGGGCTGCTGATCGACGCCGAGTCCCAGGTTCGACGTCTCGGCGACCCAGAACTCGACGCCATAGCGCGCGTGCCAGCGCAGCGCCGTCGTCTCGTATGCAGCGAGCCGATCTTCGATCGTCCACGCTTCGGCCGTACCGCCGACCGGGAACGCCGACACCGGGTAGAAGTCATGCCCGGCAATCGTGTTCGCCGTCGTCGCGAGCGCATCGATGCGACGGCGAACGCTCGCGTCGACGCGCTCGAAGTGTCCCGCGATCCCGGCCGGCAGCGGCACGCCGAAGTGCAGATCCCAAACGGCCCAAGCGAGTGCGAGAAGACGCTCCGCCTCCTCGGCGTGCGCGGGTCCCGCCGGAACCGGGCACGAGAATCCCTCGGCGCCGATCCACCAGCCATCGCGATCCGCGCGGATCCGCGCCATCGCCTCCAGATTCGCGAGCACGCAGTGACAGAGCGCGTCGGCGAAGTCGGCGTGCGAGCGCTTGCGATCATTCCAGATTCCGAACAGCGCGCTGTTCATCGCGGTGATCGACGGCTCGTTTACCGGCGTGAACCAGCGCGGTGACGGATAGCGAGCGAGGAAGGCCTCGACGTAACGCACGAAGCCATCCACCCACGCGGCGTCGCAGAACCCGCGGTAGTGATCGGGCAACCCAAAGTGACAGAGGTCGACGACGGGCTCGAGCCCATGTCGCGTACACGCCGCAAGTGCGCGATCCCACAGCGACCAGTCATAGATACCGGGCGCGCGCTCGACCTGTCGCCACGGCATCCCGTAGCGCCAGACACGCACACCGAGCGACGCCACCGCCGCGAGATCCTCGTCCTGCCGCTCGAGATGCCCACTGCGCGCCAACTCGTCGACGCGCACGATCTTCCCTTCGTGCAACACCAGCGGATCCGACGCCTCTTCCCCGCACGACCAGACGAATTCGGGAAACGCCATACGGTCCACCCTAGCCAAAGCCCCGAAGCACCGACTGCGCCGCTTCGCTACCACCAGCGCATCATGGCACCGCTGCGCGACCTCCAACTCGGTCGCAACCTGACACTCCCGAAACGCCTGCTCACCCAAGCCTTCGCAAGGTCGGGCGGACCCGGCGGCCAGAACGTCAACAAAGTCGAAACCAAAGTCGACCTTCGCCTAGACCTCGACGCCGCCGAACCCATCCTCGGTCCCACCAAGACCAATCGCATTCGCACCAAAGAAAAAAACCGCCTAGACGCCAACGGCCAACTCCACCTCACCTGCGACCAACACCGCGAACGCAACCGAAATCTAGAAACAGCAATCACCCGCATGGAACAGATCCTCGCCGCCGCAATGACGGAGCCGCGCAAGCGGCGACCCACCAAACCCACCAAAGGCTCCAAGGAACGCCGACTCGATTCAAAAAAGCGCCGCTCCACTACCAAGAAACACCGCGCAAAGGACGACTTCTAGCCAGCACACAATGTCGCAGGCGGGCGGGTGGGGAGCTTCTGTAGCCGCTGCCTTACGGAGCACGAAGACAACACGCGACCGTCGCTGCGTGACCAATCCGGCACAACACGCGAGTAACATGCACGTGCTCCGTGCGGCGGGCGACATGGGGGGCCCGCCCCCC
>JANLTC010000049.1:0-4017 GCA_031362725.1 Deltaproteobacteria bacterium | reverse complement strand
CCGGACTCGGCTTCGAGGAGTCGGTGCGCCAGGCCCTCGCCGACGAGGCCGCCTCGCCCGATGTGAAGCGCGAGACCCAGATCGCCACGCTCGCGCACGAGCGGCGCCGTCTGCGCGTGGCGCGCACGGTGCGTTCGATCCAGCGCCTGACGTTGCCGCCGGGCCGCGATGCGGCCTGGGTTGCGCACGAGTACACCGCCTGGCATCCGAGGCTCCTCTGGCCGTTCATCCAGGTGGACGTCGACGACACGGGATCGTGCCGTTTCAGGCTGCAACCCTTCGGCCTGCTTCTGCTGCACCTGCGACTCGAGCACGAGCAGAGTGCGAGCGATCGACAGCTCTTCCGCATCGACGGCGGCGTCCTCGTGTACCGGCGGGACGGCGTCGAGCCGGGCCGGCTCGAGTTTCGCGAGGTGCTGAATGGCCGCTTCGTGCTCGCCGCCATCCACGACTTCGAGCCCGCGCTGCCTTGGACACTTTATGCCGTCACGCAAGCGCTCGTGCATCTGTGGGTGATGCGGCGCTTCGAACGCCACCTCGCGGCGCTATGACGGCACAGCGAATCGGGGTCGTCGGCGCCGGCATCGCGGGACTCACCGCGGCGCGGCGCTTCGCCGAGGCGAACGCCGATCCGATGGTCTTCGACAAGGCGAGGCGCCCCGGCGGGCGCAGCTCGACCCGGCGGGCGCAGGAACTCTCCTTCGATCACGGCGCGCAGTACTTCACCTGTCGCGATCGCGCCTTCGAGCATCTCGTCTCGGATTGGTGTCAGCGAGGCGTCGCGGCCCGCTGGGATGCTCCGATCATCACGCTCGCGAACGGGGTTCGCGGGGAGGCACGCGGAGAGTCGGCGCGCTACGTCGGCGTTCCCGGGATGAGCGCGCTGGCACGAGACCTCGCAGCCGACCTCGACGTCGCATGCGAGCAGCGGATCGAGCGCATCGAGAGATCGGCAGGGCGCTGGCGCGTGATCTCGGATGCCGGTCGCATCTTCGACGGCTTCGACGCGGTGGTGATCGCGACGCCTGCACCGCAGGCCGTGCCGTTCCTTGCCGGCCTGCCGCAGCTCGCAGCGCGCGTGGCCGCCGTCGAGATGCAAGCCTGCCACGCGGCGATGGTCGCGTTCGCCGAGCCGTTCGGCGTCGACTTCGGCGGCGCCTTCGTCGCCGAGTCGCCGTTGTCCTGGGTCGCCCGCAACGGCACCAAGCCCGGCCGACCCGATGGCGAGTGCTGGGTGCTCCAAACGACACCGGAGTGGAGCACCGCGCATCTGGATGCGTCGTCGGAGACGATCACCGCTGCGCTGCTCGAAGCCCTGGGCGCCGCGCTGGGTCGCGCGCTCCCGCCGTCGACGCACCGCGCCTCGCACCAGTGGCGTTTCGCTCGCAGCGAACCGCCGCTCGGGCAAGCCTTCCTCTGGGATCCGGATGCCTGCCTCGGCGTATGTGGAGATTGGGCCTTTGGCGGTCGGATCGAGAGCGCGTTCTCGAGCGGCGAACAGCTCGCCACTGCAATGCTCGGCTAGCGTCTCGCGTGCGTCGGAGCGGCTGCCTTCACGGGGCGCTCGAGGTCGCTAGCGGATAGCGTCGTGTAGTCTGCGCGGACAGGGAGGAAACAGGCGTGACCAAGGCAATCGCGATGTCGCCGGGCACCGAGATCATCGACGGCCGCACGCCCGTTGCGGACCGGATCCGACGGCGGCTCGTGAAAGCCGGGCAGCGCTTTCACGCAAACGACAATATCTGTGCGTATGTCGAGGACGGCGAGCTCGAGCAACTACAACTCGAGGTCGAAGCCAAGATGACGGAGGTGCTGCGGACGCTCGTCATCGACACCGAGCGAGACCACAACACGCAGGGCACTGCGCGACGCGTCGCCAAGATGTACATCCGACAGGTCTTCGGCGGGCGCTATGTGCCCGAGCCGCCCGTGACCGAGTTCCCGAACGTGTCGCGCTTGAACGAGCTGATGATCGTCGGGCCGGTCACCGTGCGGAGCGCTTGCTCGCACCACTTCTGCCCGATCCTCGGCCGGATCTGGATCGGCGTGATGCCGAATGAACACTCCGCACTGATCGGGCTGTCGAAGTACGCACGCCTGGTGGAATGGTTGATGACGCGGCCACAGATCCAGGAAGAGGCGATCGCTCAGCTGGCCGAGCTGCTGCAGGCGAAGATGCAGCCGGACGGTCTGGCGATCGTGATGGAGGCCGATCACTACTGCATGCAGTGGCGCGGCGTGAAGGACATGAATTCCAAGATGACCAACAGCATCATGCGAGGCTCATTTCTGAAAGATCCGAATCTGCGCCGCGAATTCCTCGCGCTGTTGGCCAATCGAAACGGCTAGGAGGGAGCCATGCTGACGCGTCTTCTCTATGCGAGTCGGGCGATCGGTCCGATCGACGATGCCTTCCTCAAATCGATCTTCGAGCGCTCCCGTTCCCACAATCTCGAGTACGGGATCACCGGGGTGCTCTGTGTCTACCAGGGGGGCAACGTCTTCTTGCAGGCGCTCGAGGGGGCACGCACTGCGGTGAACTCCCTCTACGGCTCCATCGTCCGCGACCCGCGCCACCGCGACATCACGCTGCTCGACTACGCCGAGATCAATGAGCGCCTCTTTTCGGGATGGCGGATGGGCAGCGTCGACCTCGGCAAGGTCAACCTCGGCAGCATCTTGCGATACTCGGAGAAGGCGGTCCTCGATCCCTACTCGATGACGGGTCGGGCCGCGCTGGCGCTCCTCGAGGAACTCAACACGTCGGGCGCGATCGCGAGCCACGAATAGCGAGTCGCTGCGCTCAGGATCCGATCAAGAACAGCCACCAGACGCAAAGGGCGCCGCGTAGGGCCCACGCGACCGTGCGAACCCAGTTCGTGGCAACGAGCGCGGCGTGTGCGTCCGCATCCCAGCCCCGGCCGAGAATCCCGTGCTGCGGCACCTGCAGGAAGAAGGTCGAGAACCAGACCGCGGCCACGAGCGCGAGGCCGGCAACGGCGCTCCAGCGCGGAATCGCGGGCGGCGTGTAGGCCATGATCCCCGCGGCGAGGGCAAGCTCGAGCGCCATCAACGGCAGCACCAACGCCGTGATCCGCGCGGAGTGCGCCGCTTCGTAGGCAGCGAAATCCGCCGCGCCGACCTTCCCGAACAACGGATAGTGGACCCACTGGATCGTCAGGATCAGGCCCACGAGGATCAGCGTCGCGGTCGCGTTCGCGATGACCAGTGTCTGCATGGCTCCGCTCCTCGAAGGGCGCGCGCTACGTTGGGTCGCATTGCGTGAAGGGGGTGGGGCAGGATGCGTCGATTCTCGATCGTTAGCACGTTCGTATTCGCGGTAACCAGCGGCTTGGCGGTGTCGTCGTCGGCGGCCGAGCCGAGCGATCCGATGCTCGCGGAGGTCGGCGCCGGGATGTTCAAGCAATACTGCGCGTCGTGTCACGGCATGACCGGCGAGGGCGACGGTCCGGTCGCCGGCTCGCTGAAGAAGCCTCCCGCCGACCTGACTCGCATCGCCGCCCGCCGCGGCGGGAAGTTCCCGGACGCCGAGATCTCGCGCTGGATCGACGGACGCTTCGACGCGCCGGCGCACGGCACGCGCGAAATGCCGGTCTGGGGTCGCCAGTTCCAGGACACCTTCGCCAAGGGAACCGACCCCGACGAGGTCGTGCGCGGGCGATTGCTGACGCTCGTCGAGTACCTGAAGACGATCCAGAAGAAGTGAGCGATGGACGCCCACCAGCGTACGATCGCGCGAGAAGTCGCGCGGCGACGCACTTTCGCGATCATCTCGCATCCCGACGCAGGCAAGACCACGCTGACCGAGAAGCTGCTGCTCTACGGCGGCGCGCTGCGGGAAGCCGGCGCCGTGCGGGCGCAGAAGGCCGCGCGCTACGCCACCAGCGACTGGCTCGCGATCGAGAAGCAGCGCGGCATCTCTGTCTCGTCGTCGGTGTTGCAGTTCGAGCACCACGGCGCGCGCGTGAACCTGCTCGACACGCCCGGCCACCGCGA
>JANLTC010000044.1:0-3027 GCA_031362725.1 Deltaproteobacteria bacterium | reverse complement strand
CTCGGCGAAGAAACCCCAAAGGTCGCCGACGCCAACATCACCTGGGTCTGAAGAGGGGCCTGGCGTCAGGTTATTTTTTGTCAGGTTGTTGGGCAGACGCGACGCAGTTCGCCGACACGGACAACAACCTGACGAAAAATAACCTGACACCCGGCCCCGCTCGGTGCGTCGGCGGTGTCGCCTCGCGAGCCCTTGTGATTTAATGCCTCGGACCGCACGACCACCAACGAGCGGCTGGGGGGAGCGATGGCGGCGCGCCGCACCAAGAAGAGTCCTGGAGCACCGGCGCCGCCGAAGCCGACCGAGAGCTACCGGCATCCCGAAGCTGAGAGCCTGCTGCGACCCGACGTCGGCACGCAGGCGCAGTTCCGCAAGAAGAAGCAGCCGAAGACCTACCGCTACGACTCGTCGCTCTCGCCCGCGCTCGACTGGGATGGCGACAATCCGGTGCGTCCGCTCGGCGAGTGGCTACTCGCTTGCATCGAAGACGCCGCCGCACTCGAATCGCCTCACGAGTTCGAATCACCGCGCACGATTCCGTGGCGTGGTGGCACGGTCGAAGTGCGCGGTCTGCGCGACGCGGCCGAACAGCTCCGCCGCATCGCGAAGCCGTTCCTCGATTGGGCCGGCAAAGCCGAGCGACTCTCCTTCGATGTGCCGACGCTGCCGCTCTTCGTCCACGAGCGCCTGTCCACCAAGGCGATCCTCGAAACGCTGAAGGGTCACAAGCGCGACAAGCAGCTCACGATGATGGATCTGTTCGCCGATCCGCAGCGCCCGATCCACGACCAGGTATTGCGCGCGTACGAGTATCCGGACAAGTGGACGAACCGGATGATCCTCGGCGATTCGCTCGTCGTGATGAACTCGCTGCTGCACTACGAGAGCCTCGGCGGTCAGGTGCAGATGATCTACATGGACCCGCCCTACGGCGTGAAGTTCGGCTCGAACTTCCAGCCCTTCGTGCGCAAGCGCGACGTCTCCCACAACGACGACGAAGACATGACCCGCGAGCCCGAGATGGTGAAGGCGTATCGGGACACATGGGAGCTGGGGCTGCACTCGTACCTGACGTACCTGCGCGATCGACTGCTGCTCGCGCGGGACCTGCTGGCGCCGAGCGGGAGCGTGTTCGTGCAGATCTCGGATGAGAATCTGCATCACGTCCGCGAACTGATGGACGAAATCTTCGGAACAGAGAACTACCTGAGCCAGATCAGCTTCGTGCGAGGCGGCTCCCAGACCTCCGGTGTCGGACTACCTGCAAACGCCGACTTCGCTCTCTGGTTCGCGAAGGATGTGGAGCGCCTGAAGGAGAAAACCATCCTGCTGCCTGATGGTGGCTGGGCCGCGCGCTCAGAGGATCTTTGGGAAGAACTCGCTGATGGTGCCCGCCGACGCCTTCAGAGTTCGTCACCGATTGCCGCAGACTCAAGACCCTTTACGCACAGGACGCTCGAGTCAGCTCGCGCCACAGGGAGCCAGTTGAACCGCTTTGAGGTGAAGTTCGAGGGCCGATCTTTCTGGCCGAAGCGAGGATGGTCAACTACGCCGGCGGGATTCGAGCGGCTCATCCAAGCGCGGCGGCTACTCGCCATAGGCGACAGCTTGCGTTTTGTTGTCTTCCTCAACGACTTCCCGTTCTCAAGTTTGACCGCGAACTGGGTGGATACCTACGAAAGCGGATTCGCGACTGAGAAGTTTTACGTCGTTCAAACTCCGCGCCGCGTCATCGAGCGCTGCATGCTAATGACCACCGACCCCGGCGACCTCGTGCTCGATCCGACCTGCGGCAGTGGCACCACCGCCTACATTGCCGAGCAATGGGGCCGGCGCTGGATCACCGTCGACACGAGCCGCGTGCCGCTCGCACTCGCGCGGCAGCGGCTGCTCACGGCGACCTATTCCTACTACCAGCTCAAGGAACCCGCGCGCGGACCGGCGGGCGGGTTCGAATACGAGCGCAAGCAGAACCGGAAGGGCGAAGAAGTCGGCGGCATCGTTCCGCACGTCACGCTGAAGAGCATCGCCAACGACGAACCGCCCGCGGAGGAAGTGCTCGTCGATCGCCCCGAGTCCGATTCTTCCATCACCCGCGTGACCGGCCCCTTCTGCTTCGAAGCCACCATCCCCACGCCCGTCGACTTCGACGCCGACGGCATCGACGACGCGGGCGTCGGCACTGAAGAACACGGCTCCTTCGTCGATCGCATGCTCGAAGTGCTGCGAAAGAGTCCCGTGCTGCACCTCGGCGGCGGCAAGACGGTGACGTTCCGCAACGTGCGCGTGCCGGCGAAGACGCTCTCGCTCTCGGCTGAAGCGATCGTGCCGACGCCGAACGGTGAGATGAAGTCGCGCGATGGGAACGGCGATGCGGGCCGCTACTCGATGCCCACGACGGAAGACATCTCTGCCGAGCCTGGGCGCGCGAAGCGCGAAGCGACTACGGGCACACTCGTCGCGTTCGTGTTCGGCCCCGAGAGCGGCGCCGTCTCCGAGAAACTCGTCTTCGAAGCCGCACGCGAAGCGCACGCGAAGAGCTACGCGCACCTTTACGTGATCGGCTTCGCGATCCAGCCGAATGCCCGCGAGTTGGTGGAGAAGTGCGAAGCCGTGGTGGGCGTGCCCGCCACCTACGTGCAAGCAACCCCCGATCTGATGATGGGCGATCTGCTGAAGAACATGCGTTCGAGCCAGATCTTCAGCGTATGCGGCTTGCCCGAAGTGGAGATCCACGAAGCCAAGCCCGAGAAGAGGGGCGATGCGACACGCTATCAGGTGGAGCTGCTCGGGCTCGACGTCTTCGACCCGATCGACATGAAGACCGACCACCGCGCCGGCAACGACGTGCCGGCCTGGCTCCTCGACACCGACTACAACGGCCTCTGCTTCCACGTCTGCCAGGCGTTCTTTCCGCGCACGGCCGCGTGGGACGATCTCGCCCGCTCGCTGAAGGGCGAGTTCGAAGACTCCGTCTGGCAACACCTCGCCGGCACGACGAGCGCGCCCTTCGAAGCCGGCGAACAC
>JANLTC010000036.1:0-16761 GCA_031362725.1 Deltaproteobacteria bacterium | reverse complement strand
GCCCGAACCTCCTTCAAAGGGATAGCTTCAGGCTCCATCGCGACCCGCCGATAGAACCCGAGGGCCGTGTACCGCACGACTTGGAAGGCGCGCAGCGTGCCTTCCAGGCGCAGCGATGAGCGCCGCCCGTCGGAGGGATTGCGATGAAGATCACGAGGCTCCTTCTCCTCGGGGCGATCGCCCCGCTCGCGTTTACGCAGCCCGCGTTCGCCGCGAGCGATGGTGCTGCCAACCTGGCCGTTCCGGCCGAGGTCGTGTCAACGCCCGGCGATACGGCAGCACCCGCGACGGCGGCCCCACAGCCGGCGCCGCGCGCCCGCCACGCGGTGGCGCTCGGTGTCGAGGGTACGGACGACCAAGGCCGCACGGGTCGCGTTCACACGGTGGCGCGCGGCGATACGTTGTGGGACATCTCCGAGGCATATCTCGGCACGCCGTGGGTATGGCCTTCGATCTGGAAGGAGAACCCGCGCGTCGCCAATCCCAATCGGATCTATCCAGGAAACCGGCTCTGGATCGCGCCGGGCGAGATGCGTCAGCTCACCGACGACGAGGCCGCTTCGATCACGAGCCACCAGCCGCCGGCATCGACAGAGGACGTGTCGGTCCAGCCGACGCGGATGCAGCCGGTGCCGAACATCGATGAGATCGGTTTCGTCTCGGCCGAGGTCCTCGCGACGGCCGGTTCCCTGCTCGACAGCCCGGACCAGGAGAAGATGCTCGCTGCCCACCGCCGTGCCTTCGTGAGCCTCGGCGAAGGGCAGGTCGAAGTCGGCGATCGCTTCACGATCGTGCGCGAGAGCGAGAAGGTGCGGGATCCCGAGACGAATCGCGTGCTCGGCGTTCACGTCGACAAGCTCGGTTGGCTCGAGGTCACGCGGGTCGCGCCGGAAGCATCCGAGGCGATGATCCGCGCCTCGAGCGGCGAGATCCTGCGCGGTGACCGGTTGGTGCCCTTCGTCGAGCTGCCGCGCGAAGTGCCGGTTCACGCGGGCGCCGCTGGCGTCGAAGGCCAGATCGCGATGAACCCCGAAGAGCGCTTCGTCACGGGTCAGTTCGACATCGTCTACCTGAATCGGGGTACCGACAACGGCGTCGATGTCGGCAATCCGCTCGAGGTCTTCCGGCCGGGCGCTCTCGCGACGGATACCGTGACCGATCTGCAACACCGGCTGCCCGACGAAGTCGTCGCGAACCTGCTCGTGGTTTCGGCGCGTCCGGAGTCATCCGTGGCACTGGTCACGCACACCAACTTCGACCTGAAGCGCGGCGACATGTTCCGCGGCGCCGAGAACGAGTCGACGAGCAACGGAGCCCTGCTCTCGGCTCCGCTCGACGGCATGCAATGGACGGCTCGTACGATCGAGCGAGGCGACGGCAAGCATGGCACGCCGCCGCCCGCCAAGGCTTCACTGACGGGGGATCGCTAGCCCGCCGGGTTCTCCGAAGTCTCGCACGAGGTCCGCAGACCCGGGAATCGTCATTGCCGAAGGCGTCGCGCTCGCGAGAGTGCGACGCCTTCGCTATTCCAGCACGTGGCCCCCGGTCCCGGGAGCCTCTCGATGCGATTGCCTTTCGATTCGCCGCCGCGCCGTGGCGTGTCCGACCCCTCCGCTTCCGAGAGACACGCGGTATTCGCGCTGCCGCTCGACCCGCGCGACGCGCGTCCCGCCGCGCGGGCAGTCCTGCATGCGTGGCTCGCGCTTCAGCATCGCGCAGCGCTGCATCCGCAATCCGCTCGCTCGCAGCTCGTGCGCACACTCGATCCTGTCGCGGCACTCGCCGCACACACCGGCGAGACGCCGGCGCAGGTGATCGGCGAGAGCGCGTTCGCGCACCTTCTCGATCAGCTGATTCGCGCGGAGGTACGGATGGTTCCCTTCGGTTCGCCCGCTTACCCTGGGCGGATCGCGGCGCTGGTCGATGCGGCGCCGTTGCTCGGTGTACGGGGCGATCCGGCGCTGCTCGCAGTTCCGTTCGTCGCGATCGTCGGGGCCCGCGCGCCGACGCGACTCGGGCTCGACATCGCCCGCCGGCTTGCGCGCGAATTGGCGGAGCACGGCATCGGCATCGTCTCGGGCCTGGCGCGCGGCATCGACGCCGCGGCGCATCGCGGTGCACTCGAAGCGGGCGGCGTTACCGTCGCGATTCTCGGCTGCGGCCCCGAGCAGGTCTACCCGCACGAGCACGCGTCGCTCGCCGCGGAGATCGCAGCGTGCGGCGCCGTCGTGAGTGAGCTGCCCACCGGCGCACCGCCTGCGAAGCATCACTTCCCGCTGCGCAATCGATTGATCTCCGGGCTGGCGCGTGCGGTCGTGGTCGTCGAAGCGCGCGCAAAGAGCGGGTCACTCGTCACGGCTCGCCACGCGGCGGCGCAGGGCCGCGACGTTCTCGCCGTCCCGGGATCCGTCGGCGCGCCCACCAGTGAAGGCCCCAATCAACTGCTACGCGAGGGCGCGTGGCCGGTGCTCGATGCCAGCGATGTACTGGGGGCTCTCGGCTTCGGCCCGGCGACGCCCGTCGAGAAGGCAGGTCGGCAAAGCAGCACTGCCCGAGACGTGCGTGTGCGCGCCAACTCGAGCGACGCGGCTTCGATTGCGCCGATCGACCCCGCGACGAATGCCCTGCTCGACGCGCTCCATCACGAGCCCGCCACGCGCGACGAACTCGCCACGCGACTCGGCCTGTCGCCGCAGGCACTCTCGCAGCGGCTGCTCCCGCTCGAACTCGAAGGCTTGGTCGCCGAGGATCGCGATGGCCGGATGCGCGTTCTCCAGACGCGCTAGCGCGTTATGCTGCGCCCGCCCATGCAATCCCGAGCACGAAGCGCCGTGTCGTCGCAGCTAGTCGTGGTCGGAGCCGGCCTCGCCGGCTGCGAAGCGGCCTGGCAGGCCGCGCGCCGTGGCATCGCCGTGCGGCTCTACGAGATGCGACCGGCGAAGTCGTCGCCCGCGCACACGAGCGGCGATTTCGCGGAGCTCGTGTGCAGCAACTCGCTGCGCTCCGCGCAACTCGCCAATGCCGTTGGGCTGCTGAAGGAAGAGATGCGCCGCTGCGGCTCGCTGGTGATGCAGGCGGCCGACGCAGCGGCCGTGCCGGCGGGCAGCGCTCTGGCCGTCGATCGCGTCGCATTCGCGAACCACATCACACAGGCAATCGAGGCGAACCCGAACATCGAAGTGCGCCGCGAGTGTGTCGCCAAGATTCCCGATGATCCGCAGGTCGTACTCGCGACGGGGCCGCTCACCGATCCGGAGCTGGCCGGAGAACTGCGTGCCCTCGTCGGCGAGGAATCACTCTACTTCTACGACGCGATCTCGCCGATCGTCTACGCGGACTCGCTCGAATCCGGCGTCGCGTTCCGCGCCTCACGCTGGGAACACCGAGAAGACGGGGAGGGCGACTACCTGAACCTGTCCCTCGATCGCGACGGCTATGAAGCCTTCGTGGATGCGTTGCTCGCCGCCGAGACCGTGCCGCTGCACGCCTTCGAGCAGGCGTTGTACTTCGAGGGCTGTCTGCCGATCGAGGAGATTGCGCGGCGCGGCCGCGAGACACTCGCCCACGGACCGATGAAGCCGGTCGGTCTGGTCGATCCGCGAACCGGACGACGCCCACACGCGGTGGTGCAACTCCGGCACGAGGATCACCGCGGCAGCCTCTACAACCTGGTGGGTTTCCAAACCAAGATGCGGATCGGGGACCAGCAGCGCGTGTTCCGTTCGTTGCCCGGGCTCGGGCAAGCGGTCTTTGCACGCTACGGTTCCGTCCATCGCAACACGTACCTGAACGCACCGCGACGACTCACCGCGACGCTCGAACTGCGCGCACGTCCCGGCGTGTTCGTCGCCGGGCAGATGGCCGGTGTCGAGGGCTACGTGGAATCCGCGGCGCTCGGGGGACTCGCGGGGCTCTTCGCCGCGGCGGCCGTGCGCGGCGAGTCCGTGCCGTTGCCGCCCGCGACTACGGCACATGCCGCATTGTTGCGTCACCTCGGCGAAGCTGACCCCGAGCACTTCCAGCCGATGAACGTGAATTGGGGACTCTTTCCGCCGCTCGACGAGCCGCCGCGCAAGCGGCCTCTGCGCAACCAGGCGCTTGCCGCGCGCGCACTCGCGGACCTTGCGCCGTGGCTCGAACGGGTGGCGCCGTCCGCATCCCTCGGCGCCCAAGTCGTCCGGGAGCCGGGCGCATGACGTTTGCACAGGCAGCGCGCGCGTTCGATCGCCATCTCGCCGCCGAGCGCAACGGTTCGGAACACACGCGACGGGCCTACGCTTCGGACCTCGCGCAGCTCGCGACGTTCCTGGGCGTCGATGCGACGCCGGATCGCGTCACACCCGACGCGATCAGGGCGTTTCTTGCAGCCTTGCATGGTACGCGGCATCCCGCGTCGGTCGCGCGGAAGCTGGCGGCACTGCGCACGTTCTTCCGCTTCCTCGTGCGCGAAGAGGCGATCGAGAGCGATCCGACCACCGGCCTGCGCGGCCCGAAGCAACCCCGCCGTCTGCCGCGACCGCTTTCCGTCGACGATTGCCAGGCGCTCGTCGAAATCGATCCGCCCGCATCCCGCCCGCGTGCCGCAGGGCGCGAAGCGCCTGGCCCTCCGGGTCATCAAGCAGGGCGCGAAGCGCCTGGCCCTCCGGGTCATGGAGCTTCGCGCGAGCGCGGCGCCGCGGAACGTCTGCGCGACCGCGCGCTCCTCGAATTGCTCTACGGTGCGGGCCTGCGGGTCGGTGAGGCGGTCGCGCTCGACGTGCGCGACGTCGATCTGTTGGCGCGCGAGGTGCGCGTGCTCGGAAAGGGCCGCAAAGAACGCGTGATCCCGCTGCCGCAGGCGGCGCGCCAGGCGCTCGGCGCGTGGCTCGAGTCGCGCCGTGCGCCCGGCTATCAGGCCGAGCCGCTGTTCCCGTCGCTCACGCCGAAGGCGCTGCGTCGGCGCATCAGCGTGCGCACGGTGCGGCGCCTCCTCGGTCGCCGCGCCATGTCGGCGGGCGTCGCCGATCGTGTCCACCCGCACCGATTGCGTCACAGCTATGCAACGCACCTGCTCGACATGGGCGCCGACCTGCGTTCGATCCAGGAGCTGCTGGGTCATACGAGTCTGTCGACCACGCAGCGCTACACGGCCGTGTCGGCCGCTCGTCTCGTCGAGGTCTACGACAAGGCGCATCCGAGAGCGCGTCGCGCGGCGCAGCGCGGAGAGAACGCATGAAGCCGCGGGTCCGCTCCACCACCGTTCTCGGCGTGCTGCGCGACGGCAAGATTGCGATCGCCGCCGATGGACAGGTTACGATCGGCCAGACGATCGCGAAGCATCGCGCCCAGAAGGTTCGGCTCGCCGGCAAGGGCAAGGCGATCGTCGGCTTCGCGGGCGGCGCAGCAGACGGCATGGCGTTGCTCGAGCGGCTCGAAGCGAAGCTCGAAGCGCACACCGGCAACGTGCGGCGTGCGGCGGTCGAGCTGGCGCGCGACTGGCGTACCGATCGGGCGCTGCGTCGGCTCGAAGCGATGCTGCTGGTCGGCGATCCTGGCGCGCTGCTCATGGTGTCGGGCAACGGCGACGTTCTCGAGCCCGATGACGGCATCGCCGCGATCGGTTCGGGCGGGTCGTTCGCATTGGCTGCGGCGCGTGCGCTGCTCCGCAACACCACGCTTTCCGCCGAAGCGATCGCCCGCGAAGCGCTCGGCATCGCAGCCGAGGTCTGCATCTACACCAACGACCAGATCCAGGTGGTACAGCTGCCGTGACCGACCTGAAGACCTTCACGCCGCGCGAGATCGTTTCCGAGCTGGACCGCTATGTGGTCGGCCAGCGCGAGGCGAAGCGCGCGGTTGCGATCGCGTTGCGCAATCGCTGGCGCCGGCAACAGGTCCCGGAAGACCTGCGCGACGAGATCGCGCCGAAGAACATCATCATGATCGGACCGACGGGTGTCGGGAAGACGGAAGTCGCGCGCCGACTCGCGAAGCTCGCGCAGGCACCGTTCATCAAGGTGGAAGCGTCGAAGTTCACCGAGGTCGGCTACGTCGGGCGCGACGTGGAGTCGATCGTTCGCGACCTCACCGATCTCGCAGTACAGATGCTGACCGAGGAAGAGAAGCGCGCGGTGCGCGCAAAGGCCGAGGAGCGCGCCGAGGAACGCGTTCTCGACGCACTGCTACCGGCCGCCCCGACGATCGCGCCGGAGCCCGCCCAGATCCGTCCGGAGGACTACGCGGCGCAAGGCGGAGAAACGCGCGAGAAACTGCGCAAGATGCTGCGCCAGGGCCTGCTCGACGAGCGCGAGATCGAACTCGAGACGGCGGACTCGACGACTCCCCAGATGTCGATCTTCACGCCACAGGGCGTCGAGGAAATGGGCGTCCAGTTCAAGGATCTGCTCGGCAACTTCTTCCCGAAGAAGACGCGTCGGCGCCGGATGCGCATCCCCGCCGCGCGCGAAGCCTTCGCCGCCGAGGAGGCGACGCGTCTCGTCGACATGGAGCGCGTCCGCGAGATGGCGATCGAGCGGGTCGAACAGACCGGCATCGTCTTCATCGACGAGATCGACAAGATCGCCGCGCCGTCGGCGGGAGGAAAGCAGGGGCCCGACGTGTCGCGCGAGGGCGTGCAGCGCGACCTCTTGCCGATCGTCGAGGGCTCGACGGTGCAGACGAAGCACGGTGCCGTGCGCACCGACCACGTGCTTTTCATCGCCGCGGGCGCGTTCCACGTCGCGAAGCCCTCCGACCTGATCCCCGAACTGCAGGGCCGCTTTCCGATCCGCGTCGAGCTGTCGAGCCTCACGCAGGCCGATTTCGTGCGCATCCTGACCGAGCCGGACAACTCGCTGGTACGCCAGTATGTCGCGCTGCTCGCCACCGAGGACGTGCATCTCGAGTTCCGCGAGGACGGCGTACGTGCGCTCGCCGAGATCGCGGCCCAGGTGAACGCACGCACCGACGACATCGGGGCGCGCCGGCTCCATACCGTGATCGAGCGGCTGCTCGACGAGGTCAGTTTCGAAGCTCCCGATCTCGGCGGCAAGCGGATCGTCATCGACGATGCGTTCGTGCGCGAGCGCCTCACCGAACTGGCGCGCGATGAGGACCTGTCGCGCTACATCTTGTGACCGATTCCCGGAATTCCCTGCCCACCGCGGAGCGATTGCCGATGAAACCCGATCCGATCCGAGTCCTGGTGGTGGACGATGAGCGCTTCTTTCGCGAAGCGATCCGTGAGCTGCTCGAAAGCGACGGCATCGAGGTGCGCCTCGCGAGCACCGCGAGCGAAGCCCTCGAGGCCGCGGCGGATCCGAGCGTCGGTGTCGCCGTGCTCGACATCCAACTTCCCGACCAGAGCGGCCTCACCGTGTTGCGGCTGCTGCGCGAACGGCGACCGGCGCTGCGTGTGGTGATGCTCTCGGCGCATACCGATCAGGAGTACGTACTCGAAGCGTTGCGTCTCGGTGCTTGCGACTATCTGGCGAAACCGCTTCACGAGGAAGAGGTGAAGCTCTCCGTGCGGCGCGCACTCGATGCGTTCCAGATGGCGTCGAACTGGAGTTCGCTGCGAGGCCGGCTCGGCAGTCTCGCGACCGAGATCGAGACGCTGATCGGCGGCGGCCAGCGCAACGATCGCGAATCGCTGGCGACGCGCGCAGTCGAGGCGGTCGCGCGGCTGCTCGACGCGGGCAAGACGTCGCTGTTGCTACGCGACGAGACGGAGGGGCGCTTGCGCGTCGCGGCCGCCACCGGGCGCAAACTGACGCTGGACGAGCTCGACAGCGTCGGCGTCGGCGAAGGCGTGGCTGGGCGCGCCGTCGCGCAGGGAGAGGCGATCGTCGTCGACGACGTCGGCGTCGATCCGCGCTTTGCCGCCGCCCCCGACGACCGCTACGACTCGAATTCGTTCGTCGTGATGCCGCTCGGCGTCGGCCAGGGCCGCTTCGGCGCGCTCTGCGCAACCGATCGACGCGGCGGCCAGGCGTTCGCGGAGGAAGACGTCGCGCTGCTGCGCTTGCTGTCGATCACGCTGTCGCCCTGGCTCGATCCGACGCCGCCGCTTCTCGATGCGGACCTCTCGGTTCTCGAAACCGTCGATGACGATGCCGGCGAAGCGGCGCTCGAAAAGTCACGCGAAGCCACTGCGCCCGACGGCGACTCCGAACTCGCGCGAAGGGTCTGCGACGCCATGACGCGCGAAGTCGAACCGACGCGTGTGCTCGGCTCCGCGCTGCGAGCGGTCGCCGAGAGTCTGGATGCGGCGCCGGTTTCGGTCTACCTGCTCGAGAGTGAGAGCGGCTTGCTGCGACGCGAGGCGCAGTGGGAGGCGGACGGTCCTTCGGATCGCGACGTGCTGTTGCGCGAAGCCGGGCTCACCGGTGCGGCATTCGAGAGCGGCCAAGCGATCGCGTGCGCGGCGCCCGCCGCCGACCCGCGCTTCGATGCATCGGCCGATACACCGGAAGGCCGTCGCGTCAGCGCGCTGCTGGTCGTACCGCTTCGCTTCCGGGGCCGTACGCTCGGGGTGTGCAGGATCTTCACAGCCGATCCGGGTGCGGCGTCGTCGCGCACCGCGGAGCTGCTCGGCGCAGCGCTCTCGGCGGCGGTACGCAACGTGCTCCTCTACCGTAGCCTCGTCGAGTCGATCGAGGAGGTCGCCCGCGCACGGAAAGACTCCGCGAGCGGCGCGTGACGGCGAACGGGGAATTGCTTCGATGCAGGCGCTGATCGACAAGGCGAAGGTGCTCATCGAAGCGCTGCCGTACATGCGGCGCTTTTTCGACAAGACCATCGTCATCAAGTACGGCGGAGCGGCCCAGAAGGATGCCGCGTTGCGTGCTTCCTTCGCCGTGGACGTCGTGCTGCTGAAGCACATCGGCGTCAGGCCGGTGATCGTGCACGGGGGCGGGCCACAGATTGGCGCGACGCTGGAACGGCTCGGCAAGCAATCCACCTTCGTGGACGGACTGCGCGTCACCGACGATGAGACGATGGACGTCGTCGAGATGGTGCTCGGCGGCAAGGTGAATCACGAGATCGTCGAGTTGGTGCAGCAGGGCGGCGGGCGCGCGATCGGTCTCACCGGCAGCGATGGCGGCATGATTCGCGTGAAGCGGCGCACGAAGGATGGCCGCGACATCGGCCGCGTCGGCGAGGTCGTCGCGGTGGATGCCGCGGCGATCACCGCGGTCGCCGACGCGGGTTTCGTGCCGGTGATTGCACCGATCGGCGTCGGCGATGATGGCCTCACCTACAACGTCAACGCAGACGAGGCCGCTGGCGCGATCGCCCAGGCCCTGAAAGCCGAGAAGCTGATGCTGCTCACCGATGTTCCGGGTGTGCTCGACGCAGAGGGCAGGTTGATCCCGCAGCTCTCGCGTGAGCGTGCCCAGCATCTCGTCCGCGAGGGCGTCATCAAGGGCGGCATGATCCCGAAGGTCGAGTGCTGCGCCGCAGCGGTGAATGGCGGCGTCGCGCGTGCCCACGTAGTCGACGGGCGCGTGCTGCATGCGGTGCTGCTCGAGATCTTCACGGATGGCGGCGTCGGCACGCTGATCACGCGATGAGCACGCCGAAGGACTTCCTCTCGCTCGCCGATTGGCACGCCGCGGACCTGCGCCGGATCCTTGCGCGTGCCCACGAGTTGAAACGGTCCTATCGGCGCGGCGACACGCCCCAGACGCTGCGCGGCCGCACGCTCGCGATGTACTTCGAGAAGCCGTCGCTGCGCACGCACGTGACCTTCGAAGCGGGGATGAGCCAGCTCGGTGGCCACGCAATCCTGTTGCGACCCGAGCAGGTCGGCATCGGCACTCGCGAATCGGCGGCCGACGTCGCGCGCAACCTGTCGCGCTGGGTGCACGGAATCGTCGCGCGCACCTACGACCACGCGCTCGTCGAGGAACTCGCGGCCGCGGCGACGATCCCGGTGATCAACGGACTCACCGACCTGTTGCACCCGTGTCAGGCAATGGCTGATCTGCAGACGATCACCGAGCGCGCGGACCTCGAGAAGGTGGCGGTCGCGTATGTGGGCGATGGCAACAACGTGGCCAACTCGCTGCTCAACGCGTTCGCGGTGCTCGGCGGCGAACTGCGCCTCGCGACGCCGCGCAGCCACCAGCCCGCGCGTCAGGTGCGCCAGCGGGTGATGGCGCTGGCCGCCGCGAGCGGGGCGCGGATCACCTACACCGAGGATCCGGTCGAAGCGGTGCGCGGCGCCCAGTTCGTCTACACCGACGTCTGGACCAGCATGGGTCAGGAAGCCGAGTCCGCGCTTCGCAGGTCGCTCTTCGAGCCCTTCCAGGTGAACGCGAGGTTGTTGCGCCACGCACCGGATGCGTTGGTGATGCACTGCCTGCCTGCCCACCGCGGCGAGGAAATCACCGACGACGTGCTCGACGGCGAGCACAGCATCGTCTTCGACCAGGCCGAGAACCGCCTGCACGCCCAGAAGGCGATCCTCGAGGCGCTGCTGATGGTTCCCGCCGCCGCCTAGCGGACTCTGGCGAACCCGGCGCCGGTCGGGATCTCGCGCCCGTCGCCGTGCGTCGGAGGCAGCCGATCCGGCGTCCCGACTCAGCTTTCCGTCCCGGAAACCGATGAGGGGGCGAGGCCCTCACGGGCCGGACCGGCAAGTTGCGACCGGGGATGGGGGACATGCGCCTTCAAGGCAACACGGCGGCGACGAATGAGGGGATCCCGAGCGTCGGGCCCGGCGTGGATCCTACGCGCCTCGAACTGACGCCCGCCGAGGGATACCTGCTGTCGCGGATCGACGGCGCGACGTCGTGGACCCACCTGCGCGCGATCGGCGGCATCGCACCCGCTGAAGTCGATCGCTGTCTCGAGCGCTGGATCGCCGCCGGTGTCCTGGTGTTGAGCACGGGCAACGGAGGCATCTCGGCTGGGCCGCCGCCCGCGTCGCCGCCCGCTTCGCCGCCTGCGAACGAACGGGACGCGGCCGCCGTGGCCGCGCTGCCGCGAGACACTGATTCGACCCTCGACATTCCGGTCGAAGTGCAGCAACGCATCTTCGAGTTCGAAGCCAAGCTCGAGCGCCCGTACCACGAGATTCTCGGCGTTGCGGCCGACGCGGATCGCAAGGCCCTGCGCAAGGCGTACTTCGCGTTGTCGAAGGAACTACACCCAGATCGGTTCTTTCGCCGCAACGTCGGTGTGTACGGCAAGCGTCTCGAGCGGATCTTCGGGAAGATCGTCGAAGCCTACGAACTCCTTTCCGATCCGATGGCGCGAGCCGAGATCGAGCGCTCGCTGGCGGCCGCGGCTGGCCATGTGCCCGCCACCCCGAACATCGCAGCCGCGGCGGCGAACACCGCTGCACCCGAGCCGCCGCTGGAATCGATCGTTGAAGCACCCCCCGATGTGCTGACAGAGGCGGAGCCGAGTCGTCCTGCGGCGCCGCCGCGCAACCGCCGTCCGCACGTCTTCTCGCTTCACTCGCGCCTCGTTCGCGACCGTCGCGCGCGCGCCAAACGCCTCTTCGAGGCGGCGATGGCGTCGTTCTCTGAAGGCCGCTGGCTCGAGGCCGCCGGCGGCGTGCGCCTCGCGATCGCATTCGATCCGTGGAATGCGATCTACAAGGAGCAGTTCGTCGACGTGCAGCGCAAGGCGCACGAAGAGCGCGCGAAGCATCTGGTCCGCGAGGCCGAGAGCGCGCTCGAGCTGCGCGATTTCACGACCGCGCTGCGTGCCTTCGGCGAAGCGCTGGAGTACCGGCCCTTCGACGCGGAATTGCTGCACCGCGCCGCCCGGCTTGCGTGGGTCACGCACGGCGATCTGCATCAAGCGAAGGAATGGGCGATGGCGGCTGTCGAGCTCGATGCGACGAACGCAGGTCATCACCGATTGCTGGGACAGATCTACAAGGCGGCTGGACTCGAGGCGAACGCGCGTCGCGAACTCGAGGCTGCAGTCGCGATCGATCCGAAGGATGAAGAAGCGCGCGCAGAGTTGCGCGCGTTCGGCGGCCGGGCGCTCCGCTGGCTAGGAGGAAAGCGATGAGTCGTGTCATTGGAATCGACCTCGGAACCACGAATTCGTGTGTCGCCGTGGTGGACAACGGCCAGCCGGTCGTGATCTCGAACACGGGCGGCTACAAGACGACGCCCTCGATGTTTGCGCTCGCCGACGATGGCAAGCGGCTGGTCGGGCACCTCGCCAAGCGCCAGGCGATCACCAACGCGCGCAACACTGTCTACGCCAGCAAGCGTCTGATCGGCCGACGCTTCGATTCGGAAGAAGTCGGTCGCGCGCGCGAACTCTCGCCGTTCGAGATCACCGAGGGTCCGAACCAGGATCCGCGCATCAAGCTCAGCGAGAAGGTGTTCACCTGCCCGGAGATCGCCGGAATCATCCTGCGCGAGATGAAGCGGGTCGCTCAGGAACACCTCGGGGAGCCGGTCCGCGAGGCTGTGATCACGGTGCCGGCTCACTTCAACGATGCGCAGCGCCAGTGCACCAAGGACGCCGGCAAGATTGCTGGACTCGAGGTGCTGCGAATCATCAATGAACCCACCGCTGCGGCGCTGGCGTACGGCTTCGGCCGCAAACCCAGCGACGAGACGGTTCTCGTCTACGACCTCGGTGGCGGCACCTTCGACGTCTCGATTCTCGAGATGGGCGACGGCGTCCTCGAAGTGCTCGCCACGGCTGGCGACACGTTCCTGGGCGGTGAGGACTTCGACCGCCGGGTCGTCAACCACCTTCTCGAGCACTTCGAAGCCGGCGAGGGCATCGATCTGCGCTCCGAGCCGATGGCGCTCCAGCGCCTGAAGGACGCCGCGGAGAAGGCGAAGTGCGACCTGTCCCAGGGCTTGCAGACCGAGGTGAACCTGCCCTTCATCGCGTCGGACGCGAACGGGCCGCGTCACCTCTCGGTGGTGATGTTGCGCGAGAAGCTCGAGGAGCTGGTGGGCGACATCGTGGATCGCACGATGGAGACCGTGAAGCTCTGTCTCGGCGACGCGGGCCTCACGCCGCAGCAGGTCGATCAGGTGATCTTGGTCGGCGGGCAGACGCGCATGCCGCTCGTCCAGGAGCGCGTGGCGGAGTTCTTCGGCAAGCGCCCGCACAAGGGTGTGAATCCGGACGAGGTGGTGGCGATCGGCGCTGCGATCCAGGCTGAAGCCCTGCTTTCGGACGAACAAAAGCTGCTGCTGCTCGACGTGACGCCGCTGTCGCTCGGCATTGCGACCTACGGCGGCCATTTCGCGAAACTGATCGAGCGCAACACGACGCTGCCGGTGCGACGCGCGCACGTGTTCACCACGACACGCGACAATCAGACTGCGGTGAAGATCCGCGTGCTGCAGGGCGAGAGCGACGTTGCCGAGGAGAACGATCTGCTCGGCGAGTTCATCCTCTCGGGCGTCCGCGAGGCTCGCAAGGGCGAGCCCGAGGTCGAGGTATCGTTCGACATCGATACCAACGGCATCGTGTCGGTCTCGGCCCGCGACCTCGCGACCGGGCGCGAGCAGTCGATCACCGTCAATGCGACGGGCACACTCTCGGACGACGAGATCCAGAAGATCATCGACGACAACGAGCTGTACGAAGTCCAGTTCAAGGAGTGATCCGCGCGGCCCCGGCGCCCGGATCGCGGCTGGATCACCGGGCCGCGCGTGGCTCGGGCGGCGTCCATGAGACACGAGGGGACCGGCGCTGCACGCCGCGGATCGCGCGGTAGCGTCGCGCACACTCGATGGCGAAGTGAGACACGAACGCGAACACCTCTCGCCGGTGTCGCTCGAGTCCGCGTAGGCCGCTACCTGCGAAGACTCCGCCACGGCATTCCGCCAGTCGGATGCCCCGCCCTGACTAGTCCTGGTCGCGCTCGGCGAGAAAGCGCAGCAGGTATGGAATGCTGATGCGCATGATGTCGACGTCCGGGGCGAGCTCTTCGCCGAGCGCGAACAGGTACGACATCGTCTTCGCGTAGAGCAGCAGCGCGTTCGGCAACTGCAGACCGGGAGTTTCCTCGAGCAGTCGCTTGGCCTGATCCTTCAGCGCGAGGACCTGCGCGCCGCCAATGCCGAGGATCTGACCTTCGCCCGCCATGCGCTCGAACATCGCCGCGACGGCGTCGCGCACGCCTCTGCGCGCACCTGGCGCGATCATCTCCATGCGCTCCATGCCGTCGACGAATCGCTCTACGTCGCGACGCAACAGCGCGTGGATGCCGAGGCGCATTTCACGACGCAGCGTCGGATCGAGGTGCTTCGAAAGCCCGAAGTCGATGAACAGCACGCGCGGCCGCACGCTGGCGGCGGGCTCGTCGACCACAAACAGATTGCCCGGGTGCGGATCGGCGTGGAACAGGCCATCGACGAACACCTGCTTCGCGTAAGCGCGCGCAAGCGTCGCGAGCACGTCACGGACCGGTACCCCGCGCCGCTCGAGCTCCGCCCGATCTGCAATCGGAACTGCGGGCAGGTAGCTCATCACCAGTACGCGGCGGGTAGACAGTTCGGTGTAGATCTTGGGGACCACGACTTGCGGATCGCCAGCCAGGTTCGCAGCGATCTCCGCGGCGATACGTGCCTCGCGCTCGAAGTCGAGTTCCTCGCTGAGACCGGCCGCGAACTCATCGAAGAGCCGAGCACGGCGTCGCGACGCGCGCCGCCCGCCGAGCGCGCGCAGCAACAAACGCGCGAGCCTGAGGTCGGCGCGCAGCGAGTATGCGAGCCACGGGAATTGCACCTTCACGGCGACCGCTTCGCCGGTCGGGAGACGGGCCGCGTGTACCTGCGCGACCGAGGCGGCGCCGAGCGGCGTCGCTGCGAATTCGATGAAATGCGCCGCGATCGGGGCGCCGAGTTCCGCCTCCACGACCGCCGTGATCTCGGCGAGCGGTCGCGGTGCGACGCGGTCCTGCAGCGTCGCGAAGGCGGCTCGCACTTCGGGCGGGAGCACGTCGTAGCGAAGCGACGCGAACTGTCCCGCCTTCGCGAAGGGTCCCTTCAGCTCGCCGAGCGTTCGCGCGATGCGCTGCGCCGCAGCGGCGCGTCGCCGCGTGCGCCGCATGGCTTTCCCCTCGGTTCCGACGAATACGTCGAGCAATCGGCCCGCGGCTTCGCGAACGGCGATCGCTCCGAAACAACCGAACAGATGGACCGCCTGGGGCACACCGATCGCGCGCAGCCAGAAACGCGGCGGGATTGGCGACGCGCCCGTCGATGCCGGGATGGGTCGCTCGGAATCCGGTCGAATGCGCAGTCCTCGTTCGACAGGCTCGTCTCGCGTCATGGCGTCGAAACTCGCGTGGCCTGCGGGCCGCAACGGGTCGCCTGGCACGGAGTCCCTGATTGGCGTTCTTGACAATGCATTGGCGCCTAGTTTAGAGAGTGAATCCCCGGGCCGTCGGCTACGGTCGCTGGGCCACGTCCGATTGCGCGATTCTGGTCATGTGATTCCGAGCGGTGATGGTCCCGACTGAGACGGTTTGAGCTTGGCCCCCGGTGGGCCGGAGGTAGTTCATGAAGACGTCCCCTCGAGCGAGTCGACGCGCGGTTCGTTCCGCGTCAGTGCTTGCGGGCTTCGCGGCGTGCGCATTCGTCTTGGGCGGATGCCACGAGACCAACTTCTCGCCCGAGTTGGAAACCGGGGACATCACGATCTACGACGATCTGTTCGCCGTCTCTGCTCCCACGCCGCAGAACGTCGTTGCGGCTGGGTACTGGGGCGCGGTCTACGTCTCCGGCGACGCGGGCAAGACCTGGAAGAAGGGCGAAACGAGGACCCGCCAGCTGCTCTACGACGTTTCGATGGCAGACGCGAAGCGCGGTTGGGCGGTGGGCCAGTCGGGCACCATCCTGCGGACCGAAGACGGTGGGCTCACGTGGGCGCGCCAGCCGAACAACAAGGAGACCGAGGACACCCACCTCTTCGGCGTCCAAGCTCTCGATGCCAACACCGCGTGGGCAGTGGGCGAGTGGGGCGGCCGCCTCTTCACCGATGACGGTGGCAAGAGCTGGCAGGACCGTTCGCTGACGATCGACCAGCTGCATCCGCAGTTCGTTTGGCTATCACCGCCCGAGCAGGACAAGGTCCGCAAGGGCGAGAAGGTCTACGAAGACGTCGGGCTCACCGACATCTATTGCCTTCCGGATGTCAAACATTGTTGGATCATTGGTGAGTTCGGATACATCTTCCACAGCGACAACGCTGGTCAGAGCTGGCAGCGCGCTTCGATTCAGCAGGACATCTCCGTCCCGCCGATCGTACTTTCCTACAACGAGATCGAGATCTCCGACGCAAACGCCGAATCGCTCCGCGAATTCGCCAAGAAAATCATCGATCTGCCGCACCTGAACGTCGCGATCGAACCGGTTGCGAGCGCCGCCGAGATGGCGGCGTTCGGCAAGGAAGACGACCCCACGCCGCTTTTCGAGATCCTCGAGGCGCGCGTGCAGGCCGTGTCGGCCGTGATCGAAGAAGCGGGCCTGCTCTCCGATCGGATCCGCAAGCGCGGTTCTCCGCCCTGGGACTACGAAGACTTCCTCGACGATGACCCCGAGTTCCTGCGCCGCTATCTCGCAAGTCGTGTGGCCAATGCGCCCGGCATTGCGGTCACGATCGCGCAGAATCCTTACCTGTTCACCGTGCGTTTCGCGGACCCGCAGGAGGGCTACATCGCCGGCCTCGGCGGCGTCGTTCTCGTGTCGCACGATGGCGGCCAGAATTGGGTCTACAAGGACACCGGGCGCAAGCAGGCGATCTTCTCGCTGTTCCCGGTGGGCGGCAACGTGATCG
>JANLTC010000385.1:0-24697 GCA_031362725.1 Deltaproteobacteria bacterium | reverse complement strand
CAGGTAGCCGAGCGCCGCGTTGCCGGAGTTCTCGGCCTCGAAGCCCGCCTGCAGAACCTTCGCCACACCATTGTTGTGGCAGTAGGTGCAGCGATACGGGCAGCCGCGGTTGAAGTACATGTTCACCCAGCCGCGGCGGTTGTCGGTGATGCGCTTGAACTGCGGCCAGTGATCGAGATCCATCCAGGGGATGCCCTTGGACAGGTCCTTCAGCGGGCGCGGCGCGTTCGACTTGATCTTGCCATCCACGCGACACCACACGTTCGGGATGTTCGTGGTGTCCTGGCCGTGCGAGAGCGCGTGGGCCAGATCGACGATCTGGTCGTCGCCCTCGCCGACGCCGACGAAGTCGATGAAGGGCGCTTCCTTCATGACCGTCGGCGAGTTCAGCGTGGCGTGGATGCCGCCGAGGATGATCGGCACGTACGGCATCGACTGCTTGATCGCCGCGAGCAACATCTTCGTTTCGGGGTAGTGATTCGCCCCGGTCGACATCGCGATCATGTCGGGTCCGTAGTCCTTCACGTCGGACACGGCCCGCTCGATGTGGAACGGGTAGTCGAGCCATTCGCTGATGTGCAGGATGTTGGTGTCGTGACCCGCCGCGCGCAAAGCACCCGACAAGTACGCCTGCCCCATGCTCAAGCCGAGCGGGCAGTCGAAATTGGGAAAGATGAACTGAACTCGCATTTCCGCCTCTCTTTCTTCAAGCCACACACCCGTGGCTTGCGAACTAGAACGCTCCGTCGCCCCGCAGCGAGACCCAGAGCGTCTTGCACAGGATCTTCAGATCCAACCATACGGATCGATTCCGCACGTACTCGACATCCCACTCGTTGGTCTCATGAAACGAGAGATTTCCGCGACCCTGGACCTGTGCCAGGCCGGTCACGCCGGGTCGCACGTCGAGCTTCAGTAGATGCTGTTTCTCGTAGTACCGGATGTTCTCGACGATGTCGGGACGCGGTCCGACGAGATGCATGTCGCCGCGCAGCACGTTGACGAGGTTCGGCAGCTCATCGAGGCTCGTGCGGCGCAGCCAGCGACCGACGCGCGTGAGCCGCGGATCAGCGAGCAGCGCCGACGCGGGCTGCTGCTGCGGATCGGTTGCCGGATTCTTTGTGCTGACGAGCACCTTGATGGGCATCGAGTGCAGCTCGTGCTCGTCGTAGTCGTAGGCATAGAGTTCGGGAAAGCGCTGACGCGCATCAGCGTACATGCTGCGGAACTTGTAGAGCATGAACGGCTTCCCGAAGAGATTTTCGCCGCGCTTGTAGGGGCCGTCATCGGGTTGCGCGTCGCCGCGGCGGCGGTTTTCGCCGATCCGGACATGGCGGAACAGCGCGGGGCCCGGCGAATCGAGCTTGATCAAGATTGCGATCAAGATCATCAGCGGCGCCGTCACCAACAGCACGGAACCCGCCACGGCGACGTCGATGCTGCGGATCAGCAGGTGTCCCAGCGCGCGGCGCTCCGACACGGCGGGTTCGGTACGGCGCACGGGGCCGGCTCCGGAGGACGGGGCGGACCCCGGACGCGCTTCGCCACCGTTTCGGGCCCGACCAATCGCTTCGACCCCCACAACGGGTCGAGCCGAGCTGACCGTGCTCACGCGCCCCTCCGTTCTCCGCGCTGCTGCATCTTCGATCCTTCTGCTTCGATCGATCGCTCTCGACACCCCTGCGAACCCATAGCCTGACCGAGTCGCTCCCGAACCGCTTCTTTTGGGTTTCGCTACCACCAAGGTAAGTGGTCCTACCCGGGGCAAAGGTGTCAACGCGCTCTCGTTGCCCATGGCCTGCGTACGCGCGCCCTAGGCGGCACCCTCGTCGCCGACGTCCCATACTCCCAACTCGGCTCAAGCAAGATCGGTACCGGATAGCTAGGCGTCAAGGTCGTTCGCACTGACGTTCCCGACGGGGCATCACCCGCAACTGCTCGTGTCTTCGGCACCCGTTGCTCCCTGCGTGACCTCCAGCACGATCGAATCGAGAGGTCCGAGTTCCGTCGCGATTCTGCGGCAGGAACCAGCTGCCAGTCGGCAGCGTACCAGGCCAATCCACTCGCACTGATCAAGCACGTGCTCTCCGACCAGGCCTCGCGCCGACTCGCAGCGCCGCGGTCGACTCGATCCCGACGTCGGCACAGCGAGCTTGGCGCATCCAATACGAGCGAGGCGACCGCCCCCGTGCGGCCGCGCACGAATTCGGGGCGCTCGCGGCGAAATACCGCAACTTCGCGGCCTTATCCTTCTCCATCTCGGACGCCAGCTGCAGCTGCTCCTTCTGCTCCTGCTCGGGCGTCTGTGCGGGCGCGAAACCAGGGCTGCCGATCGAGAATGCCAGCGCCACTGCGCCCGGCTGGATCATCCGCTTCATCATTTCCTCCTCGGGAATCGTGCAGGTGCCAATCTCGAGGCGAAGCCCATCCCGCGCAGATCCTGGTTTTCCGACGATCCCTCGGCTTCGATGTGGAATAGCGCCCGCTCGGGGCGCAACAAGCAGTACGTGTGCTGGGAAGTCCTGGATCCTGGGATCCACTGCGGGAACAGCACGTTCGTCCATGCGGGAACGTCGTGCGGACGTCGTCCCGACTGGCGAGGCTGCCGAGCGAGCAGCCCGGCTTCGCGGCGGAGCTGACCCCGATGCGACGGGCAGCTTCATTGGCTCGTCGTTCGCGTCCATGGCGGCGCGCGCCAGCGCGCAGGATGCATTCATGGTGCCGTCCACGAAGCTCGTCGCACTGCGATTCGGTCTCACGCTTCGGGATGATGGCAACGAAGGCGCCGAGGCGATCAACGCGATCGAAGGCCAGACGACGTTCGCGAGCGCCGCGTCTGGTAGCGTGTCGCCGCCTGCTCTCGCGGGCCCGTAGCTCAGCGGTTAGAGCAACCGGCTCATAACCGGACGGTCCCTGGTTCGAATCCAGGCGGGCCCACCATCGGGTGTTCGATCTCGTTGCGGTTCGTGCGTGGGGCCGCAGGCCCGGGAAGCAGCGGAACCGCGGTCGGCCTACTCTCGAAATGCCGGAGCGTGGAAGACGCCGAATCAGTCACCGGCGTCCAATGGCATCCGCCACACGCAACGCATTCGCGGCAATCGTGAGGCTTGGATTCGTTCCACCACACGACGGGAAAAAGGACGCATCTACGACATAGAGGTTCGGGACACCGTGCACTCGGTTCTCCGGCGTCAATACGCTGGTAGAAGGCGACTCCCCAAACCTGCATGTCCCTGACGGGTGCCCATAGTTGAGATAGTCGCCACTTGAAAGGAATAGAACCCGATGCTTCGTCAATCGCTGCCGGATGATGTTGCGGAGCACCGAAGTACGGAAAGTCAGGTCCTCGGTATTGTTGTAGAAGACTCGCAAGCCGCTCGGTGTCGACGGATCTGGAACGACCCGGTTGTCGTAGTAGGCGAAATCTTCGACGACGGTGGCGAACAGTCCTGCGTGCCGAAACAACCATCCGCTGAAGACTGCCGCTACGAAAGTGCCGATTCTCAAGAGAGGCACCCTGAAGGGCAGAATGCGTTCACAGATGGCCGCCAAGAATTCGGATATCAGGGACGGATAGATCTTTGTGCCCAATGACTGGAAGCTGCCAATTTTCAATCCATCGACGACGTTTGTAGCTCGGCTCGACAGGGTCTTCCCAGGCCCCGCGGAATCCACCTTGCGAGTCGGCCAGATGGCAAAATACTCGCTCGCGTGAAACATGAGCCCCCTCCCGACCATCCCGCTGTCGTTGCCAATGCCCGTCGGCCATCGCTCGCTGATCGAGTTCAATAGGACCAGCGGCGTATTCAGTGCGCCCGCCGCGAGCACGAAGATCCGCGCCCGAATCTTGATTTCACGACCGTCGAGGCGGCCAATCACGTGTTCGATCTGATCGCCCGTTGCGCCGAGCCGGTCCACCGTGAAACCAGTCAGGAGCTTCGCTTTGTGATTGACGAGAGCAGGCCGAAGCGCCCGGTTCGCGCCCTCGGCCTTGCAGTCCATCGGACAGAGCACGCCCTGACATTCGACACAGCCTGGTTTGTAGTCGATTCCGACATGCAATCGATACGGTGACAAACCCGCGCCGGCGAACGCGTCGAAGAAATGGCTGTCTCGTTCAGACAGCGGCGGCGGCATACCCAGAACGGAGTCATCGTCGGGGTCGGTCGGGTCGGCCGTGCCCCGAACGCCGAGGAGTTCTTCAGCCTTCTTGTAGTAGGAATTGAAATCGCCGTAGGAGATCGGCCAACCATTCGGTAGAGGAGCGGGGTCCAGTCTCGTGTGGTCCGCGGCCGCGAAATCCTCGCGCCGGAGGCGCTCTAGAGCCGCTCCATAGACTGCCGACGACCCGCCCGGTCCGTTTCCCATCGGCGCATAAAATGCCATGGTCCGACCGTCGCGGTTCACCGTGATCCGCCGATTCCAGACGCCTCTTGCCGCGAGGTCTGCCGCCACGCTTTCGGGGCGAAGAAGCCGTTTCAGTCTCCCGGGCCTCGGTGCGTCGGGAGACGGACTCACGGGCAGGCCGCGTTCGAGAAACAGGACGTTCAGGCCCTGCCGGGCCAACGACCAGCCAAGAAAACTGCCTCCCATTCCGGCACCGACAATGACGGCATCCCAGAGGGTGTCTTCAGGGGCATCAGGTCGGTAGTCGTCCCACTCGAACACGCGCGGGTCCCCCTATCTGGTATTGCCGACGTGGTATTGCCGACGTCATGGACCGATCAGCTTTGGAACGCCTGCAAGTTCTGAATTGCTGGCCACTGCTACCCGCATGGACTGGGTAAATCAACCCTTCTTCTGGAAGGCCGGTTGAGCTGGCGTGATCGCTCGCTCGCCGGGGTTCAAGTACGACGCTTCCCGCTTCCCGCTCCACGCTGACGTCGGTGGCCATCGCCGGAAACAGGTACAGGCGGGTGGCTTCGTTCGGAAACAACGTGGCGACCCGCGTCTGGCGGTGAAGTTCGGGGTCGAGCCGTTCGACTTCGCAGCACTGGGCTTCACAGGATCGGTGCAAAGCCGAGTCGTGAGGGAAGGCGAGGCGGATCGCTCGACCCCGACTGGCGCATCATGTCGGGTCCGAACTCCAGCAGCGGCGTGTCCGCGTTTCCCCCGCTGGTCGCGTGCGCCACGACCGGCGGCCCACTCACTTCGACTCGATCAGCTCGATCGCCTCGTCTGCGACGCGATTCGCTCCATAGAGGTCGCCCTTGTTCACCTGCTCTCCCAGTCGCTTGATGACCGCGTCCGCCCCCTTCTGGTCGCCGGTGCGCTTCACCCAGGCCGGGAGTTCGCTGTGGATGCGCTCGATCTTCGAGCGGAACTCCGGCATCGAGAGCGGGCGCGCGGGATCCTCGACGAGCGGATCTCCGCGCAAGAACTTGCGGTAGGCCTCGATCGCCTCGTCGTTCTCGGTGACGAGGCGGAACATGTTGTTCTTCTCCGCCTCACCGCCGATGCCCCACGAGAAGACGTCGACGATCGCGGCGCCGTGATTGAAGCTTCGGCCGAGATAGGTCTCCATCGTCGCCTCGCCGGGCGCGCCGTTCGGGAACACGTTGGTTCCCTCGGCCGATGCCCACGGCGGAGTGTCGTGCTTCTCGAGCTCAGCGTAGATCGACGCGAAGGTGCCGGGCCCCGGATAGGTGCTGAAGCCCGGCCGGTAGGCGGGGCTGAACGCGACGTCGGGCGTCGAGAATTTCATCTGTTCCGCGTAGCTCTCCTGTTTCGTCCGTCTCTCGTCCTCGAGGCCCTGCACGGTAAAAGCGATGTGCGCGTAGATCGAGTCCTTCGGCACACCGGCCCCGGCGAGCGATCGCGCCCAGAGCTCGATGAAGTCCTTGACGAGCTGGGTCCGCTCACGGTCGATGTCGGCCGGAGGATTCGCAGCGCTGAAGCCCTTGTTGGCGAGCCCGCAGTAACCAAGCGAGCGATTGCTGTCGAAGTCGCGGCCGATCTGCGTTTCCCAGCCCGCCATCACGCCGGCGTAGAGCTCGGGCTTGCCCTTCGCACGCAGGGCGGCCACGCCGCTCGCGATCTCGCGGCCGATCAGCGCCGCGCGGTCCTCGACGAGCTTCACGATCTCCGGGCTGTTGAAGCACATCTGCGGCTTCAGTTTGGTCGGCTTCGGTCCCCAGTCGATACGCCGACCCGTGTTTGGCCTTCCCTTCCAATCGAGCCACTCGATGTTGGCCGGGTTCTCCCAGAGATCCTTGCGCGACGCCCAGAACATCGACTCCTCGATGTGGAAGGCCACTGCGAGGTCGAGCTGCTCGGCGATCGCGAATCCGTCGCGGATCAGTTGCACGGTCTCTTCGTCCGTGTGGTCGAACGCCATCGGTCCGAGCGCGAAGCCGAGCTTGTTGCGGGCGTCGCCGGTGCCGCCGATCCGGTCGACGAGGGTACGTGCCATCTCGACGAGCTTCTCGCGCGGCGGCGGGGTGAAGATGCGATCGCCGCTGCCCGGTGGGAACTTCGGATCCGTGTTGCCGGTGAAGATCTGGAACAGCAGGTGACGGGTGCCGCCGGTGTACAGCTTCGTGGGCGCGGCGGGCGTGCTCGATCGGGAGGGCGTACTGCGTTTCACCGGCGCCTCCGGTGCGCGTTGTGCGACGGACTCCCGGTTCTGCGCCTGCGGACAAGCGAGCAGCAAGCCCGCAAGCGCCGCGAGCGTGCATGCGAACACACGGTGGATCCGGACCATCTCGGCACCTCCTCGTTCTCCGCGCAATGAGGCTTCGTGCGACCCGTGAGCGGTTGCCGAGATTACCATCTACAGCCAGCGATCGCGTGAGCAGACCCCTCGGTTCCGCGTGGAAGCCGATGATCAACGCCGCGCGGCTTCCTGCGCTCGACGTCGTCGACCGCACGATCGCCGGGCCGCCGAACGTCCCTCTTCTCTGGCTGCGAATCCGCAGCGGGGCGTTTCGCAACGCGAGCAGGAGGGCGAAGACGTCCTCATGTGTATGTCGTACCTCCGACCCGGGCCGAACGCGCACCGCGCAGCACTGATCGCGCGACTCGCGCAGAACGCAGGCGTGCGCCTTCGTTCGATGCGGCCCTGAAGCTGCGATGGGACCACGATGGCCAACTGGCTCCCGCGCAGCTGCGTCCTCGAACCGGTTGACGCAGCGCTGCGATGACACCTGAAGCCGCTCGCCGGTGCGAGTCCTGAGAAAAAACCGGCAGCGGAGTTCGGTGATGGTGACGCCATGGGCCGTCTGCGAGCGGCCCTCGAGCGAGGGAAGCAACGGCGCTTCATCGGGGCCTCGGAGGAGGACGGGACGGCGCGGGCCACTTCCGGCGCGTGGAGCTTGCGCCCGGATGCCCCGCGACGGAATCGCCATCCGAGCGCGGAGGTCGGCATCTCTACGGGTCAGATCACCAGACACGCAATCGAGCTTTGAGAAAATCCACCGTGTACCGACTATGCTCTGCTCCGAGCGGCTCCTCCAAGTGGGCGGAGGAAGCGGCGGGCATCGAGCGCTTCCGCCACGAGCGCCCCTTCGGAGCAGAGAACCATGCACGTCGGCTTGGTGGCGGATCGCCTGGGATCCCACGGCGGTGGTGTCGAAACCTACGAGCGTGAGCTCATCCGTGGCCTCGCCGAGCAGCCTGGCGACGACCGCTTCACCGTTTACTGTGGATCGGTCGCGGCCGCGGATTCGATCGCGGAGTTGGGCCCGCGCTTTCGAGCCGAGGTCGTGAACCCAGGCTCCAAGATCGCCCGCTTCGCGTTCGGACTTCCGCTCGCCATCCGGCGCTCGCAGGTCGACCTCGTTCACGCGTGCCTGTTCCCGCCGCTGTACATGGGCGGGCGGTCCGTGTTCACCGTCCACGACTTCTCGCCCTTCGTGCGGCCGGAGTTCTTTCCGCTTCCGGTGCGCCTGCGGCTCACGACGTTCATGCGGCGTGGAATCGCAGCCGCCGATCGGGTGATCTGTGTCTCCGAGAGCACCCGAGCGGATCTGTTGCGACTGTTTCGAATCGACCCGGCCCGGGTGTCCGTCGTGCACCTGAGCGCCGAGGCGCGGTATCACCCGCCGCTCGACGTGGCGGCGACGGCGGCCGTTCGGCGCAAGTACGAGCTGCCCGAGCGCTACGTCCTCTACGTCGGCAAGCTTCAGGCCCGCAAGAACATCGTCGGGATCCTTCGCGCCTATCACCTGCTGAAGACGCGCTACCGCACCGATCATGCGCTGGTCCTGACGGGAAGACGGATGTGGGGATCCGAGGAAGATCGCGAGATCGGGCGGCTCGGCCTCGACGACGACGTGAAGAACCTCGGCCACATCGAACACGACGATCTCCCGCTCTTGTACGCCGGCGCTGCGGTGTTCCTCTTCCCCTCGCACTACGAGGGGTTCGGGCTGCCGCCGCTGGAGGCGATGGCGTGCGGCACGCCGGTCGTGACGAGCGACGTGACCTCGCTGCCGGAGATCGTCGGCGATGCGGCGACATGCGTCCCGCCCGACGATCACGAGGGTCTCGCGCAAGCGGTCCACGCGCTGCTCAGCGACTCGTCGTTGCACGCGACGCGGCGCGCCAAGGGCCTCATGCGGGCGTCGGAATTCTCATGGTCGCGTACGGCGCGCGAGACGCTGCGTGTCTATCGCGAGGTCGTCGGAGACCGGTGACGAGCACCGCGCGTCGCGGGGGTTGATTGCGGGACTCGTTCGGCTCTCGGCCACTCGAGGCTCGCTCGCGGGCTCCGCGACTGCCGACCTTCGCGTCTCGGCTTGCCAGCTCGCGATGGAACACGCCCCTCGCGCCCGCATGCGTCCGACGCATCAGACTGCATGGGGCTCTTCGCGGTGCGCGTCCGGTTGCAGAACGAAGCCGGTGTGGCTGGATCTCCTCGCCGCGGTGTCACGACGGTGATCCCGACCTCGCTCGTGAAGGACGGCCAACAGCGCAACCTCGTTCGAGCTCCGGGTTCGAGACCACACCATCGTGTGTTGATTTCGATTCCGCCGGGCGGCTTCTTCTGCGCTCGCCGAGATGCGCGAGCGCGAGTTCGTCGTGGTCGTGCGGCGCGGATCAGGCGGGTCGGGGAGCGCGCGCCAGGATCCGATCGACCGCCGCAATCACGCGCTTCGTCGCCGGAAAGGCGTGACACGGCGATCCGGGCGTGAACCGGCAGAGGTTCCGCGTGCACGGCGTCCGGAAGCCATGGCCGCCGAGCGGAATCACGTGTGGTCCGCCGAGCGGACGGAACTGGGTGGGGCAGGTCGGGCCGAAGAGTACGATCGTCGGACGATCAGCGGCCGCGGAGAGGTGGGCGAGGAACGAGTCGGTCGTGAGGCATCCGCGCGCACCGCGCAGCAGACGGTGACTCTCGTCGATGCTCGTTCCGCGCAGGTCCTCGACGCCGTCGAGGAGCGGGTCGCTCGCCACGCCGAGTTGCACGAAGCGCAGTGCGGGGTGGCGTTCGCGCAGCGCGCCGATCGCGTTCTGCCAGCGCTCCGCAGGCCAGTGCTTTCCTCGTGCGGAGCCGCCGTTGCCGACCACGAGGTACGCGCCCTCGACCGCCCGCCCCCCATCGGGTGACACCGGGTAGTACGCCGGGCGCAACTCATCCCAACGCTTGTCGATTCGCGCCTCCCGCGCCCACAACTCGACGATGTGGTGCGGCATCTGGTGGAGCTTCACGGGGAGGTGGAGGTTGTAGACGGCGGCCGCACGCGGGTAGAGACGCTCGTGCATAGCGCGCAGATCGGCGCACATCGGAAGGGTCATCACGACAGGGGCCACACGATCGACGACGCGGATTCGCGCGAGCGAGGGGTGGCGCGCCACGATCGGGACACAGGGAGCGGTCGTCGCGAAGCTGAGCTTGCGACCGTGACGGGCCTCGAGCTCCGGCAGCAGCGCGGTCGCGATCAGTACGTCGCCGAGATGCCACAGCAGGAAGACGATGATCTCGCCGTCGGTGCCCGCGTCGTCCTGGTCCGGGCCGGTGATCTGCGCCGATTGATGCACCCGGGCGCTCGTATCAGGCAACAGCGACACTGCGACGCGACGCACGCTCCGCGTCGGAGAGCCCGAGAATCACGCCGGAGTACATCCAGGCGAGCGCGAGCGTGGCGTCCTCGTGGAAGGGATCGCCCATTGCCGAAGTCGCAACGCCGACGAATACGATGAGGACTGCGCTCGCGAAGAACGCGGTCGTGGGATCGCGGCTCGTCGCGCTGAGCCTCCACGCGGTACGAATCACGATTCCGAAGAACGCAAAGAAGAGGATCGCGCCCGGAATCCCGATGTCGGCGGCGAGCGCCAGATACAGATTGTGGGTCGGCTCGGCATAGGACTGTGTGTTCGGGTCGACCTCGTTGTACGACGTTCTCACGTACTCGCGCTTGAGGCCCGTTCCGTTGTTGATGCCGAGTCCGAGGAGCGGGTGCGCTTTGATCTGCGCATAAGACGACTCGTACTGCGCGAAGCGGACGGTGTACGAGTTCTTCCGGTAGTGGAACATCTCGCTCACCTTGGGCGCGACCGCTGCGGCGCCAACGAGGGCGAGTGCAAGGATGACGAGCGCGCCGGTGCGTGGCAGATAACCGCGCCAGACCGCGATCAGGAAGCCCGCCAGCAGTTCGACCCCGGCGGCGAGGAAGAAGCTGCGCGTGTAGGTGAGAAGCAGCGCTGCGCCGCTCGCCGCGAAGAGAACGATGATGATTCCCTGTCTCCGCAGCAGGGGGTTCGGAAGACAACAAAGCAGCGCGAACGGGATCAGCATCAGGCACAGCTTGCCCGTGGATCCCGGCGCGAGGCCAGTGCCGAACGCGCGGCGTGTGCTGTTCCCGGATTCGCGGTCGATCTGCAGGTACTTGTCGCGCTCCTGCTCGTCCTGGTGATCCACTCCGAAGGCGAGCGTCTCGTAGAAGCCGAACCCGTAGCGCCCCGCCGTGACCGCGCCCTGAAACACCAATATCGCGATCGCCGCCGCCGCGATCAGCCGAAGCGCTTTCGGCGAGCAGAGATTGTTGTAGGCGTAGAGGAAGAAGATCACGAAGCGCATCTGCCGCACGATCTCGACGATCCCGAGGTACGGCCATCGCGCGCCGAAGAGCGAGAGCACGCAGATGCCGAGGTAGATCACGGCGAGCCAGGTCGCCCGAGGCAGACGAAGCCGGCGGCCGTGGAACACGATGTCGTGGATCCAGAAGAACGCGAGCATCAGGAACACGAGGTCGCTTCCGCGCACCTCGAAGGTGAAGTTGTAGAGCGTGTAGTCGATGTGGAAATCGCGGACGATCGCGAGGCCGTCGTTCAGGTTCTTCTTGATCTCGAACTGGATCACGAGGAAGAACAGCGCCAGCCAATAGAGCCGGTGATCGCGGACGATGAAGGTGGGGATCAGCACGAGCAGGCCGGCGATCACGAGCCAAAGCAAGACGGCCTTCGTGCCGTACAGGATCAGCGCAGCGAAGAGCCCTGCGCCGGCCCCGATCGCCACGAGTCGGAGCGCAGATCCGAACGGACCGTCGCCGAGCCGGCCCGCCAGCAATCCCGGGGTGGGCTTGGTCGCGAACGCGTCGCTCACCGGACGCTGCTAGCGACCGCCGTCCGCCCCGCTCGCCTGGAGCACGGAGAGCTCCTGGGTCACGGGCACCGTCGGGTCCGTCTTCGCTTCCTGCCCGCACCCGTGCACGCATTTCTTGCACATCTCGAGCTCGAACACGCCCTTGCGCACGTCCTTCCGCACCTTGGTGAAGAACGGCGAGTGCCAGATGTCCATCAGCTTCTGCTGGTTGACGTTCCCGAACGAGTGCTTCTCGAGATAGTCGTTCGTGCAGAGCACGTTGCCCTGGTACGAGATCGCGATCTCGTCCGACAGGTAGTGGCAGCGTTTGAAGGTGCGCAGGTTCTTCGGCTCGACGAGTCCGCTGCGGTTGAAGAGCGGCGTCTCGTCGATGTCGAGGAAGCGGATCTTCTCCTTGTCCGCCTCGCTGATCTCGGAGAGGAGGCGGGTCACCTGCTTCGTGGCGAGCCCCATGTGGTTCGTGATCACGAAGCCCGTGACGCCGTGGTCGAGCAGGTTGTGGAAGACCGTCTTGTTCATGCGCGTGCCGTTGCTGTGTACGACGATGTTCACCGCCGGGAGTTTCTCGCGGGCGTAGGCACAGAGCTCCGGTAGCCGCGCGTCGACCAACGGCTCCCCATAGAAGTGCGGAGATACGCGACCCTTGAACCCGACCTCAGCGAGCTCGTTGATGATCTTGTGGAAGAGCGACTCCTCCATCAGGTGCTTGCCACGATCGAAGACGGAGACGGGGCAGTACGGGCACTTGATGTTGCACTGCGAGGTCGTCTCGATGTTCACCGTCATGAAGATGTCGGTGTGACCGTAGGTGAGGAGCTTGGCAAGATGGTTGTACGCGCCGCGAACGTCCGGGCGCATCGACCACGGCGTGAGCTTCCGGAGCTTCACGTAGAGCGGGGAGGCTACGGTGGGGAGCTTCATAAGGTTCCAATCTAACACAAGAGGGACGCGGGAAGGCCGGAAACTCGAACGTCGTTTTCCAGCACGTTCCGCGTCTTTCGTGCATCATGCGCGCAAGAGCGCGCAGCTGAGATGAGAGTTGCCCGACTCTTGGGCGTCTTGCAGATGAGTTGCCGTCACTTGTCGTTTGGAATCGTCGCCAACACCGGAAGCCCGATCTGCTCGCCGACATCGCCGACGCTGCGGATGCGGATGTCCTGGAACTCCTGAATGAACGCGAGCAGCAGCGCCGCGACGAGTCCGAGCCCGGCGCCTCCGAGCATGAACTTCCACTTGATCGGCTTGATCGGGTAGGTCGGAGCCTCCGCCCGCGAGAGGATCCGGACCTCGCTCGCGAGATTCGTCTCCTTGGTCCGGGCATCCTCGAAGCTCTTCGACATCAACTCGAACTTGTCTTCGGCGACCCGCACGGTGAGCTCGAGGTCGGCGAGCTCCTTGTCCTCGCCCGGAAGTTTCGCGAGCTCCGCCTTCAAGCGCTGGATCGAGTCGACGCGCTTGTGCTGCTCGGCGAGCAGACTCGCGACGCGCGGGTGATCGTCGGCGTACTCGCGACGGAGGCCCGCCAGCCTGGCCTGGCCCGTCTCGAAGTCGCCTTCGAGCGACGCGATCGTGCCGAGCTTCGAGCTGTGTTCGTCGCGGATCGAGAACGTGTGGTGCGATTCCTTGAAGCGCTCGACCTTCTGCCGCGCGGCAGCGAGCTCCTCGCTCACGACGGCCAGGCGGCGTTCGAGGAACTCCCGGCCCTTGCGCCCGTCTCTCTCGCTCGACTCCGCCATCTGCGTGATGAAGATGTCCGCCGCCGCGTTGGCGACCGCCGCCGCATCGATCGCGTTCGATGCGAGGTACTTGATCTGGAAGACGTAGGTGTCCTTGGTCGGCTCCATCTCGAGGTTCTCCTCGATCTTCTCCGCGGCCTTGACCACGGGGTCGAGTTCCTCGACGCGTCCATACTTCGAGAGAGCGCGCAGGTAGTCGATCGCGTCCTTGATCTCGTCCTTCGCGATCTGCAGGAGCTCCTTCCAGTACTGCTCCTCGGTCGGCCTCACGCGAGTGTGTAGGCCGAGCGACGTTACGATCTCTGCGGTGACGGTCCGCGTCTTGATGACCTCGATGTAGGTCTTGGAGGCGGCGTCGATCGGCGCCTGCTGCGAAACGGGGAAGTCGAGCACTTCCTTCTGCCCGCTCGTTTCCTGGCGCAGCTTCAGATCATTCGAGGGGCGCACCAAGATCACCGAGACGCCCTCGTACTTTTCCGGGAGCACGTAGGTCGCGAGCAACGCCGAAGCGGCCGCAATCAGCGTCACGATCGTGATCGGCCACCGGTAGGCGAGCAGGATGCGCCAGTACTTCTTGAGGTCTAGATCCACTCGGATCGGCTCCCTTGCCCGCCGCGGGGCTCAGAGGTCATTGGGCATTTCGTACGGTCGGGGCGAGAAACTGAGTCGCACGACGCGGGCCATGGCGCGCAGCCGGGTGCGGGCGATCGATCGGAGCTCCGGCTTCCGCAGGTACACGAGGGAGAAACGGATCATCCGGGTCACCATCGCGAGCACCATGACGGGGCGCAGGAGCAGGCACTCGAGCCGTGACCTGTGCTTGTGGAAGAAGTAGTACCGGTTCACAAAATGGCGGACCAGGCTCGCGTAGGACTTCTCCATCGTCTGGATGCTGTGGGTTCGCCCCACGTGGACGATCTCCGCGTCAGGCACGAAGACCACCGAGTCGCCCGCCTGCTGCATCCGGTAGGCCCAGTCCGCCTCGCAATTGTAGGTGTAGTAGTGCTCGTCGAGCAGGCCAACCCTGCGGAGGGTTTCGCAGCGGACGAGCATGTACGAGCCATTCAGCCAGTCGACGCTCCGAACGGACGCCAGATCGCGATAGAGATGGGCGGGCCATTGGGCGTTCGGAAAGAGCACCGTACGCAGCTCGAGCTTCCAGCTGTTCATCAACGCGAAACTCTGCTGGAACGTGCCATCGGGATTCAGGGTCTTGCAGCCCGCCATCCCCACTCGGGGGTGCTGGTCCATGAAGGACACCATGCTGTCGAAGTTCCCGGCCGCGACCAGGGTGTCGTCGTCGAGCAGCAGCACGTAGCGGGCGCGGCCCTCGTCGAGCGCGGCGCGCAGCGCGAGATTGTAGGTCCCGCAGTATCCGAGCGGGCCGCGCTCGTCGAAGATCCGCACCGCTGGGAAGCGGGCCCGGATCTGATCGACCACGCCGTCGCCGCCGGGACCGTTATAGACGATCCAGATTTCATGGCGGATCGAGATCCGATGGGCGGCGATCGAGTCGAGGCACTTCGCGAGCGTCGCGAAGTCGCCGAGGTGTCCGATCGAGACGACTAGGTCGAGGGGCGGCTCGGGCACGGGATGGGGAGTCTAGCGGGGTATGGCCCGCAGGCTCTACTTGGCTGGGCTTCCGAGCGCGGCCTTGAGCGCCTCGAACGAGAAGGCGTGCGTCGCCGCCAGCAGCGCCGCACACGCCATCGCGTAGCCCGCCGCCAGCACGACGCCGTGCACGGTCCCGAGCAGAGGCACCGCACAGGCCGCGGCCACCGCTGTGATCGCGACGGGCTTGGCCGCAAGCCGGAACCAACGCATCGGCGCGACGACCCGCGCCACCACGAAGATCCGCAGCGTGCTCGAGCACAGCGTCGCGAGCAGCTTCGAGACGGCGGCACCAACGCCGCCCCACGCGGGGATGGTCAGGAAATTCGCGAGAACATTGACCACGGGGTTCGCCGTGTAGACACGGAGATCGAGATCCTGCCGGCCAGCCGCCTTCAGGACGACGCCGAGGAGCCCGTCGAGGCATTCGACCAGGAAGCAGATCATCAGCACACGAAGGACGACCGCGGCCTCGGCGAAACGGTCGCCGAAGACCAGCGTCAGGATCGGCTCCGCGAAGACCATCACGCCGACGCCCGCCGGGATCGCGAGGGCAAAGAACGAAGCGAAGCTCGCCTCGAGTTCGCCGAGCGAACGCGTGCCCGCTGTCGCATAACGCCGCGCGAGCCGTGGCAGCATCAGCTGGTTGAAGAGGCTCGGAACGATGAGCGTGATCTCGACGAGCTTCGTCGCGACCGCGTACTGGCCGACGGCGACCATCGTGCCCCAGACCGAGAGCATGATCGTGTTGATGCGCAGCGCGACCATCCCGAGCGCGTTGCCGAGCCCGAAGATCACGATCGGACCGAGCAGCTCACGGGCGAACGCGCGATCGAACTCGAAGCGAAGCGGTACGGCGTAGCGATTCAGCAGGAAGAGCCCGAGTGTGCCCGCGACCAGCTTGCCGACGAGCAGAGTCGTCGTGAGCGCCACGATGCCGTGGCCGCCGAGGACGAGCGCCGTGTTGATCGTAACGACGATTGCGGTCTCGCACGCCGCGACGGCGAAGAGGATGTGCATCTGGCGCCGCGCCAGGAATCCCGCGCGACAGATCCCTGCGATCATCATCGGCAAGAGCGCGAGAGATGCGATCCACAGCGCCGACCGGAGCGGCGCGGCGTAACCGAAGAGAGGGACCACCGCGGCCATCAGCAACGTCGCCGCGACCGAGAAAGCCGACCCGATCGCCATGCCGTGCACGACGTGCCGCCCGCCGGCCGCTTCGAGCCGTCCGAGCTCGCGCATGATGAACTCGGGGATCCCGAAGCTCGCGAGGCCACCGGCCAGCATCATCCAAGCGAAGACGAGCGAATACTCGCCGAGCAGGTCCGGTCCGCCGCTGCGTGAGATCAAGACGAACATCGCGCCGCCCGAGAGCAGCAGCAGGAACCCTTCGCCCAGTAGCAGTGCCAGCTGGATCGAAGGTCGGTTGGTCATCTCGGGAACGGCGGGCCCTCGGGCACGACGCTGAAGGCGCGTCGGGCGCGAGTGTACCGATGGGGAACGAGGCGCGCCGACAACTGCGCGTGCCTAGCGTCGATCGGCGGGCTCGGTCATCCTCGCCTGATTCCGCCGCCTCGAGGACTCAGTCGACAGCGGCGTGCGGCCGACTCGTTGGGGGGCCGAGGGCATCTCTGCCCGGTCCGGCGAGGTGGCCGCAATCGACCCCTCGATTCAGCTCGCCCGCCGATGCAACGCCGAAGGGGAGGCACGAGGGACGTGGATCATCGCAAGGGTGCATCCGAGACCGTTTCGACCCCGCTGCGCGCGGGAACGGCCGTTGCCTCCGCTTACGAGAGCCTGTTCGCGACCCTCGAGCTTCAACGCCGCGCCCCCCGTCTCACGCGGCTGCTGGTGACCAGCGCACAACCCGGTGAGGGGAAGTCCACGGTGTCTGCGCAGCTCGCGCGGACGATGGCCGGTTCCGGTCGCCGCGTGCTTCTGATCGATGGCGACCTGCGCCGTCCGACCCTGCATCGGGCTTTCTCGGTGTCGAACCAGCGCGGATTCGCGGATCTGCTCGCGGGCCGAGCCGAGCCGAAGGAAGTGCTGCACACGGTGACCAGTGGCGCGCTGCCCGACGCCGGTGTTCTCGATCTGATCCCGAGCGGTCGCGTACAGGGCAACGTGGGCTCGGCACTTGCGAGCGCGGGACTCGCCACGCTGCTGGTCGCGCTCGCCGAGCATCGCGACTTCCTCGTGCTCGACTCCCCGCCGCTCCTCTCCGTCGATGACGCGGGATTCTTTGCGCCCCACGTCGATGGGGTGCTGATCGTGGCAGCGACCGGCGAGGCCAAGGTGCAGGACGTGCGCAAGGTGCGAGAGCGCATCGAGGCCGCCGGCGGCAGCGTGGTCGGCGTCGTCCTCAACCGCTTCGACGAGCGACTCCATGGCGCGAGCCACCAACCCTATCAGTCGTACTACCAGCTCGAGTCGCATTGAGCGTGCGAGCGATGCGACACCGTGACCTCCGCGACTAGCAGCCCGCGGCCTTCGTTCGCAGTGCGCTTCGCCTTGGCCGGGCTGGGAGCCGCGCTCGTTGCGCTGGCATTCGCCGCGGACGTGCTGCTCGGCGGTGCGCCGGGATTCGGTCCGCAGCAGACGATCCTGCTCACGCTCGGGATCTGCGTCGCGGCGCTCTCGCTGCTGCCCGTCCGAATCCTCGCGAACCTGGCGCTCGCCGCGGCCGGGATCGGGTTCACGCTCGTCGTCGCGGAGATCGGGCTGCGAGTCTTCGCCGGTCCGCAGCTCGCGACGCTCTATCGCCTCCATCCGCGCCATCTGCACGAGATGATTCCCGGTGCCAGCCGCGTCTTCACGCGCCAGGCGGTGAATGGCGGCGGATCGAATCGGGTCGAGGTGAACAGCCTGGGCTTCCGCGGCGCCGAGCTGTTGCCGGCGGGCACCCGTCCGCGCGTCGTCGTCTACGGAGACTCGTTCATCGCGGGCGAGTACTCGCCGCTCGAGAAGACCTTCGTGTACCAGCTCGGCGCAAAGCTCGGCGCAGCGCTCGGGACGCCGGTCGAAGCGGTGAACGCCGGCGTCGTCTCGTACGGACCGGACCAGGTGAGCCTGCGCCTGGAAGAAGAACTCGGCTGGCTCGCGCCGGATCTGGTGATCGTCGCCGTATTCGCCGACAACGACTTCGGCGATCTGATCCGCAACAAGCTCTTCACACTCGCACCCGACGGATCGCTGGTCCCGAACGAGTTCAGCATCGCGCCCGAGCTCGAGTCGCGTTTCTGGATGGCGCAGCACAGTCCGTATCTCTATCGCGTCTTCGCGAAGGTGCTGGCGAGCCTGCTCGTCCACCCGCTTCCGCCCGAGGAACAGATCGAACGCGACCTCGAGGATTGCCGGCGCGAGTGGCGCGAGTACGTGGTCGAGGGCGACCACGTGGTTCGCGAGCGCATGCTCGGTCGCTACGACGCGGACGTCAGTCTCGATCCCGAGAGCGACTCTGCGCGTTTCAAGGTGCGCCTGATGGACGGCGTGCTCGGACGGATCGCCGCGATTGCGCAGCAGCACGACGTGCCGCTGCTGCTGGTGATCATCCCGTCGCCAGTGGATGCGGTGGAGGGCTACGACCTCGGTCGGGTCGACGAAAACCGCCATCCCGCCTATCGGCGCACGGCACTCACCGACGCCGTCGCGGCGGCTGCCGCTCGGCACGGCGTCGCGACCGTCAACCTCCTCGATACCTTCCGGGCGCACGACGCCAAGGAGCTCTACTTCCGCGGGGGCGACAACCACTGGAACGACGCCGGTCAGCAGCTGGCCGCGCAGACGGTGGCGGATGCCGTGATCTCGCGGCAACTCATGCCTGCCAAGGGCCAGACCGAGTAGGGGACGATTGCGCGGGCTCCGCGGGATCGGCTACTAGGCGGGGGGAGCAGCCGGAACATGAAGTCGACTCGATCGATCGACGAAAGGGGTCGCTTGCGACGCGCACTCGCCGCCGTCGTCGTTGGCCTTTGCCTCGGCGCCTGCGCGACGAAGCCTGTTGCGCCGCCGAGCGAGGCCGCTGCGGAACAAGCTCCCCAGACCGCCTCCGCCGCAGCGCCCGCCGTGAATACGGCAGAGCCTGCAGCGCCTCCGATCGTTCCGTATCGCATCGGTCGCGACGACGTGCTCAAGATCTCGGTGTACGGGCAGGACGAACTCGACATCACGCAGAACGTCCGGCCCGACGGCGTGATCTCGTTCCCGATCGTCGGCGAGATCGAGGCCGCAGGACTCACGGTGCCCGAGCTGCGCAGCCACCTGGCGAACCGTCTGGCGCGCTACTTCGCCGACCCGCAGGTCACCGTGATCGTCACCGAATTCCGCAGCCGCTCGCTCAGCGTGGTGGGCGAGGTCACGAATCCCGGCGTCCATGCGCTGATCGCAGAGACGCGACTCCTCGACGCGATCGCGCTGGCCGGCGGCCTGAAGGCGGAGGCGGATCTCGGCCGCGCGCGCCTCGTCCGCAACGGCACGGCGGTCCCGATCGACTTCGAGAAGCTCGTGCGCGGCGGCGACCTCGCCGAGAATGTGTCGATCGTGGCGGGCGACACACTCGTGATCCCGAGCGCCGAGGACCGACGCGTCGTCGTCCTCGGCAGCGTCATGATGCCGACCGTCGTGAGCCTGCGCGATCGGACGACCGTCCTCGAGGCGATCGCGATGGCCAAGGGCTTCGCCCCGGGCGCGGCCCGCGGCGAAGTACTCGTCGTGCGCGGAACGCGCGAGAACCCCGAGGTCTTCAAGATCGATACCCAGGACATCGTGTCGGGCTCGGATCCCGCGGAGAACTTCGATCTCGCGGCGGGCGACGTGGTCTACGTCTCGAAGTCCACGTGGAAGAACACCGTCGAGCTATTCGAGGACTTCCAGAAGCTGCTCGAGCCCGCGCACACGATCGCCAGCACATTCTGGTTCTTCGCGCAGGGCCTCGACGTGGTACAGAACCCCACGAAGAGGGTCACGGTCGGCAACTAGCGCTTCTTCGAGCGTCGGGCGACCTGCCACGCCGGCTCGACGATGTCGCCGTTGCCGCGTCGTGTGGCGTCCGATCACCTCGAGCACCGTGGTGCCATCGCACCCGCAGCCGAGGCAGAAGATGCCTTGCTCCCCCGTCTCGCTCCGTGCGATCCTCGTCGATCGACATGACACCGAAAAGGGGCCGCGTGCGCGAACGAAAGACACGTCCGCTGACGACCATGGCCGGGGTGCTGATCGCTGCAATGCTCGGCCTGGTGCTTTCGGTGGTCGCCGGGGAGCTGCTCGTACGGCTGTTCGTCCAGAAGGAGAAGTTCTGGCCAATCGTCGACATCTACCAACCCGTGACTACTCCCGGTGTCGTCTACACGATGAAGCCAGGGTATGACGGTGTCGTCTTTGGGGTCGATCTTCACGTCAATCGCTTTGGATTCCGCGGGCCGGAGTGGGAGCCCCAGAAACCCGCGGGTGTCGTCCGGATTGCCTTGCTCGGCGACTCCCACGCATTCGGCTACGGGTTGCCGTTCGAGGAGACCGTCGGGGAGGTGAGCGCCCGATTGCTGAATGCGGGCGGAGATCGCCACTACGAGGTCCTGAATTTCGCCGTCAGCGGATACAACAGCAGACAGGAGTACGCAGTTTGGCGTGCCTTCGTCCAGCGCTTTCAGCCAGACCTGGTCGTGGTGCTCGCGACCGACAACGACGATGAACACGGCTATGCATCAGACCCGAAGGGATATCTCTACCTGCCGTCCGAAGTCGGAGAAGACTCTGGGGATTCGCGATCCCGTGGATGGGTCGACGGGCTCAAGGGACAACTCCACTCGGCGTTCGTTCAAAGCCACCTATACATCTTCGTGAAGCGGTCCATCATGGAGCTGCAGCGACGGCCCGAGTCCGAATCCAACACTTCGGTGACGGTTTCTGCGGGCGAAGCGCCAGCCGGCGCGCATGCGGGCCCGAGCGAAGACGGGCTCGTTTCGCCGGCTCTCGTGGACTCGGTGATGCAGCCGCTGCGCCAGCTCACAGAGGAAGCGCGAGCGCAAGAGATCCCGGTCATCATCGCCGCCCTGAACTCGCCGCGCTCCGACTTCGAACGTCTTTTTCATCGGCTGTCCCAGGAAGAAGACATTCCCTTGCTGGACTTGCGCGCCCTCTTCCCGGACGTGCAGGACCTCGATGCGATGCGAGCCAAGTACGACCTCGGCTGGGATACGCACTTCAACTCCGTGGTGCACGACCGCTGGGCCAGAGGACTGGTCCCGATGATCGAGGCCGAACCCCTGCTTTCGAAGCAACGACCACAAGCCGCGACAGGAACGCCTCCGAACTGAGTGGCGAGCGGTGCGTTCGCGGCGACGGCCTGGGCGAGCCCGTCCGCCGGAGTTGGCGGATCTACGTCTGAGATCCCACGTGGAAGAATGCCGTCGCGTTCGTCGCTGCCGCGGTAGGCGCGCCTCAGTACCGATCCTCGCGACCGAGGATCTCCTTGCCGGTCTGGATCACCACCGAGAGCGCGGCGCGCGCGGCGACACCGACCCCGACGATCCACGTGAGCGGATGGCCGAGTCCGTAGCCCGAGTAGCGCCGCCAATAGATCCAGGCGCCCTGATGAAACTTGTAGATCGCCCAGAAGCGCCGTCGGCGGCCGCGCACCGTGCCGCCGCGATGCTCCATGTGGACGATCTGCGCCGACGGCACGCACCAGACCTCGTAGCCGGCATCGTGGATGCGCTTGCAGTAGTCGGCGTCGATGAACCACCAGAGCTTCGGGTCCCACTCGCCGACCCGATCGGCGGCCGCGCGCGGGACGATCACGGCGGCGCTCGAGACGTAGCCCGCCTGGAACGGCGGGGTGGTGGGCGCGACGTCCGTCACCAGCAGCTCACGCTGCACGAGCGGCGAGTTGCCGAACCAGCGGTAGATCCAGGATCGCTTGCCGACGAAGGCAGATCGGAGCGACGGCAATGCCTTCACCGAGGCCTGGATGCTGCCGTCCTCGTTCAGGATGAGCGGGCCGGCGGCACCCGCACGCGGGTTCGCGTCCATGAACCCGACGAGGGCGTCGAGCGTGCCCGGCTTCACGACGGCGTCGCAGTTGAGCAGGAAGAGATAGCGGCCGCGCGCCAGCTCGATCGCGCGATTGTTGGTTCGCGCATAGCCGCTATTCACCGCATTCACCCGCAAGACCACCATCGGGAAGCGCTCGCTCACCATGGCAGGGCTGCCGTCGTGCGACGCGTCGTCCGAGACGATCACCTCGAACGAGCAGCGCGGCGGCTGATCGAAGATCGAGCGCAGGTTCGCCTCGAGCAGGTCGCGGGTGTCGTAGCTCGCGATGATCACGGAGAGGTCTAGCGGGGCAGCCATCGTGCGAGTCGATTACGGTTCCGCGCGATGATCCGCAATCCCTGGAAGAAGCTCGGCACGCGTCCGATCTACGGGACACCCTGGTTCAGCGTGCGCTGCGACGACGTGATCCGGCCCGACGGCCAGCGCGGCACCTACAGCGTGGTCCACTCGGAGCGCATCGCCGTTGGCGTGGTGCCGCTCTGGGAAGACGACACCGTCACCCTGGTCGGGCAGTGGCGCTATCCGCTCAGCGAGTACTCCTGGGAGCTACCCGAGGGCGGCGGGGATCCCGCCCGCGACCCTCTGGAAGCGGCGCGCATGGAACTCCGCGAGGAGGCGGGCATCGAGGCGCGCAGCTGGGCGTACCTTGGCCGCTGCCACACCTCGAACTGCTGGACGGACGAGGTAGGCCACCTCTACCTCGCGCGCGATCTCGTGCAGGGCACGCCAGAGCCTGGAGGGGACGAGGAGATCCTGACCCGGCGCGTCCCGCTGGAGGAGGCGATGCGCATGGCAACCGACGGCCGCATCACGGATGCCATCAGCATCGTGGGTCTGTTCCGACTGGCGCAGGTCCTGGCCGGAAGAATCGACGCGATTCGCGTATCCGATTCCGGCTAGCGAGGCACGCCGAAGCTGCCCGATTCCGCGAACTCCGAACTCCGCGTCAGGCGCCGCGCGGCGTTCCGTTCGATGCGTTCCATCTTGGTGTCGTGAGGATGCGCCGGCGCGGGGACGCGCAGCGCCCTGCCCTCCGACCGCGCATCGACGCCGTCGCGAACGAGCGATTGGAGATGGTGGTTCTTGGCTCAGCGCGTCGCCGAAGCACGCGCAACGAAGTGGAGCGCCGGTCGCTCGCGCAGGGCTTGCGAAGCGTTCCTCCGGCTCGAGGATTCCCCACGTCCCTAGCTGCCGGCGACGCGTCAGGGCTGCTGCTGCGGGTCGTCGAGATAACCGAGGCCGCGCAGGCGCTCTTCGAGCGCCGGGTCGATCGGCGCCACGTTGCCGGCCGGAACTTCGAAGGGCGGCACTGCGTTGCGCAGCGCGGGCTCCATCGCTTCGATGCCGCGGCGTGCGTCGGCCGCTTCGGAGCGCGCGAGATCCGTGCGCTCACCCGGGTCCGCGTCGATGCGATACAAGCGGAACGGACTCGCGAGCGGCCCATCGGGCGGCAGGTCCGGCTCCCACAGCAGCTTCCACTCGCGATTGCGGATCGTACGGTGGCGCGGCTGACCGCCGACTCCCTCGGCCGCGAGCCAGCGGCGATCCTGCGACGCGCCGAACCAGCTGCGCCCGAAGAGCGGCTGCGTGCATTTCAGATCCAGGTAGTCGCAGAGCGTGGGCACTACGTCGATCAATCCCACCTGACACGGAATCGGGTCGACCGACGCGCGTACCCCGGGTAGCCGGGCCGCCATCGGGATCGCGATCTCGTCGTCGTGCAGGCTCTGTCCGTGGTTTCCGTAGCCGCGATCGAACAGCGACTCGCCGTGGTCCGATGTCACGATCATCGCCGAGTCTCGCGCGGCCCAGCTGGCATCGAAGCCGCTGAGGAAGTGACCGAAGGCGCGGTCGAAGTTCGCGATCCCCTTCTCGTAGGCCATCTCGAGCAGCGCGATGCGCCGCTCGACGAGCAAGCCGGTGAGACCGCCGTCCTTGATCGAGATCCACGCCGCGATCGCCCGGCGCGCGGGTTCCGAGACCGGACGCGCGTCGCTGCGGATGCGTTCGGCTTGCGCCCGCAGTTCGTCGAGTTCGAGGGCCGGATAGGGGCGATGGCTGTCGATGTAGTGCAGGTAGAGAAAAAACGGCGCGCCATCCGGCACCGTGCGCAGCCAGGCGAGCGCCGCGTCCGAGAGCGCCATGCCGTCGTGACTCCAGCTGGCGCTCTCCTCATAGGTCTCGAAGCCCTGCGCGAAGCCGGAGCGTTTTCCCATCCACGGGTTGCTGACGAAGGCCGCCGTCTTGTAACCGGCGTCGCGGAATACCTCGGCGAGCGTCGTCAGCGTCTCGGGCAACACCAACGCCTCGCGCGGGGATCCGGCGATCGTCTGCATGCCGTGCTGCGACGGGTAGAGCGACGTGAAGAGCGTCGAGACCGAGGGAAGCGTCCAGGGCGCCTGCGAGAAGGCCTCGTCAAAGAGCAGGTTTTCGCGCGCGAAGCGGTCGAAGACGGGTGTCTCGGCGCGTCCGCCGTAGATCCCGAGGCGGTCGCGGCGCATCGCATCGTTGATCACCAGAATGACGGGAATCCGTGTCGGCTTGTGATCGAGATGCAGCGCACTGCAAGCCGGCTCGCCCTGTGGCACGTCGGGGCCGCAGCCGGCTGCCAGAACCAGCAGCGTGCTGGCGAGCAGCGGGAGCGCGACGCGCATTGAGGCGGACGATCGCTTCATGGCGCGGGAGTATACGGGTACAATCACGCGGCGAATCGTTCAGGAACGCGCCGGTGCGAAGCACACCACGCTGATCG
>JANLTC010000369.1:0-1688 GCA_031362725.1 Deltaproteobacteria bacterium | reverse complement strand
CGATCAGGATCCGCTCGGCCTCCTCGACCGTCATGCCCACCCCGATCGACAGATGCGCGGTCTCGGGATCGACGTCGCGCAGGGCCGGCGGGAGGTCGGAAAGGTCGAGCGCGCGGCGGCCCTCGGCGAACACCACCATCCCTTCGATGCTGTTCTTGAGCTCGCGCACGTTGCCTGGCCAGGAGTACTGCATCAGGCGCTCGATCGCACCGCGAGTGATCCCGGTCACCTTGCGCGCGTGCTCCTGATCGAACTCGCGGATGAAGGACTCGACCAGGAGCGGGATGTCCTCGCGCCGGTCGCGCAGCGCCGGCATCTGGACGCGCACCACGCTCAGCCGGTAGTAGAGGTCCTCGCGGAAGCGCCCGATCTTGACCTCGCCCGCGAGATCGCGGTTGGTGGCCGCGATCAACCGCACGTCGGCCTTGATTGTTTCGGTGCCGCCCACCCGCTCGAAGGAGCGGTCCTGGATCACGCGCAGCAGCTTCACCTGCACCGAGGGCGGAGCCTCGCCGATCTCGTCCAGGAACAGCGTTCCCCCGTCGGCCAGCTCGAAGCGTCCGCGCCGCATGGCGCTGGCGCCGGTGAAGGCGCCGCGCTCGTGGCCGAACAACTCGCTCTCGATCACCCCCTCGGCCAGGGCGCCGCAGTTCACCCACACGAAGCGCTCGCCCTTGCGCGGGCTGTTCTGATGGATGGCCTGGGCCACCAGTCCCTTGCCGGTGCCGGTCTCGCCCTCGATCAGCACCGTCGCCCGGGTGGCGGCGATGGCGCGCACCTGCTCGATGACGCGCTGGATCGCGCGCGAGCGTCCGGTCAGACGCTCGAAGCCGAGCCGCTCGTCGAGTTGCTCCTCGATCTCGGCCACCCGCGCGGCCAGCGCCTGGTGGGAGAGTCCGCGCTGGAGCACGGCGAGCAGTTTCTCGAGGTTGAGCGGTTTGACCTGGAAGTCATAGGCGCCCTGGCGCATCGCCTCGACCGCCTTCTCGACTTCGGCGCCCTCGGCGATCAAGACCGCGCACACTTCCGGGTTGCGCTCTCTCGCGCGGCGCAGCAGCAGCATGCCGTCGATGCGGTGCACGCGCAGCTCGGCCACCAGGCAGTCCACGATTCGCTCGTCGATCGCATGCAAGGCGCTCTCGCCGTCGCGCGCCCAGAGGACCTCGAGCTGGTTGCGGCGCAGGTAGGCGATCAGCGCGTTGGTCGCATCGTTCTCACGATCGACGACGAGGACGGTGGGGTCGCGCTTCAGCATGGGGAGGCGGGTCCGGAGCCGCGCACCGGCCGCAGCGCGCGCGGCGCTTCGGCCCGAGTCGGCGCGAGGGTGAGCGTCCCTAGTCCATCGCCTGCAGCGCTTCGATCAGCCGATCGTTGCTCGGCACCTGATCGGGGTCCGGACTCGCGTCCTGGTAGGCAAGCCGCCCCTGGGTGTCGACGGCGAATACCGCGCGTCCGCTGTAGCCACGCCGAACGTCGAGCACACCGTACGCCGCGCTGGTCTTGCGGTCGAAGTCGGAGAGCAACGGGAAGCTCACCCCGATCTTGCGGGCGAACGCCAGGTTCGCGTAATGACTATCGACGCTGATGCCCAGCACCACCGCTCCCGCGTCGGCGAAGCGTTCCATGGATTTCTGGATCTCCGGGAGCTGATGCGAGCACACCGGCGAGAACGCCAGCGGGTAGAACAC
>JANLTC010000333.1:0-10623 GCA_031362725.1 Deltaproteobacteria bacterium | reverse complement strand
GGTCCGTTCCGATCCGCGAACGACCACCAAGCCCGACCGAAGCTCGTGTTCCGCTTCCCGCGTAGCGAGCCACGGGCGAGCGGCGACTTCATGAGTACGCGGGATCCTTTGGTTGGAGTTCGTTGCTTGATCGACTGCGCTAGGTTGCGCGCCCCGAAACCAGTCGAGGAGAGAACCGAGTCATGGCCGTCGAGCGCACGTTTTCGATCATCAAGCCGGACGCCGTCGAGAAGAACGCCACGGGCGCGATCCTGAAGGCGATCCAGGACTCGGGTCTACGCGTGATCGCGCTGAAGATGATTCGTCTCACCGAGCAGCAGGCGGCGGGTTTCTATGCAGTGCACAAGGCACGGCCGTTCTTCGCGGACCTGGTGAAGTTCATGACCTCGGGACCGGTGGTCGTCTGCGTGCTCGAGGGCGAGGGCGCGATCGCTCGCTGGCGCGAGCTGATGGGTCCCACCGATTCGAAGAAGGCGCCGAAGGGCACCATCCGCGGCGACTTCGGCACCGATGTGGAGCGCAATGCCTCGCACGGCTCGGATGCGCAGGAGACGGCACGGGTCGAGATCTCGTACTTCTTCAATGCCAGCGAGATCCAGGCGGTGGTCGAAGCGCTTCCCTGAGTCGGACTCAGGCGTAGGCGCGAGCCAACAACAGCATGATGGTCACATAGGCAACGGTGAGCCAGAGCTGGTGGCTGCGAATGGCGCGCGTCACGAATCCCCCCGAATACGTTCCGATGCTCATTCGACGAAAACTCTCCCCGGCTTGAGACAAGCCCCTCGATGCGATGATGATCAACGACCCTCGAAGCGCGGCGAGCGTTTCTCGCGGGCCGCGCGAAGACCTTCTGCCAGGTCCGCGCTTTCGTAACAGACTGCCTGCTGCTCCGCTTCGAAGTCCAGCTGCTCCTCGAGCGTGACTGCGCCCGCTCGAGCAAGTGCACGCTTGGCACCGCGCACGGCGATCGGTGCGCACGACGCAATCTCATCCGCCAGCGCGAGCGCGGTCGTCAAGACGCTCTCGCGCGGAACGGCCCGGTTGACGAGACCGATGCGCTCGGCGAAGTCACCGTCGATGATGCGACCGCTGAGCAGCAGGTCGGCCGCATGGGCGGGACCCACCAACTGGGGAAGGGTCCACGACGAGCCCATCCCGGGGTGTATGCCGAGCTTCGCGAAGTTCAGGCCGAGCTTCGCTTCGCGAGCCGCGATCCGCAGGTCGCAGGCCAACGCGACGGCGAGCCCGGCACCGATCGCGGCGCCCTCCATCGCCGCGATGCTGGGGCAGGGCAGGTTCCGCACCGAGAGAAAGAGCGCGTAGAAGTCGCGCATGAACGCGCGATTGATTGCACGCGCCGCTTCGCCGGGTTCCGCTCGCCCGGCGCGCGACTTGTCCTCGAGCATCGCGAGGTCGCCGCCAGCAGAGAAGGCCGCGCCCGCGCCGGTCAGAACGACTGCACGCACGGAGAGATCAGCACCGAGCCGGGCCACCACCTGCGTGAGGGCCCGGCCCATCGCCTCGGTCATCGCGTTGCGGCGCTCGGGGTCGTCGAAGACGACCAGCGCAACAGCACCGCGCATCTCGACCCGCACCCGCTCCGGCGCCATCTGCGCCGCTCCCTCGAAACTAGTCGGCGGAGCGGCGCAAGAACGCAGGGGTCTCTCGGTTCCCCTCGTCGCCGCGGCGCTTGCGCAGGAAAGCGGGCTCGTCGAACTCGTCTTCGAAGGGCGAGTCGAAACCCTCGAGCTTTTCCTGCACGGGTTCCTGTTGCGGACCGCGTGCCTGCACTTCGGAATCGTGCTCGGCGGCGGCGCCCGGTTCACGCCCGATCTCGACGGGGTCGCGCCGCAACGGCGTGACCTTGCCGAATTCGCTGCTGCGTTCCGTCGCGCGCTCGGTGCGATCGCGACCACGGCCGATGCGGCCGTCGTCGAGGCCTGTCGCGATGACCGTGACGCGCACTTCGCCTTCCATCGCTTCGTCGATCACCGCACCGAAGATGATGTTGGCGTCCTCGTGCGAGGACTCCTGGATCAGCTTCGCCGCTTCCTCCACCTCGTGCAGGGTCATGTCCGGCCCGCCGGTGAAGTTGATCAGCACGCCGCGCGCGCCCTCCATCGAGAGATCCTCGAGCAGCGGGTTCGAGATCGCCGCGCGCGCCGCGTCGGTCGCGCGCGTCTCGCCTTTCGAGACGCCTGAACCCATCAGCGCCATGCCCATCTCATTCATGATCGCCCGGACGTCATTGAAGTCGAGATTGATCAGGCCATGTCCGGTGATGAGGTCCGAGATGCCGCGCACCGCGCCGAGAAGAACGTCATCCGCCAGCCGGAAGGCGTCCTTCATCTTGGTGTTCTTCCCAGCCACCGCGAGCAGGCGCTGATTGGGAATCGTGATCAGCGTATCGACGACGCGATGCAGTTCGTCGAGCCCGCGTTCGGCGTGTCGCTGGCGCACGCGCCCCTCGAACAGGAACGGCTTCGTGACGACCGCCACCGTGAGTGCGCCCACTTCGCGGGCGACCTCGGCGACGATCGGCGCGGCGCCGGTTCCGGTGCCGCCACCGAGGCCTGCGGTCACGAACACCATGTCCGCGCCGATCAGCAGCTCGCGCAATCGATCCCGCGCTTCGAGCGCCGCATCGCGACCCTTGTCGGGGTTCGCGCCGCAGCCGAGCCCGCGCGTGATCTCGTTGCCCAGCTGCACGCGCACCGGCGCGAGGCTGTTCAAGAGGTCCTGTGCGTCGGTGTTCGCCGCGACGAACTCCACGCCCGCGAGACCCGAGGCGATCATCGTGTTCAGCGCATTGCCGCCGCCGCCGCCGACGCCGACGACTTTGATCACGGCTTGGAGCTTCGTTCCGTTCTCGAAGTCCAGCAGGTCTTCCGAACTGTCTTCCGGACCGATCTCGAGGAGATCGACGGAGTCGCCCTCGAGTTGATCGCGGCCGGAACCGTATGCGTTCCGGCCTGATGCATGGGCAGACACCTGCGTGTCAGCCTGTCGTGATGAATGGGCGGACACGTGCGTGTCCGCCGGCCGCTTGTCGCGGTTGCTCGGCGCCATACTCACCCCCCTTGGCACGAACGGCGCAATATATTGTGCGCAGTTTACATAAGACCCACTAAACCGCAGCGCTTTTTCAGTCGAATTCGCCGTGAAACCATTCCCGCATTCGTTGTCGCACACGCCGGAAGATCGATTCATCACGGATCCGGAAGCGGCTGTACGGGAACGCGCGGCCGTGATTCGCTCCGTAGAGCGCGAGGCCGACACCAGTCGCGTACATCGGATCGCGCACGACGTCTTGCAGCCCGCCGACGCGCGTCGGCATTCCCACGCGCACCGGCGATTCGAAGATTTCCTCGGCGAGATCCGCGATGCCGGCGAGTGCTGCGCATCCGCCCGACAGCACGATGCCCGACGGAATGCGGTCCTCCATGCCCGCGCGCATCAACTCCTGCCGTGCGAGCGAGAGGATCTCTTCGACGCGCGGCTCGATGATCTCGCAGAGCAGCTTGCGCGAGACCTCGCGCGGCCGGCGTCCGCCGACGCTCGAGACCGACAGGATGTCGTCACTTCCGAGCAATCGCGCCGATGCGACGCCGAACTTCTTCTTGGTGCGTTCGGCCTCGTCGAAGGGCGTGCGCAACCCGACCGCGATGTCGTTGGTGATGTGATTGCCGCCCAATGCCAGCACCGAGGTGTGGGCGATCGAGCCATCGCAGAACACCGCGAGATCGGTCGTGCCGCCGCCGATGTCGATCAGGCAGACGCCGAGTTCGCGCTCGTCGCCGGCCAGCACCGCCTCGGCCGATGCCAGCGGTTCCAGCACGATGTCGATCACGTTGAGGCCCGCCTTGTTGGCGCACTTCACGATGTTCTGAGCGCTGGTCACGGCCGCGGTCACGATGTGGATCTTGGCTTCGAGCCGGACCCCGCTCATGCCGAGCGGCTCGCGGATCCCGTCCTGTTCGTCGATCACGAACTCCTGCGGGATCACGTGGATCACCTCGCGATCCATCGGAATCGCGACGGCCTTGGCCGCATCGATCACGCGCCGCACGTCTCCTTCGGAGACTTCGTGATCCTTCACGGCGACGATGCCGTGCGAGTTGAAGCCGCGGATGTGACCGCCTGCGATGCCCGCGTAGACCGACGAGATCTCGCAGTCGCTCATCAGTTCCGCTTCTTCGACGGCATGCTTGATCGACTCGACGGTCGCGTCGATGTCGACCACCACTCCCTTGCGCAGTCCGCGCGACGGGTGCGTACCGATCCCGACGACGTCGACTCCGTCTTCCGTTCGCTCCGCCACCACGGCACAGATCTTGGTCGTTCCGATGTCGAGTCCGACGATCAGGTCTTCCTTGCGGGCCATTCCTCTCACCCCTTCCCTTGCTCGGGAGGCCGCCGGCTTTCGCCGCTCCGGTCTCCGGTTGCACGACGCGACGCCGGGACGCCGGTCGCAGAACCCGACGCATTCGCGCCGGACGTCGGGCCGTCGTTCCCCATCTCTGGAGCGACGACGGGCCGCAACACCACTTGCTCCTCGAAGCGGAGATCGATCTCGCGTGCCCGCATGGCGCGCAGCGCCTGGCCCGCCGAGTCATCAGGCATGGCGCGTAGCGTCCGGTCTTCTGGTGCGGCGGAGCGCTCTGCAGCGAGCACGCGCACCAGCTTCGCGAGCTTGCGCGCCGTGTCGCCCGCGCCGAGTACGATGCGAGCATCCAGGCCGTGCACGCGCAGCGCTGGCAGCGCGTTCGGATCCTCGCCGTCGAGCGACAACTCGATGCCGGTGAAGCCCGCTTCCGAAACCGCGCGGGCGAGTGCGACGCCCTGCGCAAGCAGCGGATCGCGGCGGTCGCGTGACGGCGGACTCGCCACCAACAACTGGGGAAGCGAGTCCCAGTCGTTGCTCTCTGCGACCGCGAACGCGACGCCCTGCGTGTTCACCAACAGCCGCGCTTCTCCCACTGCGCAGGCGAGCGCCGCGGGCTCGTGTTCGTCGATGCGCGCCACGACGGAACCCGGCGCAACACGCGCGACCGAGGCGTGCGCGATCCACGGATGCGCTTCGAGTCGCGACGCGATCTCGCCGAGCGCAATCGGCTCGGGCTCGCCCTCCGGCAACACGGCGCGCGCCAGCGCGGCGGCGTTGAGGTGCTGCTCCCCCTCGATCTCCAGTCGCTGCAGGACGAACAACTCGGGCCGCGTCGCCGCGCTGCGCGCTGCCACGCGATCCGCCATCGAGAGTCCTGCCAGAAACGCCAAGGTCGCACAGCTCGGCAGTCCGAAGCGCAGCCACGCGCGTCGACGAGCTTCGGAGTTCTGCTGGCGGTGCAATCGTTCGCGAGCGCGCTCGACCGCAGCCTGGCGGTCGGCATAGGTCGGCCGCAGGTCGTCGGTCTTGCGGCGTCGCAGCCAGCCGATCACCCGGGCCTCCCTACGATGCGAACCTCGGGGATCAGTTCGATGCCGCACTGTTCTTGCACGGCGTCCTTGGCGCGCTCGATCAGCGCGACGACGTCGGCGGCCGTCGCATTGCCGGTGTTGACGATGAAGTTCGCGTGGAGCGGCGAGATCTGGGCGCCGCCTTCGCGCGCGCCCTTCAGTCCCGCCGTCTCGATCAGCCGGCCGGCGTGGTCGCCGGTTGGATTCTTGAACACCGAGCCGCAGGACTGCTGATCGATCGGCTGCGTCTTGCGGCGATGCGCGAGATGGCGGTCGACCTCGATGCGGATCCGTTCGCGATCGCCGGTCGCGAGCTGAAAATGCGCGGCAAGCACGACCGCGCGCGTCGGGATCCCTTCGACGCCGCGGTACGCGAAGCGCAGCTCCTCGCGCGCGATCCAGATCGTGCCGTCGCTCGGTGTCGCGACGCGAACTTCCGCGACCAGCGGACCGACCTCGTGCTCCGGAATGCCGGCGTTCATCATCACCCAACCGCCCACCGAGCCCGGAATGCCCGCGCCGAACTCGAGACCGGTGAGGCCGCGTTCCTGGCAGACCCGCGTCACTTGCGCATGCGAAACGCCCGTCTCGGCGTAGAGCCGTCCGCTACTCGAGACCTCGATCTCGCGCAGCCGCTGCGTGCGCATCGCGACGCCCTCGATGCCGCCGTCGAGTACCAACGTGTTGAAGCCGCCGCCGAACACGTGGAGCGGAACGTCGTGCTCGGCACACAGCGCCACCAGCGCCTCGACTTCTTCGGCGGTCTCCGGAACCGCCAGCGCATCGGCCGGTCCTCCCACGCCGAGCGACGTGAAGCGGCCGAGCAGCGCATTGAAGCGCACGCGCTCGGTGAGCAGATTCCGCAGTGCCGCGCGCGCCGTTGCCGCGATCATTCCGCCGTCGCTCCCAATGCCTGCAACAGCTTCGGACCGAGCGCCGAGACGTTGCCGGCGCCGAGCGTGATCACCAGGTCGCCGGCGGCCAGGGAAGGCACGAGCGCCGCCGGCACCGCGTCGATGTCGGCCACGAAACGCACGTCGCGCTGGCCGTGGGCGCGGATCGCTTCGGCGAGGCGCGCGCTCTCGATGCCCTGGATCTTGTCTTCGCCAGCCGCGTAGATCTCGGTCAGCACCAGCAGATCGGCCTGATGGAACGCGGTGGCAAAGTCTTCGAAGAGCAGTTGCGTGCGCGAGTAGCGATGCGGCTGGAACACGACCACCACGCGACCGCCGTGCACCTGGCGCGCGGCGGCGAGCGTCGCGCGAATCTCGGCAGGGTGGTGGCCGTAGTCGTCGACGACGCGAACGCCGCGTGCTTCGCCCTTGTGCTCGAAGCGCCGCTCGATACCCGGGAACGTCGCCAGCGCGGCGACCGCGACCGCGAACGAGACCTCGAGTTCGCGCGCGACAGCGAGTGTCGCGAGCGCATTCTGCACGTTGTGCTCGCCGGCCAGCGGCACGAAGGCGCGGCCGAGCGACTCGCCGCGGCGCCTGACCGTGAACGACGTGCCGCTCGCGCCGAGTTCCAATTCACTGGCGACGAGGTCAGCCTGCGGCGAGAACCCGTACGTGACGATGCGACGGGTCATGCGCGGCAGGAGTTCCTGCACGCCCGGGTGATCGAGGCAGAGCACCGACAGGCCCCAGAACGGCACCCGATTCGCGAACGATGCAAACGCTTCGTGCAGCGCTTCGACGCTCCCGTAGTGGTCGAGGTGCTCCGCGTCGATGTTGGTGACCACCGCGATGATCGGTGCGAGCCGCAGGAACGAACCGTCGCTCTCGTCGGCTTCGGCGACGAGCAGCGGGCCCGCGCCGAGCCGTGCGCCGGTTCTGATGAACTCGCTCGCGACGGGACGGCCGCCCGCCAACGCGGGTACGGGTGCGGCGTCGACCGGCGACAGCACACGACCGCCGATCACTGCAGTTGGATCCAGTCCGGCAACGTGCAGCACGTGCGCGATCAGCGAGGTGGTCGTCGTCTTGCCGTGGCTGCCGCCGACGGCGACGCCGTCCTTGAGTCGCATCAGCTCGGCGAGCATCTCGGCGCGCGGGATCACCGGGATCTTGCGGCGCTCGGCCTCGACCAACTCGGGATTTTGGGGTCGTACCGCGGACGAGTAGACGACGACGTCGGCATCGCCGATGTGTTCGCTCTCGTGGCCGACACGCACTTCGACACCGAGCGAGCGCAGGCGCGCGACGGTCGGGCCTTCCTTCAGGTCGGAACCCGTCACGCGATAGCCCTGGCCGGCGAGCAACTCGGCGATGCCGCACATGCCGATGCCGCCGATGCCGACGAAGTGGACGCGTTGAATGCGGCGGAACATCAGGAGGCGTCTCCATGCGCAGATCGGTCGGGGAGAAGGGCAAGGCAGACGTCGACGATCTGCGCGGCTGCGTCCGGTCGCGCAAGCGACCGCGCGACCGTTCCCATCTCGAGCAGCGTCTCCGGTCGCTCGCAGAGTGTCGAGAGCGCGTCGGCCAACTGCTTGCCGTCGAAGCTGGAGGGATCGAGCACGCACGCCGCGCCGGCTTGCGCCAGCGAACGCGCGTTGGCGCGCTGGTGGTCGTCGGCGGCGTGCGGGTACGGAACGAGCAGCGAGGGCAAACCCGAGAGCGCGAGTTCTGCCACCGTGAGCGCCCCTGCGCGACACACGCCGATGTCCGCCCAGCGATAGCGCGCGGGCAGCTTCGACTCGAAGTCGACCACCTCGGCCTTGAAACCGGCGCGTGCGTAACCGGCCGCGACGCGCTCGCGATCCGCGGCTCCGGTCTGATGGAAGAACTCGAAACGAGCTGCGTCGAGGTAGCGGAGCGCTTCGATCATCCCCTCATTGAGCTGATGGGCGCCCTGGCTGCCGCCGATGACGAGCACGCGGAACGGCGCCGCCGGTCGCCGCCTCGTCGCAGCGTTCGCGAAGGCGTCGAGCAGGTCGCGGCGCATCGGCGCGCCGAGCGAGAGCACGCGCTCCGCTCCGAGCGTCGCGACGAACGGCGGAGCGGCCGCTTCGAATGCCGTGAAGACGCGCGCTGCAAAGCGCGCCATCGCGCGGTTCGTGCGACCCGGAACGGCATTCGGCTCGACCAGCACCAGCGGTACGCGCGCCAGCACGGCGGCCGCGGCCGCAGGTGCCGACGCGTAGCCGCCCACCGAGAGCACCAGCGGGACGCGGCGCCGTCGCAGCAACGCAAGCGCCTGCGCAGAAGCGCCGGCAAGTGCGAACGCGCCCGCCGCGCGCGCAAGGAGCGGGCGACCCAGCAGCGGCTGCGCGGGCAGCTTCACCAACTCGAAGCCGGCCTGCGGAACCAGCTTCGCCTCGAGTCCGCGCTCCGAGCCGATGAAGAGCACGTCGTCGCCGCGCCGCGCAATCTCTTCTCCGAGCGCGAGCGCCATCGTGACGTGTCCCCCAGTCCCGCCGCCCGCGATCACGAACGTCCCTCGACTCGTGTTGGCGAGCCGCTGTCCGACGGCGAGCGGAGTCTTGAGGTTGTGGTTCACGGACTCCATGACCGCCACGAGTCGCCGCTGGCGGCGACGGGTTCCTTGGCTTGCGCTTCGCGTCGCCCGATTCCGACGAGTGTTCCGACCGCGATGAAGCTCACCAGCAGCGACGTGCGTCCGTACGACAGAAACGGCATCGCAATGCCTTTCGGCGGCACCATCCCCATCACCACGGCGGCGTTCAGGGCTGCGGGCACCGTCAGCAATGCGGTCATCCCCGCAACCATCAAGAAGTTGAATCGATCGCGTGATCGCAGCGCGATGCGGCAACCCGCGATCAGCAGAGCCGCGAACGCGCCGATCACGAATGCGACACCGACCAGGCCCAGCTCTTCGGCGAGGACCGAGAGCACGAAATCGGTGTGCGCCTCCGGCAGGTAGTAGAGCTTCTGACGACCATCGCCCAGCCCGACACCGAAGAGACCGCCGCGCCCGAATGCGACGAACGACTGTACGAGTTGGAAACCCTGGTCGTCCGCGTGCGCCCACGGATCGCGGAAAGCGAGGATACGGTCTGCGACGTAGGGCCGAAACTGGATCGCTATCGCGAGCGCGGCGCCGAGCAGCGCACCGGGGATCGCGAAGATCCGCAGCGGCGTACCGGCGACGAAGAGCAGGATCGCGACGAGGCCGAGCAGCACGACGGCGCTACCGGTATCGGGCTCGATGAAGATCAGGCCGGCGGGAATCGCCGCGAGCGCCAGCGCGCCGAGCGTCCCGGCCGAGGCGCCGCGCGCGATCGATTCGCGACCGGCGAGCACCGTCGCGACGGCCACCATCGTCACCCAGCGCGCAAACTCGCTCGGCTGGAACTGGAAGCCGAGACCCGGAAGCGTGAGCCAGCGGCGCGCGCCGTTCACCTTGTCACCGATCAGCGGGACGAGCACGAGCATCACGACGGCCACGGCCCACAGCGGCAACGCGATCCGCTTCCAGAGCGCGGGCGTCATCCGACTCGCTGCGAACGCGAGCACCATCGCGATCCCGACACCCGCGAGCTGGCGCACGAAGTACGGCGGCACGAACGCGCCCGGCGCAAAGGCTGCCGTCGCGCTGTAGACCATTACGAGCCCGATCGTGGCCAGCAGCCCGGTCAGGACCAACACCGAACCGGTCTGCGGTAGCAGTCTGCCGCCGGTGTCAGTCGTCACACATTTCCTCCCCGCGCTGCGATCCATGCATGCACGGCTCTGCCGAAGCGTTCGCCTCGGTCTTCGTAGTTGCGGAACTGGTCGAAGCTCGCACACGCGGGCGAGAGCAGGACCACATCACCGGCGCGCGCCACTTCTCCGGCGATCGCGACGGCCGCCTCGATGTTCGGCGCGCGCCGCACCGGCAGCCGCCCGTCGATCGCGGCTTCGATCGCGTCGGCGGCCTCGCCAATCAGTACCACGGCACGCGCGCGTGTCACCGCGAGATCGGCGAGCGGGCGCAGATCGGCTCCCTTGTTGCGGCCGCCGGCGATCCAGACCGCGGATCCCTCGAGCGACTCGAGCGCGAGACGTGTGGCGTCGGGATTCGTGGCCTTCGAGTCGTTCACGAACGCGACGCCGCCGAAGTGAGCGACGACCTCGCGCCGATGCGGCGGCGGCGTGAAGCCGAGCAGCGCGGTCGCGGCCTTTGCGACGTCGGCGCCGACCGCCCGGCATGCGAGCAGTGCGG
>JANLTC010000122.1:0-7732 GCA_031362725.1 Deltaproteobacteria bacterium | reverse complement strand
CCCCCCCCCCCCCCCCGCCCCCCCCCTCTTTTTCTCCCCCCTCCCCATCTCTACCCCCCCCCCCCCCCCGCTTCCGGGCGCCCCCCCCCCCCGTGTCGCCCCCCCCCCACCGCCAGTCCAGCCCCCAGCACCGCGCCGGCGGCGAGCAGCGGCTGGAGCAACCGGCTCACCAGATGCCCCGCGATCTCCGGGGTCGGGACGACCTCGAACACGACGCGGGTCATCGCTCCGAACAGACCCATCGCCCCGATCCAGATGCCGAGCGAGAGCCAGAGCAGCGCGCGAAGCCACGGTCGCGCAGCTGAGACGGGGGAGAGCACGATCGCCGATGCTTGCCGATCGGTCCGGCCGTGTAAAGAAATCGCGGGTCTCGAAGAGAGAGATCGGGCGCAGACGTGAGCCTGCGGCGCTGGCTCGTCGACCGGATCGTCGATTATCTGCTGGAGCCGCTTCCTTCCTATGAGCGGCGCGCGCGCAACGACCTCGCCGCGCTGCAATCGGGACTTCGCAAAGGCGACGTGATCCTGGTCGAAGGTGATCAGCGCGTCTCCGCGGTGATCCGGTACCTGACGCAGAGCTGTTGGTCGCATGCGGGCCTCTACGTCGGCGACGAACTGCTCCGGCGCGGCGGTGAGCGCGCCGATTGGGCGCGCGATCACTTCGGCGACGAAGCCGCGCATCTGATGGTCGAGGCGCTGCCGCGCGGCGTGCAGGTCGGTCCAGTCGCCAAGTACGTCGACTACAACCTGCGGATCTGCCGGCCGCACAAGCTGCGGCAGGAACACTGCACGGTGCTGATGGACGACGCCGTCGCGTCGATCGGATGGCGCTACGACCTGCGCAACGTCTTCGATCTCGCCCGCTACATGATCCCGGTCTCGGTCGTGCCGCCGCGCTGGCGTGTCGCCGCGCTGCACTTTGGCAGCGGCGAGCCCACCGAGGTGATCTGCTCGAGCCTCGTCGCGCGGTTGTTCCACAAAGTCCGCTTCCCGATCCTGCCGACGATCACCTATCCCGAGGAGGGCGAAGACGCACCGCGCCGGCCGATCGCGCGCCGTATCTTCGGTCAGCCGAGCGGGGACTTCACGGGTCTGTTCCGGATGCGCCACCCGACGCTGATCACGCCGCGCGACTTCGATCTCTCGCCGTACTTCGACATCGTGAAGCTGAACCCGATCGCGCGCGGCGACTTCGACTACCGCCGCATCCAGTGGGCCGATGAGCCCGCCGCGGCCCCGCGCGAAACCGATCCGAGTCCGTCGGCTAACGTGCGCGGATGATCACGCTCGACGAGTTCGTAGACCGCCTCTGCCGGCTCGGCGCCGACGGCGCCCAGCGTCGCTTCCCGCGCAGCCAGCGCGATCGCGAGATCCTGATGGAGAGCGTCGTGATGCAGCTCGACAGCGCGCGCACCTACAGCGAGCCGGAGATCAACGCGCAGCTGAAGGCGTGGAGCAGGGAAGTCGCGCCGTCGATCGACATCGATCACGTGACACTGCGCCGACTGCTGGTCGACTACCACCGGCTCGAACGCACCTCCGACGGCAGCGCGTATCGCGTGAGCTTCCCGGCGAGCGTCGTCGCGTTCGATCTCGAGATCTACGACCTCGATCTGCGCGCGACGACGACGGCGTATCGGGAGCTGGTGCTGAGTCGGAGGCAGCGGCGGAACGCGGGAAGCGCCGCCGCTAGCTGACGCCGAGCCGCGCGACCGCGAAGTCGATGACGCGTATCGATGCTGCGGCTTCCTCCACCGCCGCGACGCGCGCTGCGCCGAGGGTGCGGCGCAGCATCTCGATCGCCGCGTAACGCAGCGCGCGTGCGTGTAGGCTCGCATCGATTGCGGTGATTGCAGTCGCGTAGGCGCGCCAGGCTGCGTGGATCGCCGCATCGGCATCCGTCGCGGCACCGCGCGCGACGGCCGGCAGCCACAGATGTGCGAACAGCATGCCGAGATCGAACGCGGGATCGCCGATGTGCGCGATCTCGGCGTCGAGCAGCACCGCGCCGCGCGCAGCGAGGAGCACGTTACCGGCCTGCACGTCGCCATGGATCAGCGCGCCATGCGGGGTGAGGTACTGCGTGTAGGCGTCGCGCGCGATTGCGGCGACGCGGCCATCTCGCCAGATCGCTTCGGCGCGCGCGCGCACGGCGGCGGGCAGTGGGAACTCGTTCGGCGCGAACGGCAGGTCGAAGATGTGATCGCCGTGCAGCCGGCGCATCGCGTCGTACTCGATGCGCGCGGCGAGCGACGCGTCCTCCGCGGTCGCCGCGTGCACCGCGCCGAGGAAGCGAGCGAGGCGTTGCGCAATGCCGCGGACGTCGCCGCCCGCTGCCAGCACCGCGTCGAGTCGCTTGGCTTTTCCGAGGTCCTCGAGTACGAGGACGCGCGCGCTCTCGTCGAAGCGAATGACGACCGGACAGACCGCATCGCGATCGAGCGGTCGCGCGATTTCGAGGTAGCGGGATTCGCAGACGATGCGCTCGGTCGGCGCCTGGTACTCGGGGAAGCGCTCGAGGTGAAGACGCGCCTGCTTCACGACGAACGAGCGATCGCCCACCCGAACGCGTCTCACCCAGTTGATGTTGCCGTCGCCGGCGGGCTCGACATGCGCGTGCTCGCCCGTCGCGAGCAGCCCTTGGCCGCGCAGATAGTCGGGCAGGTTCGCGTCATCGAGATGCGGCGCTTCGCGCATCGGCTCCCATCCTCGGTGAGCGTCAGTGAGCGGCTCGAACGCTACCGCAGCGCTAAGGTCGGCCGACCATGCGCAGTGCCAGTTCGGATCCGACGTTTCGTTTTCCGCTGCGGATCGCAGCTTGGATGCTGGTCGCCGCGCTGGCGTTCGCATGCGATCGCGCGATCGAGCCGTACGTGCCCGGTGAGAAGCCCGAGCAGCCGGACCTGTCGCGGATCTTCCCGGAAGGTGCGGAACGCGCGGCGCAGAAGGGCGGCGAGGCCAAGGCCGGCATGCCGGCGGCACCGGGCGCAATGCCGGCCGCGCCCGGCGACCCGAGCGATCGGGGTGGACCGCCGGTTGCCGGTGCCGCGGGCGCACCGCTCAGCGGCACGATCACACTTGCGCCCGCGTTCGAACGCAAGGTTCCGGCCGGCGCGATCCTGTTCCTGATCGCGCGCAAGGGCGAAGGCGGCGGCCCTCCGCTCGCGGTGAAGCGCGTCGAAGCGCCGACCTTCCCGATGGAGTTCACGATTGGTCCGGGCGACCGGATGATCCAGGCGATGCCCTTCGAAGGTCCGCTGCAACTGTCCGCACGCCTCGACGCCGACGGCAACGCGATGACGCGCGCGCCGGGCGATCTGCAGGGCCAGACGCCCGCGCCGCACCAGCCGGGCGATCGCGGCATCGCGATCGTGATCGACGAGGTTCTCTAGTTCGCGATCCGGGCTAGCTTCGCGAAATGGCGAGCCCGCGTCCGTGGACCGTCCTCGACACCGAGCAGCTGCAGGACTGCTCGGTGTTCCGCGTTCATCGCGATCTGGTGCGCGCGCCACGCTCGGGTGCAGCGCACTCCTACTGGCGCATCGAGGCGGCCGAGTGGGTGAATGTGGTGCCCGTCACCGAGGACGGATCCGTCGTGATGGTGCGCCAGTGGCGACACGGCACGCGCGAGATCACGCTCGAGATTCCCGGTGGCATCGTCGATCCGGGTGAGTCGCCCGCGACGGCAGCAGCGCGCGAGCTGCTCGAGGAGAGCGGCTACGGCGGCGGCGAGCTGATCCCGATCGGCGTGCTGTCGCCGAATCCCGCGCTCTTCACGAATCGCGTGCACTCCTTCTGGGCGCGCGGCGTAACGCGCATCGCGGAGATCCAGAATCACGGAGAAGAGGAGACCGCGGTGGAACTGGTCCCGCTCGCCGATCTCGACCGCCGCGTGCGCGCCGGCGACATCCAGCACGCGCTGGTGATCGCAGCGCTGCACTGGTTCCGGCTCGCGGGGAACGAGACTTGAAGACAGCTCGCGAGCGATCCGCGATGCAGTCGCGGATGAAGCTCGGCGATTTCCTCGTCGCGTACCTGAAGCGCGCCGGCGTGACACACATCTTCGGCTTGCCGGGTGATCTGGTGCTCGGCCTCTTCCACCGCTTCGGCCGCGACCGCGATCTCGCGATCGTCACGTTTTCGCACGAGCCGTCCGTCGGCTTTGCAGCGGATGGCTACGCGCGCAGCACGCGACGACTCGGCGTCGTGTGCGTCACCTATGGCGCGGGTGGTCACAACGTGCTGAACCCGATCGCGGGCGCCTACGCCGAGCAGGTGCCCCTGCTGGTCGTGTCGGGCGGACCGGGCGAAGCCGAGCAGAAGCTCTCGGGTGTGCATCACCAGGCGAAGGACGTCGAAGGCCAATGGCGGATGTTCCGCGAGGTCACCGTCGACGCGCGCATCCTGCGCCATCCGGAGCGCGCCGCCGAAGAAGTGCACGAGGTCGCCCGTGCGATCATGACCCAGCATCGCCCGGGATATCTCGAGATCCACCGCGATCTCGTCGATCTGCCGATCGCGGTGCCGGCCGAGATCCGCGACTGGAACGGCCGATTCCCGCGTGTGCCTTCCGATCCGCGCAAGCTCGCCGAATCGGTGGCTGATGCGAACGCGCGTCTGCACGCCGCGAAGCGGCCGGTGCTGATCGGCGGCATCGAGCTGTATCGGGCAGGCGCCGAGCGCGAGTTCCTGCGCCTCGCCGAGCGGCTCGAAGTTCCGGTCGTGACCACGCCCGATGCGAAGGGTTGTTTCCCGATGGACCACCCGCTGCACATGGGAATCCACATGGGACCGTTCTCCGCGCCGGCGATCGAGAAGCGCGTGCGCGACGCCGATCTGGTGCTTGCGCTCGGCACCGTGCTCACCGACATGAACCTCGGCGCGGCAAAGCCGCAGGTGCGGCGCGAGCGTTCGATCTGGGCGGTCGGCGGTCGCGTCAACGTCTCGTTCCACACCTACACCGAGGTTGCGCTGCGCGACTTCGTCGCCGCGCTCGGTCGCGAGAAGCTGCCGCGCTTCCGCCAGACAGCGGTCTACTGCGACAACCTGAAGCGTGCGAAGGTCGTGCGCGGCGACGCCGCGCTGCGCGTGAACGACCTGCTGCTCGAGATGAACCATTTCCTCGATCAGCACCCGGGCTACGACGTCTTCGCCGAATCGGGCGACTCGCTATTCGGCGGTCTCGAACTGCGGCTGCGCGCGGGCGGGCTCTACTTCTCGCAGGGCTACTACGCGTCGATGGGATTCGCGGTGCCCGCGGCGATCGGCGCGCAGATTGGCACCGGTCGGCGCGCGCTGGTGCTGTCCGGCGACGGCTCGTTCCAGATGACCGGCGCGGAGATCTCGCACGCGCCGCGCCACGGTGTCGCGCCGATCGTCGTGCTGGTGAACAACGGCGGCTGGCAGATCTTCCGGCCGGTGTCGCCGCGACCCGATCTGTTGGCAATCCCGCCGTGGCCGTACGCCGAACTGGCGCAGGCGTGGGGTGGCGTCGGCTTCCGAGCCGAGACGCGCGGCGAGCTGCGCGAAGCACTGCGCGCCGCGCACGAGCTGCGCGAGTTCAGCGTGATCGAGTGCAAGATCCCGCCCGACGACCTCTCACCGATCTCGCGCAAGTACATCCGGGAAAGTGCGCGAAAGGGGCGATCGTGAGATTGCACGCATTGGCACTGGTCTCGTTGCTGATTGCGCGCGGCGCAGCGGCGGGAAGCGCCGAACCGTTCGACGCCTCGACCGTTCCCGACGCGCTGCGACCGTGGATCGAATGGGTGCTCGCGGTCGAAACCGAGCACGCTTGCCCGTTCCTCACCGGCACCGGAGAGCGACGCTGCACGTGGTCCGGCCCGCTCGCGCTCGACGTCGACGCGAACGGCGTGCGCTTCACGCAGAGTTTCGAAGTCGCGAGTAGCGGCGCCTGGGTGACGCTCCCTGGCGACGCCGCGCTGTGGCCGGAAGGGGCGCGCGTCGACGGTCAGCCGCTCGCGGTGATTCCCGAGGCGGGCAGCGGATCGCCGAAGTCCTGGCTCGGCCGCGGTCGCCATCAGATCGACGGCAGGCTGCGTTGGAGTTCACCGCGACCCGCGCTACTGCCGATCCCGAGCGACACCGCGCTGATCACGCTGACGCTCGATGGCGTCGAGATTGCAGCGCCCGCACGCGACGAGTCGGGCCGGCCATGGCTCGCCCCGCCGCTCCGCGAAGCGGCTCCCGAAGATTTCCTCGAGGTCGTCGTGCAACGGCGTGTCACCGACTCGGTGCCGCTGCAACTCGAGACGCGCCTGTTGCTGCGCGTGGCCGGGCGGGCGCGTGAGGTCGCGCTCGGGCCCATCGACCCAGCAGGCTTCGTACCGCTGGCGCTCGACGGCGATCTACCCGCGCGCCTCGAATCGGACGGCCGCTTGCGGGTACAGCTCCGACCCGGCGAGCACGCGATCACGATCCGCGCGCGCCACGAGGGTCCCGTGGCGGCGCTGGCGCCGCCGGCGCTGGGGGATGCGCCGCTCGCCGCCGAAGAAGTCTGGGTCTTCGACGCGCGGCCGGATCTGCGCATCGTCGCGGTCGAGGGCGTCACCGCGATCGACCCGAATCAGACCGAGCTGCCGGCCGAATGGCGACAGCTACCGGCGTATCTGTTGCGACCCGGTGACACGATGAAACTCGACGAGCGACGCCGTGGCGATCCCGATCCCGCCGATCACCTGTCGCTCGACCGGACGCTCTGGCTCGATTTCGACGGCGGCGGCTTCAGCTTCCGCGACGCGATCGCGGGTCGGTTGCGGCGCAACGCGCGACTCGAGATGCCCGCGCCGTCGCGACTCGGTCGCGCCGTCGTCGGCGGGCGCGACTGGTTCCTGACACGACTCGGCGACGGCGGGGCTACCGGCGTCGAGGTGACGCCGGGTGACATCACGCTGCAGGCGGAAGGTCGCATCGAGAATGTCGACACCAGCGCGCTGCCCGCCGTCGGCTGGTCGAACGGCTTCGATCAGCTGGGCGGGCGGCTGATGCTGCCGCCCGGCTGGTCGCTGGTGCACGCATTCGGTGTCGATCGCGCATCGCCCACCTGGGTGACATCGTGGACGCTGCTCGATTTCTTCCTGGTGCTGATCGCGGCGTCGGCTGCGGCGAGGCTCTGGGGGCCCGCCTGGGGCGCGCTCGCGCTTGCGACCTTCGTGCTGACCTGGGTCGAGCCGTTGGCGCCGCGTTGGGTGTGGCTCGCCGCGCTCGCAGCGGAAGCGTTGGTGCGCGTGCTGCGCAGTGGTCGTGCGTCGATTGCAGCGCGCGGGCTACGCGGTGTCGTGTGGTTGCTGCTGGCGCTGCAAGTGGTGCCGTACGCGGTCGGCGAGTTGCAGCGCGGCTTGCATCCCGCGCTCGGCTTTTCGAATGCGCCGGGCATCGGGCTGTTCGGGCGCGCCGATCGAGACGCGGCACCGCGGTACGAGAAGCAGAACCTCGGCGCCTCGAGCGATGCCGTCGAGGGCGACCTGGTGGACGAGAAGGAAGTGCTCGCGATGCCGGCGCCGCGTTCGATGCCAGCTGAGCCGGCGAAGGTTGCGAGAGAGTTGAGGGCGGCGCCGCCGCGCGATCTGCGCTCGCTCGATCCCGATGCGCGCATTCCCACCGGGCCGGGCGTGCCGACCTGGGAATGGTTGCAGGTCGATCTCAGCTGGAGCGGCCCCGTCGAGGCGCAGCAGACGCTGCGGCTGTGGCTGATCTCGCCGTTCTTCGCGCGC
>JANLTC010000316.1:0-6082 GCA_031362725.1 Deltaproteobacteria bacterium | reverse complement strand
TCATGAGTCGAGCGAGCCGAACACGGGTCAAGGGGCTCGATGCGCGACGAGGGATTGCCGAAACGTTTCGCGCTACACCCACGGGCCTTCTGACGGAGATCGCCATGACCCGACGCGCGACTTTCGCACCGACCCTGCTGCTCGCGGCGCTGTTCGCTTGTGGCGGCGAGAAAGAGCATTCCGCCGCCACGCCGACGGCGCCTGCTGCGCCTGCGGCCAAGCCTGCCGCGGCCGCAGCCGTCGCGACGTCGTCGTCGCTGGTCGTGCCGTCGACTACGCCCACGCCCGACTCGCTGCCGAGGGGGCTGCTGCTCGCGCTCTCGCAGTTCGCCGTGTCGCCCGAGGGCAAGGTGCTGCCGCAGCCCGGCGCCGCAAAGCTCGAGATCCTGGTGCGCGAAGGGGGCGCGTGGAAGGTTTCGACGCTCGAGGATCCCGACAGCAACGTGTTCCACAAGGCGATGGTCTATGCGGCGCCCGATGGGCCGGCAATCCTGACGCTCGGCGGCACGAAGGCGGCGCTGAAGCTTTGGCGCAAGGACGCCGCGGGGCGCGGAGCGCCTGGCCCGCAGGGTCAGCACGCAGGGCGCGGAGCGCCTGGCCCGCAGGGTCAGCAGACCGGCGGCTTCAAGGCCGTCGCGACGCTGTGGAGCAAGGACTTCGGCGGAAAGTTCAGTCGCATGCGCGACGCCGAGATCGCCGACGTGCTCGGCGATGGCCGCAACGGCATCGCCGTCGCGACGCACGATCAGGGCGTCGTCGCGACCGTCGTTCCCCCGGAGAAGGCGGGCGGCAGCTATGAAGTGACGGAAATCGACGCGCAGAAGGACACCTTCGTGCATGAGATCGAAGTGGGCGATCTCGACGGCGACGGAATGATCGAGATCTACGCGACGCCCAGTGAGCCGAATCGGCTCGACGGCTCCGAACAGACGGGTCACGTGACCCGCTACGCACCGGCCCAGAGGGAAAAGCGACGCGTCGTGGCCGACCTCGGCAATCGCCACGCCAAGGAGATCCTCGTGCGCGACGTCGACGGCGACGGGCGCGACGAGCTCTACGTGGCGGTCGAAGCGCGCACCGAGGGAAGCGGCGCCGCAGCCCGGATCATCGAGCCGGTGGAGATCTTGCGCTTCGACGCGGACACCGATCCGAAGGCGCGCAACGTGATCGCGACGATCGACGACCGTCTGCTGCGCTTCCTCACGGCCGGCGACGTCGATGGCGACGGCAAGAACGAGATGGTCGCGGCGGGCTATAAGAGCGGACTCTGGCTGCTGCGCCCCGGCGCCGATCCGAAGGACAAGTGGCAGGTGCAGCAGCTCGATCGCAACTCGTCGGGCTTCGAGCACGCAGCGCTGCTGACCGATCTCGATGGCGACGGCAGCGACGAACTCTACGTCGCGAGCGACGACCAGGGCGAGGTGCGCCGCTACGTGTGGCGCAACGGCGGCTTCGAGAAGGAAGTCATCCACACCCGCAAGCCCGCCGGCTCCGCCTTCACGTGGAACCTGATGCCCGTCCCGGTCGAGCTGGTGCGCTAACTCCCGACCCGCCCTTACGATCCCGCTCGCCGCCGGACGGCGGCGAGCCGAACACGGGTCAAGTGCCGCATCTGCATCGCGGGCTGGCGCTTCGGGCGCCGTTCTCAGCGTGACGGCGAGCGCGGATCTGGAAGCTTGGCTAAGGATGGCCGCATCCAGCCCCTAGAAGCCCCCAGGGAAGTCGCGTGGCCAAGCATCTGATCATCACCGAGAAGCCGAGCGTCGCTCGGGACATCGCCAGCGCTCTCGCCGGGTTCAGCGAGGAGCAGGGGTACTTCGAGAGCGATGCTTGGGTGCTGACCTGGGCCGTCGGTCATCTCTTCGAGCTGCTCGAGCCCGAAGAGATCGACCCCGAGTACAAGCGCTGGACGCTCGCGAACCTCCCGATCATTCCCGTGGTCTTCAAGACCAAGCCGAAGCAGGGCCAGGCCGAGCGCGTTCGCACCATCAAGAAGCTGCTCGAGCGCGCCGACGTCGAGGGCGTCGTGAACGCCTGCGACGCCGGTCGCGAAGGCGAGCTGATCTTCCGCGAGATCGTCGAACACTTCGGCAGCGTGAAGCCGATCCGAAGGCTCTGGCTGCAGTCGATGACCGAGGACGCGATCCGCGATGGCTTCGCGCGGCTGCGCCCGGGCGAGGAGTTGGAGAATCTCGCCGCTGCCGCGCGCGCGCGGACGCTCACGGACTGGCTGATCGGGATGAACGCGACGCGCGCGTTCACGAAGCGGCTCAAAGGACGCCGCGAGAAAGGCGCCTGGTCGGCCGGTCGCGTGCAGACGCCGACGTTGGCACTGCTGGTCGAGCGCGAACTCGAAGTGCTCGCGCACAATGCGAAGGGATACTGGCGTCTCGTCGGCACCTTCGAGTTCGGCGGCAACAGCTACGCGGGGACCTGGTTCGATCCGGCGCTCGCCGAGAGCGAGAACGAGGAAGCGCGTGACGACCGGATCTTCGACGAGGCGCGCGCCAACGCGATCGTCGCGGCGATCTCCGGCAGACCCGGCGTTGCGGACGAAACGCGCAAGCCGTCGCGCGAAACCGCACCGCCGCTCTTCGATCTGACGAGCTTGCAGCGCGAGGCGATCCGCCGCTTCGGCTGGACGGCGCGACGTACGCTGTCGGCCGCGCAGCGCTGCTACGAAGCGCACAAGATCCTCACCTATCCGCGAACCGATTCGCGCTGCCTGCCGAACGACTACCGCGGGAAGGTCCGCGAAGTGCTGCAGACCTTCGCCGACACCGGTCGCGATCGGCGCCCCTCGAAGGACGTCGATCCGATCGCCGAGTACGGCGCCGCCGCCCAGCGACTGCTCTCGGCCGGCCTCGAGAACGAGGCGCGCACCTTCGACGACACCAAGGTCTCCGATCACTTCGCGATCATCCCGACTGGTCGCCTGCCGGGCCCGAGCGTTTCGGGCGACGACAGCAAGATCTTCGATCTGGTTGCACGCCGTTTTCTCGGCAACTTCCATCCGCCCGCCGTATGGGAGCGCGTCGAGCGCACCACCGTCGTTTCGGGCGAGCGCTTTCGCAGCCGCGCGCGCACGATCATGGAACCGGGCTGGCGCTCGATCGGCGATGCGGGCGTGGACGAAGAAGGCGTGTCGTCGCTGCCGCCGCTGATTCCCAACCAATCCGAGGCGGCGGGCGTCGACGTCGCCACCAGCAACATCGAAGCGGTCGCGGAACAGACCAAACCGCCGCCGCGCATCACCGAAGCGCGCCTGCTCTCGCTGATGGAGAACGCCGGCAAGGACCTCGAGGACGAGGACTACGCCAAGGCGATGGGCGAGCGCGGACTCGGCACGCCGGCCACGCGCGCCGAGATAATCGAGAACCTGATCGCCAAGGGTTACGCGCTGCGCATGGGCCGCGCGGTGCGGCCGACGGCGAAAGGCATCCGGCTGATCGACATCCTGCGGCGCATCCACATCGATCGACTGACCAGCGCCGAATTGACGGGCGAGATGGAGTTCCATCTCAATCAGGTGGAGCACGGCCAGCGCCCGGCGGCCGACTTCATGGCGGAGATCGAGACCTACACGCGCGAGATCGTCGAGCACGCAAAGACCTTCGAATACGAAGAACTGTATGCGAATGACGAACCGCTCGGTCCGTGTCCGGCGTGTGCGCGCCCCGTCGTCGAAGCGCCCTGGTTCTACCGCTGCCAGGAGAAACCCGAGCGCGATCCTGATTGTCCGCTGCGCATCTGGAAGGACACGTCGGGTCGCTACATCGATCGCGGTTCGGCGCGCACACTCGTCCTCGAGGGCAAGACGGGCGCGCTCGAAGGATTCACCGCGCGTAACGGCCGTACCTATCAGGCGCTGCTCGAGATCGACCGCGAGGCATGGCAGGTGAAAGTCCGCCCGGTCGCGTGGGAAGAGGGCATGGTTCGTGAGGATCCCGAATACGAGGTCAATACCGAGCCGGTCGGCGTCTGTCCGTTCGAGGAAGAGTGCCACGTGGTCGAGTCGCCCTCCCAGTTCATCTGCGAGCGCAAGCTGAAGGAGGCCGACCTCGGCGAAGGCGTCGAGCGCCCGAAGAGCTGCGGCTTCGTGTTCCCGCGCACGGTGTGCAAGCGCGAGATCACGCGCGACGAAGCGCTCCAGTACGTCACGAACAAGCGCACCGAACTGTTGACGGACTTCACGTCGCGCTATGGCCGCCCGTTCTCGGCGATGCTCGTGCTCAAGGAAACCGGTCGCCACGGCTTCGAGTTCATGCCGCGCGCGCCGCGCGCGGGAGCGGCACCGGCTGCGGAAGGCGATGCGACCGGCGTTGCACCGAAGCGCGCTGCCCGCCGAGGCAAGCGCGCGAAGGAAGTGGCGGTCGACGGCGTGACCGAAGCAGCGGCCAAGCCGGCTCGCAAACCCGCCGCGCGATCGCGCAAGGCCGCGAGCAAGCCCAAGCCGAAGGCCAAGCCCAATCCCAATCCCAAGCCGAAGACGAAGACGAAGCCCCCTGCGAAGACACCCGAGAACAGCGACTGATCTCCCGCGTGGTCCGCCGACGTCGCATCCGAAGTGGCGTTGCCGGCGCCTTGCCGTCGACTTGCGACCCGGCATCGCGAGCTTTTTCGTTGTCAGGTTCCCTACGTAGGGGGTATAAGGGCACGCCGGCGAGGGGGAAGGGGTCTACGTGCGTTCGCGCCCGCAGACGAGTCGAGACCATCTTCACCTTCCGCTCAGGGTGTGTTCTTTGGGGGAAAGCCAAGCCGCTTCTCGAGTCGAGAGGCGGGTGAGCCTGCGCGGGGAGCCAATGCGAGCGGAGGCCATACCCAGCGGGTAGGGCTTCGCGATCGTGCTGCGATCTACGCGTGGGCCGCCAGCAGGGGGGTCCATGTCCAAGGTGTCGTCGAGGTGCGCGCGTCCGCGCTTCCAGCTCACGCTCATCGCTCGCTCGCTCGTGATCTCGATCTTCGCTGCGCTCGTCTGGACGGCGCCGCGCGCGGAGGCGTTCGACTTCCAGGACGGCCGTCTGCAGATCCACGGCTACTTCGAAGAAACGATTCGCGGACTGTCCGAAGACTTCTCGTTGGCCAACAACCTCGATCTCGCACAGTGGTACAGCATCCTCAGTGTCGAGACGGAGTACGACTTCGCTCCCGACGGCTGGGGCCCCTTCGATGTGCTCTCCAGCTACGTGCGACTCGAAGTCCGCTACGACTGCGTGTGGACGCGCGCGTGCGGAATCTTCCCGTCCGCGAATGCGTTCGGCGATCGCGTCGCGCATCTGCCCGGCTTCAAGACGAGTGGCCGAAGAACCGGCATGTACGGCACGGCGTTCATCGGCAATCAAACGCTCTACTCGACCCTACCTGCGTATGCCAAGCAGTCCGAAACCGGTCGCTTCACGGCGCTCCGCTATGAGCCGGTCCCCGATCCGCGCAACACGGACCCCTCGCACCCGGACGGGATCAATCGCTCGGTGCTGGTCAATGAGAATCCCCGGTCCCCGGCGAGAACCGACCAGATCGATGGGCTCGTTGGTCTCTTCGCCATTTCCGGCGCGAACGGAATCTTCGAGGCCAATGGGGACGTCTCGTACAACTTGTCGACCGACGACACGGGCAATCTCGTGTACAGCACCGTCAACGACGACCCCGCCTACTACTATTTCAAGAATCAGGCCCGCTGCAAATTCGGCTCGCGCAACATTCCCGGCGGCGCCAACGGAATCGCTTCTCAAGTGATCGGTCCGATCGATCCGCGCTGCAACATCGATCCCGAGGGTGCGCTCAACTGGCGATCGAATCCGTTCAACTCGGGTGACCAGATCCCGATCGTGGTGGACGCGACCCCGGAAGCGGGGACCGGGAACTACGTGCTGAGAAACGGCAACTACGAATTGCCCGGACGCCCGGCCTCCGAGCTGCTGATCTCGCAGGCGCCCCAGCAGGGCATTTCGCGGGGCGTCTACTACCCCAGCGGCTCCTTCACCCGATTCTTGCAGAAGGGCAAGGACGACCAATACGACCAGAACTTCACCCATGACCAGTATGCGTGGAATCACGGCGGGAGCCAGCAGGACGAGCAGGA
>JANLTC010000117.1:0-32141 GCA_031362725.1 Deltaproteobacteria bacterium | reverse complement strand
CGCGCGCTCGCACCCGGCTCCGCCTGGAACGACGCCGACACGACGACGCCCGATCTCGATCGCGCGAAGCGAATGTTCTGAGGGAGTGAGATGAACATCCTCGGTATCTCCTGTTTCTATCACGACTCCGCCGCGGCGCTGCTCCGCGACAGCGAACTGGTCGCGGCCGCGCACGAAGAGCGCTTCACCCGCAAGCGCCACGACCCGGACATCCCGAAGCAGGCGGTCGCCTACTGCCTCGCGGAAGCCGGCATCACGCTCGACGATGTCGACTACCTGGTCTTCTACGACAAGCCGTTCGTCAAGTTCGAGCGCATCCTCACCACCTATCTCGCGACCTTTCCGCGCTCGCTGCCCTCGTTCTCGAAGGCGATCCCAGTGTGGCTGAAGGAGAAGCTCTGGGTGCCCAAGGCGCTCGAGCGCGAACTCGGCTGGAAGGGTGAGCTGCTGTTCACCGAACATCATCAATCTCATGCGGCGTCGGCGTTCCTGCCGTCGCCGTTCGAAGAAGCGGCGATCCTGACGCTCGACGGCGTCGGCGAATGGGCGACCGCAACGCAAGGCATCGGCCGCGGCAACAAACTCGAGCTGATCCGCGAGATCCGTTTCCCGCACTCGCTCGGTCTGCTCTACAGCGCCTTCACCTACTACCTCGGCTTCAAGGTGAACAGCGCCGAATACAAGGTGATGGGCGCCGCTCCCTACGGCGAGCCGAAGTATTACGACCAGATCCTCGAGCACCTGGTCGACCTGCGCGACGACGGGTCGTTCCGGCTCGACATGAAGTACTTCTCGTACGACTACGGCCTGACGATGACCAACGACCGCTTCGCGAAGCTCTTCGGTCAGCCCCGTCGCGAATCCGAATCGGCGATGGAAGCGTTCCATTGGGACATGGCTGCGAGCATCCAGAAGGTCACCGAGGAGATCGTGCTGCGCATCGCGCGCGATCTGCACGCGCGCACCGGCATGAAGAACCTGTGCATGGCGGGTGGCGTCGCGCTGAACTGCGTCGCGAACGGCCGCATCGTGCGCGAAGGGCCCTTCGAGAATCTGTGGGTGCAGCCGGCAGCCGGTGATGCGGGTGGCGCGCTCGGCGCGGCCATGTACGTCGACAACTGCGTACTCGATCGCCCGCGCAAGCTGCGCATGGATCACGCGTACTGGGGCCCGTCCTTCTCGGACGAGGAGATCTGCCGCTTCCTCGACGAACGCAAGCTGCCCTACAAGACCTACGCGCGCTACGAGATGATCCGCGAAACCGCGCGCCAACTCGACGCGGAACAGGCAGTGGTCGGTTGGTTCCAGGGTCGCATGGAATGGGGACCGCGGTCGCTCGGCGCGCGCAGCATCATCGCCGATTCGCGCAACAAGGATAATTGGACGCGCGTGAACCTGAAGATCAAGTTCCGCGAGAGCTTCCGGCCCTTCGCTCCGGCAGTTCTACTCGAAAAGGCGTCTGAGTGGTTTGATCTCGATCGCGAGAGTCCGTACATGCTGCTGGTCTGTCAGGTTCGTGAAGACGTGCAGCGCGAACGGCCGATTCCGTCGGTGACGCACAAGGACGGCTCCGCACGCGTCCAGACCGTGACGCGCGCGCAGCACGCCGAGTTCTACGACCTGCTCAAAGCCTTCGATCAACGCACCGATTGCCCGGTGCTGATCAACACGTCGTTCAACGTGCGCGGCGAGCCGATCGTCTGCACACCCGAGGACGCGTACCTCTGTTTCATGCGAACCAACATGGACGTGCTCGTGCTCGGCAACCAGATCCTCGAGAAACGCGATCAGCCCGAGCTGGTCGAGGATTTCGATTGGCGCGACCGCTACGCCCTGGACTAGTCGAGACACGAACGGGAGAGAGCTGTCATGATGTCGATGATTCGCGAACTATGGGCCTTCATGCGCGTGCGCAAGAAGTGGTGGCTCGGACCGATCCTGGTCACGATGCTGCTGCTGTCCGCGCTGATCGTGCTGACGCAGGGCTCCGCCGTGGCACCCTTCATCTACGCGCTTTTCTAGCCGGCACGAGGCGGCTGTGATGGGTCACGACGAGACACCCGCGGCGGCGGCCGACGCGGCCGGTGCCGCAGCGCCCGCAACGAGCGGCGCTGCGCTCACGGCGGAGGCCACCCGCCCGCGTCAAAGGGCGCGGGTGCGGCCCGCCACGGCCGAGCAGCGTCGCGCGGCGCTGACGTTCGGGCTGCTCGTGGGCGCGGCGACCGTCATCTTCGGCCCGATCCTCTACTACATGGTCCTACACTGGAACGCCGTCGAGGACTATTCCCACGGTTTCCTGGTTGCGCCGCTCGCGGGATTCTTCGCCTGGGAACGGCGGCGCGACCTCCAGCGCGTCGCGATCGATCCGAGCTGGTGGGGGCTGCTGCCGCTGCTGGTCGGCACCGCCGCGCTCACGGTGGGACGACTCGGCACGGAACTCACCAGCATGCGCTCCGCCTACATCCTGACGTTGATGGGCCTGGTGCTGCTGATCCTCGGCAAGCGTGCGTTCCAGATCCTGCTCTTCCCGCTCGCCTTCCTGTTCTTGATGGTTCCGCTGCCGCAGTCGCTGGTGAACGTGGTGGCCTTTCCATTGCAGCTCACCGCCGCCGATTGGGCCGTGCAGCTGCTCTACCTGCTGAACATCCCGGCGCTACGCGAGGGCAACATCATCCACCTGCCCAATACGCAGCTCTTTGTCGCCGAGGCGTGTAGCGGGCTTCGTTCGCTGATGGCGCTGATCACGCTCGGCATCGTGTTTGCGTACTTCTTCCGCAAGAGTTGGTTCGAGCGGGTGCTGATCGTCGCGTCGGCGATCCCGATCGCGATCTTCGTGAACGCAGGCCGTGTCGCCGCCACCGGCATTCTCACCTACAACTTCGGCCAGAAGGCGGCCGAAGGCGTGATCCACGAGACGCAGGGCATGTTCACCTTTGCTGCTGCGTTCCTGTTGCTGCTGGGCGAGGCGTGGCTGCTGTCGAAGATCTGGCCCGGCAACGACCGCCGCCGTCCCGCAGCGGGGAGTCCCGCATGATCAAGGTCGCCGTGGCAGTCGGATTCCTGATGCTGCAGGTCTACATCTACAACTACTTCGCCGAGACGGAGGTCCATCCGCCGCGCCACTCCTTCACCGAGTTTCCGCTTCAGCTCGGCGACTGGCACTGCCCGGGGCGAGAGAAGATGACGGAGGAAGTGCTCGCCAATCTCGGCGTCACGGACTATCTGATCTGCGACTTCTCGCGCACCAATCCGAACGAACAGATTGGTGTCTACGTCGGCTACCACGAGAGCCAGGTTCGCCATGAAGGCGGCGGCTCGGCGGGTGGCGCGATCCACCCACCGAAGCACTGCCTGCCCGGTTCGGGTTGGGACATCATCGCGAACGACCAGGTGACGCTCGATCTGCCTGGCATGCCGCACGGCAGTGCCCCGGTCAATCGCCTGGTGATCGCCAAGGGCGACGCCCGGCAGCTGGTCTACTACTGGTACCAGGAGCGCGGCCGCGTGATCGCGGACGACTGGATGAAGATCGTCTGGTTGTTCTGGGACCGGGCACGGCTGCAACGCACCGACGGGGCGCTGGTGCGATTCACGATTCCGATGACCCGCGATGGCGACACCACGGCCGAGTCGGCATTTCGCGAACTCGCGCCGCTCGTGACCGCACAGCTTCCGCCCTTCAGCCCCGGATAGACGGTGTACTTCGCTCGCCTGCGGCTCGCTGCGCGGCGGCCGACTCTCACGAGTCGGCCACGTTGCGAGTAGACTCGCAACGTGGCCCGCGGCGTTCTCCAGGACCTCTACGACCGCTTCCCCCCCGGCGTGCAGGACATGTTCGTCGCAACGGCGGGCTGGCGCAGCTATCGCGCGCGCTTCGGTTCGCATTTCCGCGCGAATCTGCGCGAACTGTCCCGCACGGATTTCCAGAGCGCCGACGAAGTGCGCATCGATCAGGAGCGCCGACTTTCCGAGATGGTGCGTTGGGCCGCCGAAACGGTCCCGTACTACCGCAATCTGTTTCGCCGCGAAGGCATCGACCCGGCTTCGATCCGCAATCTCGAGGACCTGAAGCGCATCCCGTTTCTCGACAAGGAGACCGTGCGCCTACGCGGCGCCGAGCTGCTGAGCGAGGGCTTCTCGAGCCGGATCCTGATCGCCGGCCATTCGAGCGGCACCACCGGGACGGCGCTGCGGTTGGTCCACACCCGCGAGGCGCTCGGTTGGGAGTACGCGGTGATCTGGCGCCAGCGCGGCTGGTTCGGCTTCCTGCTCGGCGATCGTTTCGCCGGCTTCGGGGGCCAGCCGGTGGTGCCGTTCGAGCAGCAGGAGCCGCCCTTCTGGCGCAGCGATCTGGCGCGCGGCCGCGTGCTCTTCTCGCTGTATCACATGAAGCCCGAGTTCCTGCCCTACTACGCCAGCGAGCTACACCAGCGCGGGTACCTGTTCTGGCAGGGCTATCCGTCGTCGATCGCATTGATCTGCGAGTACCTGCTCGAGAACGGCATCGACCTGCGCACCGCGGCACCGGGCGCGGTCTTCACGTCGTCGGAGACGCTGCTCGACTTCCACCGCGAGCGCATCGTGGCGGCCACGCGTGCGCCCGTTGCCGACCGCTACGGCAACGCCGAGCTGTCGGTCTCGGCGGTGCAATGCCCCGAAGGCCGCTACCACGTCGACACCGAATTCTGTGCCCTCGAGATCGACCCGCACGAGGAAGGCGACGACTGGGTGCGCGGCGAAGTGATCGCGACGGGCTTCGCCAACCGCGCGATGCCGCTCTTGCGCTACCGCACCGGCGACGTCGCGACGCTGCGCAAACACGCCGGCTGCGCGTGCGGCCGCTCGCGCCCGATCATCGAAGAGCTCGACGGTCGCATCGAGGACTACGTCGTGACGCCCGACGGCCGCCGCATCGGGCGCATGGACCACGTCTTCAAGGACGCGCTGCTGGTGAAGGAGGCGCAGATCCTGCAGTCCACGCCCGGCGCCATCGTGGTGCGCATCGCCCCGCGCCCGGGCTATGGACCCGACGCCCAGCTGCGCATCGAGCGCGAGTTCCGCGCCCGCCTCGGCCGCGAGATCGAGATCCGCTTCGAGACCGTCGACGCGATCCCGCGCGAGGCGAACGGCAAGTTCCGCGCGGTGATCTCGACGCTCGCGGGAGGCCGTTTGCGCGGCGCCGCGGAGGGCAGCGTGTCGCCGAGCGATGAGCCCTCGGCGTGACGAGTGCGGCCGACGTCCAGATCCGCGACTTCCGCCCCGAGACCGACGCAGCCGCGCTGCAAGACCTGTTCGTCCGCGTCTTCGGTCACCCGCGCGGTGGGCAGACCCTCGAGTGGTTGTTCCGGCCGGGTCCAGCTGGCGTCTCGCCGCGCGCGGTCGCGGAATCGGGCGGCCGCATCGTCGCCCACGCGGGCGCGACGGCGCTGCGCTTCCAGTCCGGCGAGGAAGTCGTGCGCGGCGGCTATTCGGTCGCCGCAATGACTGACCCCGCGCAGCGCGGACAGCGCTTGTTCTTCCGCGTCGGCGAGTATCTGTACCGGCGCATGGAAGAGCAGGGCTTCGCGTTCGTCGCGGGTTTCTCCAACAGCAACTCGTTCCGGCTGATGACCGGCCCGCTGCAGCGCACCGCCGTCCGCCCATTCCCGTGGTGCGTGCGACCGCTCGCACCGTGGGCGTTCGCGCGGGCTGCGCTGCGCCGCGGCGTCGCCGCGGCGCAAAGCGACGACGCGAGCTTCGCTCGTGCGCTCGCCGCCGCGTCGCGCGACGGTGTGACGCTCTGCGGCTGCGAGCCCGACGACGTGCGCCTCGACACCATCTGGGAGCGCGCCGCGACCGCCGTCGCAGTGGGCGCGGTACGCGACGCCGCCTTCGCTGCCTGGCGCTTCGGCACGCGACCGGATGCGGGCTATCGGCTGTTGCTCGCGGAACGCGCCGGACGCCCGGCCGGCTGGATCGCGTACCGCCGGCTAGAACTGCGCGGGATTCCGGCCGGCTTCGTCGTCGACTTCGTGCTGGCACCCGACGAGCTCGCTGCCGGTCGCGCGCTGCTGCGGGCGACCGCCCACTTCGCGCGCGCCAGCGGCGCGGCGCTGCTCTCGGCGCTGCTGCCCGGCGACGGCCCGGCGCGTCAGGCACTGCGCCGAGCGGGCTTCGTGCGCGTGCCGGAGGCACTGCACCCGCAGGTGATCCGCTTCAGTGTGCGTGGCCTCGGCGCGCACGCGCGGCAGGGCCATCTCGTCGCGCCGCGCGCCTGGCATCTCGCGTGGTCCGATACGGACGTGGTCTAGCGCGATGGCGCGTCTCGCGAGATCGCCCCGCGTTGTGATCGCACTGGCGATCGTCGTTGGCCTGTTCGCGGCGACGGAGATCGGACTGCGTCTGCTCACCGATCGCGACAGCGCATGGAACATCCGACTCGGCACGGCGCTGCGCTTCGATCCCGTTACGTACTTCCGCTGGAAACCGAACCACCGCATCGCCGAAGGTGTCGTCACCAACGAGCATGGCCTGCTCGCGCCGCCCGGGATGCCGCACGAGAAGCCGAGCGATGCGCTCCGCATCCTCTATCTCGGCGACTCGGTGACGGTGCTGCCGGCGCCGGGTTTCTATCCAGCGCAGGTCGAGGCGCTGCTCGCGGAGCGCGGGATCCGGGTCGAGACACTGAATGCCGCCGTGCCGGGCTACTCGTCCGAGAGCGCCCGCGCGCTCTTCGAGAGCGAGGTCTCCGCGTACGACGGCGATTACTTCTTCGTCTACCTCGGCTGGAACGACCTCGGCAAGTACGGCCCCGAGGGATTGCCCTACAAGCGACGCGCGATGGGATACCAGCTGAATGCCGTGCAGTCGCTGCTCACCCACGTCTACACGCTGCGCCTGCTCTACGCGGCGCAGGATTTCTGGCGGCACTCGCGGCCGAGCGTCGACACGCCCATGAGTGCAGCGGATGAACGGCTCTACGCCGACTACTACCCGAAACACTACGAGGACAACCTGCGTACGATCCTCGCGCTCGCCAGGTCGCGCTATCCGAACGTCTTCGTGATGAACCTTGCGACGATCACGAACCCCGATCCGACGGAGTCCGAGCTGCGCCGCGCGCACTACCCGACCGGCATGGACAAGAACATGCGAAAGCTCGACCGGCTCGTTGGGACCTACAACGATGTCGTCGCGAAGGTCGCGGCCGAGGCGCAGGTCGAAGTGATCGACCTTCATGCGCTCTTCGACAGCGAGGAGGCACGCCGCAGCTTCACCGACTCCTGCCACGTCGATCGCGATGGCGCCGCGCGGATCGCGCGCGCGGTACGCGATCGGGTGCTCCAGCGGGAGGCGCGCCGCGCGGGGTCTTCCTAGCCCACGTGGGCACGCGCACCAGAGTGGCCCGGAGCCGCGCGAACGGCTCAGTTCGAAGGAAGCGTCGCGCCGGGTGCTGCCGCGCCCGGATCGATCGGCGGCGGCGTCACGAGTCCGGCAGCCAGCAGGCTCTCCGCCAGCGCCTCGCCATAGAGTCGGTGACCGAGCACGTTCCAGTGCGGATCATTCTCGACCTGGAGTCGGGCGCCCTTCGGCGTCCGCGCTCGCAGACGCGCGAGATCGCCGAGGTCTGGCAATCCCGCCGCCTCGCGGGCGTCACCACCGAATCCAGACTCGGCCGCGATCACCGCGAAGCGGGCGCCCGCTTCGCGCGACGCGCGCTCCATCTCGCGCATCAATGCCACCGTGACGCGAAACACATGGCTCTGTTGGCCCATGTCGGCGGGCCGGTCGGCGGTGTCGTTGTAGGTGCTGGCCGCGTTCAGCGATCCCGTGAAGCTGGGTACGCTCACCGCGAGTCGCGTCAGCCAGCTCGCGAAGGCGCTGTTGCACACGAACACGTCGCGCACCCACAGCAGCACGCTCGAGCGCAACCCCACCGCGAGCTCGATCGGCTCGCCGTTCTCTCCGACGCGCAGATTGGACCGGTAGGCGTAGTTCGGAACGGGAACACCGCGCAGCTCCGGCCGTCCATCGGGGCCGAGCGTGAACCACGGCTTGCCGTAGATCCGGAACGGGCGATGGATCGTTGCGTTGTCGAAGGGGTCGTTGTCGGTCCACTGGTAGAGGACGACGTCGGGGTGGTAGCGGAGACCCTCGTCGAGCAGGAAGAGCAGACTCTGATCGGTGCCCCAGCCGCGCGCACCGGCGTTGATCACTCTGACGCGCATGCCGCGCTCACTGAGGATCCGCTCTGCGACGGCGGTGTAGCGCTCCTGCTCGGCGACCTCGAAACCGACCACGGCCGAGTCGCCGATCACCAGGATACGCAAACGATCGGGCGCCTTCTGATACGGGATCTCGCGTTCGCGCAGGCCGTGCGAATTGATGTGGATCTTCTGCACGAAGCCGAGTTTCACGAAGAGATCGTCGGCGTTGGGTTCCATCTGCCATCCCCAGCGCGGGTGATGGCGCCAGAGCAGCGAGCCCGACGTGAGCGGACGCTCCCCGAGCAGACGTGCGACGCCTTCGCCGACGAGGCAGGTGACGGCGACGATGCCGATCCACTCGACGAGGATTCGCCATCCATTGCGGGATCGGCTGCGGTCGGCGGACACGGCTGGCTCGCTTTTTGGGGGAGTGGGGCGGCCGATGATACCTGCCCCGCGAGCGCCGCTAGCGCGTCGAGGTTCCCGATCCGCTGGCGCCGCCTTCGCCGACGGCGCTCTTGCGCACCGGCTTGCCCTTCTCGTTCAGCGTGTAGACCTCTTCGAAAGTCGCCTCGTTGCCCCAGCGCGCGTTCTCGTTGCGCGTGGTCTCGAAGAGCACCGGACACGCGTCACAGAAGTGCTTCTTCAGGTTCGGCTCGGTTTCCGAACGCGTCGGGTCCGACACGATCCGGCGCGCTTGCTGGTACTCGGGCGAGTTCCAGATCTCGCCGAAGTCCTTTTCGAACACATTGCCGAACACGCGGGCATCGGCGCCCGGCGCATACTGCATGCCCTGTCGATGCGTACAGCACGGGATCACGTCGCCGTTGTACTTGATCACGGTCGAGAAGTACGGCCAGTAGCAGTGCGGCAGGCCCTTCTTCGGCTTCGGGCCGATCACGTCGAAGTTGCCCGGATCGCGGTCGGTCCAGTTGTGGAGGTCGCCGTAGAACGTCGTGAACTGCTCGACGCCGATGTCGTCGCAGAACTTGCGGGCCTTCTCCACCTCGTCGAGGTTGTGCTGGAACATGATGTACTGGACCTCGATCAGCGGATACTTCTGACCGAGTTCCTTGCGCACCTTCGAGACGCGCTCGAGATTGTTGATCACGCGCGCGATGTTCCCGCCGACCCGCGTGCGCTGATACTTCTCCTGCGAAAGGCCGTCGATGCAGACGGTCAAATGCGAGAGACCACTCTCGACGATGCTGCGGATCCGCTCGTCCTTGAAGCCGAAGCTGAAGTTCGTGGACGCGTGCACCTGCAGCCCGGCATCGGCCGCGATGCGACACATCTTGTCGAGGTCCGGGTGCGCCATCGGATCGCCCAGGTAGTAGAGCGACACCGCGGTGGCCTTGCCCTTGATCTTGTCGACGATGCCGCGGAACTGCTCGACCGACATCCGGTGCGCCGGCGCGAACACCTGCTTCTCGAGCGTCGGGTTGCCGTTGGCGTCGGCGTGCACGCAGGCGGTGCAGCGCAGGTTGCAGAGCGGCGAGATGTCGATCTTCACGATCGCCGGGAACGCGTTCATCTTCTCGCGCTTCAACGCGAAGTCCTTCGCGGCCGACACCATGTTCAGCGCCCGGCGCGCATCCATCCGGCCGAAGAGCCAGGCGCGACGGCGGGTCACGGCGCTGATCAGCAGCTTGGTATCCAACGATCCACCTCCAGGGCGATTGGGCGTGACGACAACCCACCAGCCTGCCCGGTGCCTGGGGTGAGTGTCAATAGACCCCCAGCGGGTGGCGCGAGCATCCCATCGGCGACGGGGCGTGCGCGCCTGAGCCGGACCGCCGGTGGCCGGCACCCACCACTGGGTATACTGCCGCTCCCCGAAGGGCGAAGAGCGGAAGGGAGACGCGCAGCGTGTGCGGAATCTGCGGCTACGCAGGGGACCACCGTCCCGAACTGCTCGATGCGATGTCGGACGCGATGCTGCACCGGGGTCCCGACGGCGCGGGGACCTGGTCGGACCGCGAGGCACGCGTCGGCCTCGGGCACCGGCGCCTGTCGATCATCGATCTCTCCGAGGCGGGCCGGCAGCCCATGTCGAACGAGGACGGCACCGTCTGGATCTCCTTCAACGGCGAGATCTACAACTACAAAGAGCTGCGAGGACCGCTCGAAAGCCGCGGCCATCGCTTCCGGAGCCACACCGACACCGAGGTCCTCGTCCATCTCTACGAGGAACGCGGCGTCGAGATGCTGCAAGACCTGAACGGCATGTTCGCGTTCGCGATCTGGGACGCGAAAAAGCGCCAGCTACTGCTCGCCCGCGACCACGTCGGCATCAAGCCGCTCTACTACTGGCAGGATCGCGATCGCATCTACTTCGCCTCCGAGATCAAGGCGCTGCTGCGCATCCCCGGCGTCCCGCGCGAGCTGAACGTCGCGGCCGTCCCGCAGTACCTGGCCTTCTTGTGGGTTCCCGGCGATGAGACGCTGCTGCGCGGCATCAAAAAACTGGAACCGGGGCACTACCTGCTGTGGAAGGACGGTCGGGCCGAGGTGCGGTCCTGGTTTTCGCTCGACTACGAGCCCGACGAGTCCGTATCCGAGGCCGATTGGATCGAGCAGGTCCATGACACCTTCGTCCGCACCACGCGCCGCCAGATGGTGTCGGACGTGCCGCTCGGTGCGTTCCTGTCGGGCGGCCTCGACTCCTCGAGCATCGTCTCGTGCATGCGCGAGGCGTATCCGGACCGCGACATCACCTGCTACACGGTGCGCTTCGACGCGGACGACATGGCGCGCGACCAGGGCGCCGACGACTATCCGTACGCACGCCGTGTCGCCGAGATCCTCGACGTGCGGCTGAAGAGCGTGGTGCTGAAGCCGAACGTGATCCGGCTGCTGCCGAAGATGATCTATCACATGGACGAGCCGGACGCGGATCCCGCGATCTTCCCGTCCTATCTGATCTGCAAGCTCGCGCGCGAAGACGGAACCACGGTGCTGCTCTCGGGCACCGGCGGCGACGAAGTCTTCTTTGGCTACCGCTCGCACGTCGCATACCGCACCTACGAGCGCTTCCGGTGGCTCGCGCGATTCCCCGGCGGCCCGTTGCTGTCGGCGGGGGTCGCCGGAGCCACGGCGCTATTCGGCGCGCAGAACCGGACCTCGCGGCGGCTGCGCAAGTTCCAGAAGGGCCTGCACCAGTCGGCACTCGAGCGACACCTGGCGCTCTCGGAATGGTCGAGCGTGCCGATCCGCGACGAAATCCTACACGCCGACGTGGTCGCCGCCTGCCCGGAAGCGAACCGGGAGCCGGCGTGCATGCGCAAGTACTACGAGAGCTTCGTCGGAAAGGGGGAGCTGAACCGCCACTCGCATCTGCTGATCCAGAGCTTCCTCGCCTCGCACAACTTCCTGTACACCGACAAGACCAGCATGGCCGCGTCGATCGAAACCCGCGTGCCGTTCATGGACGTCGAGCTGATGCGACTCGCCGCGCGCATCCCCGAGCGGATGAAGCTGCACGGCACGACCACCAAGTACGTGCTGAAGAAGGCGATGGAGCGCTATCTGCCCGCATCCGTGCTCTACCGCTCGAAGACCGGCTTCGGCGCGCCGCTGCGGCAATGGATCGGCGAGGACCTGCATCACCCGATCGAAGTGCTGCTGGGACGCAAGCAGATCGAAGACCGCGGGCTCTTCGATGCCGACGTCGTCGCGCGCGTGCTCGACGAGAACAAGCGCGACATCGCCGACCACGCCTACCTGATCTACGCGCTGCTCACACTCGAACTGTGGCAGCAGACCTACCTCGACCGGCCCGGCGAGGAGGTGACGCTCTGAACGCGGCGAGGGAGCCTGGAGGCAAGGTCCACCTCCGCCTCGACGCCAGCACGCGCGGGCGCGCGCTGGCGCTGCAGCCCGACGGCACGCTCTACGCGGCCCAGCAGCTCCGCATCCTGCGCTCGCGTGACGACGGCGCGAGCTGGGAACGCGTCGCCGCGCTGCCCCGCGACCCGCTGCGCCACGCGGCCGAGATCTCGCGCCTCGCCTGCCGGCTGCTGCGCCATGAAGTGCGCGCGCTCGCGGTCGTTGGCGACGACCGACTCGTGGCCGCCAATCGCCGCGGCGTCTTCGCGGGCCGCGTGGGCGACGCGCTGCTGACGCCGAGCGACGTCGCCGGAGACACGCTCGCGGTGCTCCCGCCGCTGTGTATCGGCAGCGGACCCGGCACCGTACTCTTCGGCGAGTATGGCTCGCCGCGCGGCCGCCCGATGCGGATCTTCGCCTCGCGCGACGAAGGCCGGCGCTTCGAGGCCGTCCATCACTTCGCGCCCGGCGAAGTGCTGCACGTCCACAACATCGTCCATGACGCGAAGCAGGGGCACTACTGGGTGCTGACTGGCGACTTCGACGAGCAGCCCGGCATCGGCAGGCTCTCGACTGATCTGCGCCGCTTCGAGTGGTTCGTGCGCGGCGCGCAGCGCTTCCGCGCCGTCGAGATCTTCGATCTCGGCGACCGCCTCGTCTATGCCACCGACACGCAGCTCGAGCCGAACGCGCTCGTCACGCTCGACAAGCAGACCGGCAAAGCCGAGCGGCTTCGCGCTTTCGAGGGCAGCTGCATCTACGCCTGCCGCTTCGGTCCGTGGTACGCGATCACCACGACCGTCGAGCCGTCGCCGGTGAATCCGTCGCGCGACGCGACGCTGTGGGTGTCGCGCGATCTCGAGCATTGGCACTGCGTACTGCGCGCGCGCAAGGATCGCTGGCATGCCGACTACTTCCAGTTCGGTTCGCTGGTGCTGCCGCGCGGCGCGAGCGAACGCGACGTCATCGCGCTGAGCGGCCAGGCCGTCGAGCGCTACGACGGCCGCGTCTTCACCGGTCGTATCGATCCGGGAGACGCAGCCTGACGCCCGCCCTTTCGACCGCTGCGGTACTCGCGCGCACCGCAGCGCTCGGACTCGGCTGGTACGCGCTCGAACTCGCGATGGTGCTGCAGGGCGGCACCGCCATCGATCGTTCCGAGGTCTTCCGGATCTGGCTCGGTCTGCTGCCGTGGCAACTCGCGCTCTTCGTCTTGCTCGGGATCGGGCTCGCCGTCGCGGTGCGCGCGCTGCGGGCGTCGGCGACCACCTTCGGCTGGCTCGCGATCGGCGCGGCGAGCTTTGCATTCCTCGGCGCGCGTGTCGCCGAAGGCGCGCTGCGCACGAGTTCGGTCGCGAACGCGGGTGCCGCGCTCGTGCTGCTCGCGACCGCGATTGGCGCCGTACTCGCGATCGCTGCGGCGTGCGGACGCTTTCTGTCCGCGTCGCTGCGACGCGCGTGGCCCGCCGCGATCTGGGTGGGCACGAGCTTGTTGATCGTGCCGTTCGTGCGTCGCGCCGGCGCGTCGATCGCGCTCGGCCAGTTGCCGCTGCGCGACTGGCCCGGATTCGTGTCGCCCGGATTCTTCGCGCTGTCCGTGGCCGGCGCCGCCCTCGCGCTCGCGATTGGTGCGAAGCGCGCCGCTGCGACGCATCGACCGAGGCTCGGATTGGCGCTCGCAATCGTCGTCGCGAGCGCATTCGGCCCGCGCACGGCCGGCGCGCAGCCCGCCGCTGCCGATCCGGCGCGGCGTCCCGACGTCGTACTCGTGCTCGTCGATGCGCTCCGCGGCGATCACGTCGGCGTCCGGGACGGCGCGCCGACCCTCACGCCCAATCTCGATGCGATCGCCGCCGAGTCGATCGATTTCGAGCGCGCCTATGCGCCCGCGAATCTGACGCGGAGCGCGATGCCCGGCGTGCTCGCGTCGTCTACCGAGCGCGTCGTCGGCACGCCGGTGTCACCCGATGCGAAGACGTTGCCGACGCTGCTGCGTGACGCCGGTTACGCGACGGTCGGCGTCTCGGCGAATCCGTTCATCTCGGCACACTATGGTTATGCCCGAGGCTTCGATGTGTTCGCGGACCCGAGCGACGCGCCGACCTTTCTGGTCGGATCGCTGGTGCAGCTGCTGCTCGGCGTCGATCGCGGCGGCGCGGCCTATCGCATCGGACTCGCCGGCAGCGATCTCTACTACGAGCCGGCCGAGCGGCTCTTCGCGCGCGGCTTGCGCTTGTTCGACCACGCGTCGCGCCCCGCATTCCTGTATCTGCACGCGATGGACGTCCACGGGCCCTATCTCCCGCCACGGCGCTTGCTGCCGCCCAGCTACCAACCGGCCGACTACGTCGGGTACTCGCAGTTCCTGCGACTCGCGCCGGGCGAGGTCTCAGCCGACTCGTTCCAGCCGTCGCTCGCAAACGTGCGTACCCGCTATGCCGCCGGGGTGCGCCACGCAGACGAGGCGATCGGAACGCTGCGTGCCGCGCTGCAGGCGCGCGGGCGCTGGGACGAAGCGCTGGTGTGGGTCACCGCCGATCACGGCGAGGCGCTCGGCGAGCACGGCTTCGCCGGCCACGGCGTCGGCTGGCTCGGACCGCCGCTGATCCGGGTTCCGCTGCTGCTGAAGCTGCCCCGCTCTTGGGGGCTCGCGCCGAGTCGCGTCGAAGCGGCCGTCTCGACGCTCGACATCCTGCCCACCACGCTCGCGCTGCTGGGGCGGCCTCCGCTCGCGGAGGCCTTCGGTGCGGATCTCTGTGCGGGCATGCGAGCCGGTGCAATCTCCGAAGACCGCGCGGTGGTTTCGTGGGTCTCGACCAAAGAGGGCGATCACTACGCCGCGATGCGAGGCCCGTATCAGCTCGCGCTGTGGATCGATCGCGACGGCCGGCGCGAGCGCGCGCTCCATGATCTCGAACGCGACCCGGGCACGACCCACGACATCGCGCCCGCGCATCCGGACGTGGCTCGCGAACTCGAGGCGGCCATCGACGCGCATCGAGATCGCGAGGCTCGGCTGGCACTGGCGCCGGCGCCCGCGGCGATCGACCCTCAGCTCCGTGAGCGGCTGCGCGCACTCGGCTACCTCGACGACGCCCACTAGCCGGATCCAGCAAACCTCGGCTGTCGCCGTGGACGGGGCTACCGGCAACCGCCACCATCGCGCGCCCGGTCGGGACCGATGCTCCGCACCGGTGGACCGCGCTTCATCACGCGGGGCGAAGCGCCGATGATTGCGCGGTAGCCGACCGTCCAGCAGTCGAGTCCAGCAATTGGCCGGAGGGCTGTGCCCGTGCCGCAATCATCAGACGCGATCGATCCGCTCCGCTGGCTGGTGTACCTGCTGGTGGGGGGGCCCCTGCTCGCCTGGCTCTTCTTGACGAAGCAAGAATCGCTTCGGCTGCTCGCCGTTCTCGTCACGGTGATCTTCGTCCAGGACTCGCTCGCGGGCCGGCGCTACGTCTCGGCGGTCTCGGTGGCGCCTTCGTTCGTGCTGGTCTACGTCGCGCTGTTCTCGCAGATCATCCAGCGGCGCGTTCCCCGCGTCGGGGTCTTCGGGCCGCTCTGGCTGGGCTTCCTCTTCCTCGCCGCGGTCGGCGGCGTGATCGGGTCGCTCGGAACGGGTCTGTTGCTGAAGAACATCGACGCCTACCAGGTCGTGTACTTCGAGGGGTTCTTCTTCTTCCTGTTCGGGTTGGTCGCGCTGCGAAGGGACGCCGACCTGCTGCTCTTCCTCCGGCAACAGGCGATCTTCGTCGGGCTCGCCGTCGCGCTGATCCACTTCGCGACCACCGCAACCGGCTTTCGCTTCCGGAATGCCAACCCGGAAGCCGCGGACGTCTACTACGGCGGCGTCTTCGACAATTCGAACGCGCTCGCGGCCTACTATGTGATGTTGATCCCGGTGGCGCTGTCGATGCTCGTGCGGGGACGACTCTCGTCGCAGTGGCGCTTTTCTACCGTCGTTGCGTTGATCGCGATGACGGGCTCGCTGGTGCTCAGCGGCGGGCGCAGCGGACTGATCTTCACGGTGGGCATGTGCTTCATCGCGCTGACCTGGTCGCGGATCGGACTCGCGCGTGGTATCGCGGCGGTCGTGGCTGGGGGCGTCCTCGCGTTCGTCGGCTTCGAGGTGATGCAGGCGGTCGTTCCCGACCGCTGGCTGGAGATTCTCGGGGTTGCGGAAGAGGAAGGGTTGCAGAGCAACCGTTTCTTCCTGATGCAGCGCTACGGGCTGATGATGCTGCAGCACCCGGTTGGGATCGGGCTCTCGGTCCCGAACTTCATGACGAAGATCGCCGAGTACGACATCCCGGGCGTGCTCAGCTCCCACAACATCTACATCGACATGGGCCTCCAGACGGGGATCCTGGGGCTGTTCGCGTTCGTGGCGATGATCGGGATCGTGCTGGTTCGAAACCGGCGCGCCGTCGCAGTCTCGGATGACCCCGACCGGGGAGAGGCGCTGCTTTACCTCTTCCTGATGTTGCTCGGCTACCTGTCGAACGGAATCTTCCAGCCGATCTTCGCGGTCTACCCAAAGCTGAACAACATCTTCTGGCTACTCTGCGGGCTCAGTCTCGCCGCCAGCGATCGCGCCTTCGCCGCGCATCGCGCGACACTTCACGGCGAGCGGAACACGGAGCCCGCATCACTCGCGCCCTCCGCGTATGCGCAGCGAGCCTGATGGCGGCAGCCCGTCGCTTCGGGCTGCTTCGAGCGACGCGCCGTGACCGACGGACGTGAGATCTCGCGCCGGCTGCGCCGTGCGCGAGAAATGGGTCTCCGCGGCATCTGGCGACGCGTCGGCGACCGCGCGCACCGCGCTGCAACGCTCCGCCAACGGGCGCGCTGGCGCGAAACCTTCGAGGGCCCCGAGCCGACGGCTGCCGTGCTCCTCGATGCGCTCACACCCGCCGCGCGCGCAGGCAGCGACGACTTCGCGCGCCTGCGCGACGCGCTCGGCGACGGCGGATCGCGCTTCTTCTTTCCGGCGCGTGACACCGCGTTGCGCGCTGCCTTCCAAAGCCGCCACGCGGCCGGCTTCGATCGGATCATCCGCGAAGCGGATGCGACCCGCAGCGGGGATCTTTCGTGGGTGGTACCGGGCGGGACGAGCGACTGGCATGCAGCACTGCCCGACGGCGGCCAATGGCCGCAGGATCCGGCGAGTCGACTCGCGATCGGCGCCGCAAGGCCGCTCGGCGATGTGCGTCTCAGCTGGGAGATCGGCCGCTCGGCCCACATCGTGCGACTCGCGCAAGCCGCCTGGCTGACGCGCGACCCCGCCTACGCCCACGCCGTCACGCTGCAACTCGACGGTTTCGTCGCCGCCAATCCGCCGGGCCTTGGAATCGCCTGGGCGCACGCGCAGGAGGTCGCGATCCGGGCGGTCGCGTGGCTATGGGCGTTCTTCCTGATCCGCGACCTCGGCGCCTTCGACGAAGCTGCGTTCCGGCGCTGGCTGTGGTTGATCGTCTCGCACGCGGAGTTCGTCGCCGCGAACCTGGCCGACCACCCGGTGACCCACAACCATCTGGTGTCGGAGACCGCAGCACTCGCGGTACTCGGCATGGCACTCCCAGAGCTGCGCGGCGCGGCGGGCTGGCGCCGGCTCGGCAGCCGGCTGCTCTTTCGCGAAGTGGCGAAGCTGGTGGACGAGGAAGGGGTGGAAGCCGAGTACTCGACCCACTACCACGCGTTCGTGCTCGACTCGCTGCTCGCCGTGCTCGTACTCGCGGAACGCGTCGCGGAACCGGTCGATGCGCGCGCGCGCGCGCGGATCGCGAAGATGGCAGCGTTCGTCGCGATGCTGATGCAAACCGACGGGTCGCTTCCCGCGATCGGTGATACCGATGCGGGGCGCGCGTGGCGACTCGGCGGGGATCCACTCGACCGCCGCGACACGCTGGCCACCGCGGCCGCACTTTTTGGACGCAGCGATTGGGGCGCGATCGCAGGGGACGCGCCGGGCGCTTTCTGGCTGCTCGGCGGTCGCGCGATCCCGGGCGCCGGCGATCCGGCGCCCGCCGGCTGCGCTCGGCAATGGCGCGCAGCGGGAACCGCCGTCGCGCGCACCGGCTTTGGCGCGGACGCCGAGATCGCGGTGTTCCGCTGCGGGCCGACCGCATTCCGCCCCGACGTCGAGCGCGGGCACCTGCATGCCGACGCGCTCTCCGTGCTGTGGCAGATTGGCGCCGATGAAGTTCTCGTCGACCCGGGTACCTACCTCTACAGCGAAGCCGCCGGTTGGCGCGGCTGGCTCCGCGGTACCGCGGCGCACTCCTGTGTCGTCGTCGACGGCCTCGACCAGGCCGACGTCCGCAGCCATCGCTTCGGAATCGCCGGCGAGCAGCCGTCGCGTTGGGAATCGTTTGCCGGGGACGCGACGCAGATGACCGCGGTGGCCGCGCATCCCGCGTCCGAAACGCCGCGCGTGCGGCGCCGGGTCGCCTGGATCGCCGGCGGCACGCTCGTGCTGTGCGACGACGTGCTGGGAGACGGCGAGCATCGTGTCGAGAGTTGGCTCCAGTTCCCGAGCACCGAGGGCTCCGCAGACGGCAACGCGGTCCTGCTGCGGCTCGCGAGCGGACGACCCGTTCGGGTGCAGGGATTCGGCGACCTCGCGCGCCTCGAAGTACTGCGGCCCGAACGCGACGCCGGTCCGGGACCCGGTTGGCGCGCACCGCGCTACGGAACGCGAACGCCGGGGACGTCCCTTCGATTCGACGCCGGCATGCGCACCCTGCCCGCGCGCATGATCCTGCTGATCCAGGTCGGCGACGCTCAGCGAACGCCCGCGCCGGGATGCATCGAGAGTGACCGCGCCGGATGCCTGCAGCTCGTCGGCGTCGACTTCCGCGTGCTCTTCGAAGGCGACCTCGGCGTGCGCATCGAGCGAAGCACGTGAGCGATCCGCGCTTTCTCTTCGTCGTCGCCGAGGGGCCCGGTGCCACCGTCATCGACTCCCAGGTGGTCGACAACATCGTGCTGCTCGGTCGCGAGGGCGTGTCCTTCGACCTGCTCTTCCTCGCCAACCCGGGACCCGCGTGGCGCGAGCGCGTCTACTACGCGAAGCGTCGCGCCGAGATCGCCGAGCGAACCGGCGGATCGGTACGCATCGCCCCGGTGCCGCACCCGCGCACGCGCGCTGGCAGCGCGTTCGGCGCGGCAGTGCTCGCGCGCGAAGTGCTGCGCTCGCCCGGTCGGCGCCTCGTGATCCACGGACGCACCGATGCGTCGGCGTACTTCGCGAGCCTGGTTGCGCGCTGGCATCCCGGACTCCGCTACGTCTTCGACGTGCGCGGCGACGGCGCCGCCGAATTCCGGCTCGAGATGGAGCGGCGCGAGCTGCCGCCGGCGCAGAGCGATCCGATCCTGCGGCGGATGCTGCAGATGCGCAGCGCTGCGATCGCCCGGGCGGAGCACGTGCTCTGCGTGTCGACCGTACTGCGCGACAGACTGGTCGCGATGCACGGCCTCGATCCGCAGCGCAGCACGGTGGTCCCGTGCGTCGCCGACGCCGACAAGTTCGGCATCGACGACCGCGCGCGCAGCGCGATGCGCCGCACGCTCGGCGTCGAGGACCGCTTCGTCGTCGTGTATCCGGGCCGGATCGGCGCGTGGCACTACAGCGACGAGACCTTCGCGGTGGTGCGCGGCCTGATGGACGCCGACCCGCGCGTCTTCTTCCTGGTGCTGACGCCCGATCTCGCCGCCGCGACCGCGCTCGCCGCGAGTTTGCTGCCGGAGGGTCGCTACGCGATCCGCTCCGTGGCGCACGCGGAAGTGCCGGGCTACCTGCGTGCCGCCGACCTCGGCGTGCTGCTGCGCGCACCCGATCCACTGAACGAAGTCGCCTGCCCCACCAAGTTCGCGGAGTACGTCCTGTCGGGTCTGCCGGTACTGATCAGCCCGGGCATCGGCGACTGCAGCCCATTCGTCGGCGACAACGCAGCCGGCGTGGTGCTCGCGACGCCCGACCCACGGGCCGCGGTCGCAGCGCTCGAGAAGATCCGATCGGAACCGGATGACGCACGTCGCGCCCGCATCGGTGCGCTGGGAGCGCGGCTGTCTCGGCAACGCTATGTGCGCGAGACAGCGGCGCTCTACCGCCGCATCGCTGGACTCTCTTGAGCCGCACCCGGACCGATCCCTCGGCAGCACCGCAGGACAGTGGGTACTCTCCGCCGCCGCCTTCGGGCACGGAGGTTCCATGAAGCGCCGCGGCGCAGCAGTCGCACTCGCGATCGCGACGCTCGGCTTCTGCTTGCTGCTCGCCGAGTGCGTGCTCGACGCTGCGCAGATCCTGGAATCTCCGCCGCAGCTGACGCGCGGGCACCCGCGCCGCGGCTATCAACTCCGCGCCGGCTACGAGGGCGTCACCAAGTTCGGCGTGCACCTGCGCGTCAATGCGCGCGGTCTGCGCAGCCCCGACTTCGAAATCCCGAAGCCGGTCGGCACGCATCGTGTGCTGGTGCTCGGCGACTCGGTGACCTTCGGCTGGGGTGTCGAGGAGGAACAGAACTTCAGCCGCCGTCTCGAACGGGCGCTGCGATCTCGACTCGCGTGTCCGGTCGAGGTGGTGAACTCGGGCGTGTCCGGTTACGGCACGGTCGAGGAAGCCGACTACTTCAGCCACGAAGGGCTCGACCTCGAACCCGACGTCGTGCTGATCTACTACGTGGAGAACGACAACCAGAGCGTCGCGCATGTGGGTGGTCCCATGGCGAGCTTCTTGAAGGATTGGGTCGTGTACCGCTCGCAGCTCGTCAGCACGGTGCTCTACGCATGGCGGCTCGGCAGCTGGAAGGCGCAGGCGCAAGCCGCCGGTGGCGACCGCGCGGCCTACGCCGCCGAGCAGCGAGCGTGGGACCAGCGACCGGGAACGGCCGCGAGCATGGCGGCGCTGCGCGAGATCGCCGACGTCGCGAAGCGTCACGGGATCCGCGTGATCCTCGCGAGTCATCCGAACAGCCTCGCCGACCGCTCGCTCGACGCGGTGCGCGATCGCCTGCTGCGCGAGGCCGCCGCGGCGAACGGGATGATCTTCGTCGACATCGCGCCCGCGATCGTTCCGTACCGCGACCGCGACATCGCAGTCTCGAAGACCGACCTGCACCCGAACGGCTTTGCGCACGGACTGATCGCCGAGGCGCTGCTGCCCGCCGTGCAGGGCGCACTCGACTGTCCGCTCGCTACCAGTGCGGTGCACTAGCGTGTGTGGATTCTGCGGCATCGTCGGACCGGATCGCGCGGCGCACGTCGAAGCGATCGACGCGATGACACGCACGCTCTCGCACCGCGGCCCCGACGACTCGGGCACGCATGTCGAACGCTTCGCGGTGCGCGGCGACGACTACGCGCTCGCGCTCGGTCACACCCGGCTCGCGATCCTCGACCTGTCGCCGCTCGGCCACCAGCCGATGCACACCCAGGACGGCTTGCTGTCGATCGCGTACAACGGCGAGGTCTACAACTTCCGCGAACTGCGCGACGAACTCGTCGCGCGCGGCCACCGCTTCCGCTCCGACTGCGACACCGAGGTGCTACTCGAGGCCTATCGCGCCTTTGGCGTCGCGGCGTTCGACAAGCTGATCGGGATGTTCGCGTTTGCGCTCTTCGACCGCGCGCAGCAGCGCGTGATCCTGGTCCGCGACCGGCTCGGCATCAAGCCGCTCTACTACCACTTCGCGGATGGGCTGCTCGGTTTCGGCTCCGAGCTGCGCGCGCTGCGCGCCCACCCGGGCTTTCGCGGCGAGATCGATCGCGGCGCGCTCGGCCGCTATCTGCGCGGCGGTTACACCGTCGGCGAAGAGACGATCTACCGCGACGCGCGTCGGCTGCTGCCCGGCTCGTACCTCGTCTGGGAACGCGGCGCGATCACGACACACGCGTACTGGCGCCTCACCGATCGACCCGAGACGCCCGCGCCGCCGACCTTCGAAGCGGCGGTCGATGCGCTCGACGGTCTGCTCGGCGACGCCGTCGAGCGGCGCATGATCGCGGACGTGCCGCTCGGCGCATTCCTGTCGGGCGGCGTCGATTCGAGTCTCGTCGTCGCGCTGATGCAGGAACGCTCGCGCGCGCAGGTCCGCACCTTCTCGATCGGCTTCCGCGAACCCTCCTTTGACGAGGCGCCGCACGCGCGCGCGGTGGCGCAGCATCTGAAGACCGATCACACCGAGCTCTATGTCGATCGCGCCGACGCCGTCGCCGTCGCACACGAGCTGCCCGATCTCTACGACGAGCCGTTCGCCGATTCGTCCGCGATTCCGACGACGCTGCTGTCGCGCCTGACGCGCCGGCACGTGACCGTCGCGCTCTCGGGCGACGGCGGCGACGAACTCTTCGGCGGCTACGACCGCTACGCCAAGCTGCGCCAGCTGAACGCGCTGATGAGGCTGCCCTACCCGCTTCGCGCCGCACTCGCGAGCGCCGCGTCGCTGCTCCCGGCGGGTTCGCTCCGCAATGGCCTCGCGCATCTGCGCGCGGCGGACGTCTGCGAGCTGGCGGAGCGCATGACGTCGCACTTCGACGCGGACGACCTCGCCGCCGCGCTCGGCCAGGACGCCGGCCGCCCGCCCGGTCTTTTCGCCGAGACCTTCCGCGCCGCGCCGACGAGCGACCCGGTGCGCCGTGCGATGTACGCCGACGCGCGCGTCTACATGGCCGACGACATCCTCACCAAGGTCGACCGCGCCAGCATGTCGGTTGCGCTCGAAGCGCGCGTGCCGATCCTCGATCATCGCGTCGTGCGCTTCGCATTCTCGCTGCCAGACTCTTTTTTGCGACACGGTGGCCGGACCAAGGCGCCGCTGCGCGCGCTGCTCCATCGGCGCGTTCCGGCCGCGCTGATCGAGCGCCCCAAGCAGGGCTTCGGAATCCCGATCCACGTGCTGCTCGAACGCGAGCTGCGCGAATGGAGTGCGCGCTACCTCGCCCCCGCGCGGCTCCGCGAGGAGGGATTCTTCGACCCGAGCGGAGTCGAGCGCCTGCTCGCGGCGGCGCGAAGGCCCGAGCCGATCGCGACGACCCGACTGTGGTTCCTCGTCTGCTTCGAGCGCTGGTTCGCGCGCACCCACCGCGGAGAGCGCGACGCGTGAGTGCGGCATCCCGCGGCCGTTCGCAGTGGCTGCGGACGGCGCTGCTGCTCGCGGTGTCCGGCGCCGCGAGTCTCGCACTCGCCGAATGCGGCGTGCGCGCTCTCGTTCCGCAGCCCCTCGGCTTCTCGTGGCTCACCGCGGATGGCTTGCAGGTGCACGTGCCGGGTCGCCACGCGGTGTACCAGCGCAGCGAATTCGCGGCGCCGGTGCGATTCAACGCGCTCGGGTTCCGCGGCGGCGAATTTTCGATCCCCAAACCACGCGGCACGTTTCGCATCCTCGCACTCGGCGATTCCTACGTCGAAGCGATGCAGGTGGCCGAGCCCGACACCATGACGTCGCAGATCGAACGCGCGCTCGCCGGCGGCGCTCGCCCCGTCGAAGTGTTGAACCTCGGCGTCTCGGGCTACGGAACCGATGACGCACTCGACGTGCTGCAACTCCTCGGTCCCCGGCTCGAACCCGACCTGGTACTGCTCGTCTTCTGCCTTGCGAACGATCTCGAGAACAATCTGCTCGAGGGGCGCTGCCAGCTCAGCGGCGCGGGCGTCGAGTGTCGCGAGCCGGAGCGTCCATCCCCGCGACGGCTCGTCTTTGCCCACGCCAAGAGCTGGTTCGCGACGCACTCCCAGTTCTATCAGGCGGCGCAGGCGGCGCTCACGAGTCCGTTCTGGCAGCGCGTCGGGTTGCGCGCCCGGGTTGCGCAGACGAGCGGCGCGGCGATGCCCTTCGGACGCGACCTCTACCGGGACCCGGCCCCCGCGTATCTGCAGCGCGCACTCGCGCTCACGCAAGCGCTGTTCGGCGCACTGCGCAGCGAAGCGGCGCAACAAGGCGCGGAACTGTTGATCGTGCTGGTACCCCTGCGCGACCAGGTCGAAGATCCGCGCTGGAGCGCGCTTGCCGCCACTGACCCGACACTCCTTCGCGACTTGCCCCAGCGCGCGATCACCGCGATCGCCGACGCGAACGGCTTGCCGGTCGTGGATCCGCTCGCCGCGTTCCGCGCCGTCGACAGCGCGGGCACGCATCTCTTCTGGCGCATCGACGGCCACCTCGATGCGGTCGGCCAGCAGGTGATCGCCGAGCAGGTGGTGGCCGCGCTGCATGCACGCGGTCTGCCGCCCGTGCGCAAGCCGTGAGCGCCCGGCCGCGCGTGCTGATCGCGGGACCCGCGGCGCCGCCGGCGGGCGGCATCGCGTCGGTGATCGACATGATCTTCGCGAGCGCGCTTGCCGAGCGCTTCGAGCTGTTGCGCTTCGCGACGACGCCCACCCGCGCGCCGTCGTCCGGCCGGCTCGTTCACACGCTCGACGCCGCCGTCGCGCGCAGCCTCGGCTTCGACGGCTTCGTGAACCGCGAGAGCCGCGCGAAGCTGCGCGCATTCGCAACCGCCCTCGCGCCGGCGCCCGATCTCGTGCACCTGCACTGCTGGCACGGCTACGACTTCTGGCTGTCCGCCTGCATGGCCCGCGAAGCACATCGCCAGCGCGTCCCTGCGATCCTCCACCTGCACGGCAACTTCGACGTGCTCCATCCGCACTGGTCGCTGGTCCGAAGGATCGGCTTTCGGCGCGCGCTCGGTGTCGCGGATCGGCTGATCGTGCTCTCGGAGGGCTGGCGGCGATGGTTCGCAGCGCATCGAGCCGACGGTCGCATCGATGTCGTGCGCAACGGTGTCGACGTGTCTCGGTTTCACCCGCAGCAGCGCGCCGCACCGCGCGACGCGCTGCGACTGCTCTTCGTCGGGACCCGTCACGCCACGCTGAAGGGCGCCCACGACATCCTCGCGGTGATGCCAGAGGTCCTGCGCGAAACGCCACGCGTGCGCTTCGTCTTCATCGGCGAGGACAGCGAGCGCATCGACGAGCGCTGCGTGCGGGGAACGCCGCTCGCAGCGCACTGTGAGTTCGCCGGCTGGAAGAGCCCGGGCGAGATCGCCGCATACTATGCCGATGCCGACGTGCTGCTGTTGCCGTCGCGAATGGAGGCTTCGCCGATGGCGCTGCTCGAAGCGATGGCGTCCGGATTGCCGGTCATCGCCAGCGCCGTCGGCGCGATCCCCGAGATCCTGATCCCACCCGACAACGGGATCTTGATCGAAGCCGGCGATCGCGCGGCGCTGGCGCGCGCGATCGTGACGCTGTCGCGCGACGCCGAAGAGCGCCAGCGGATCGGGCACTGCAACCGCGCGAAGGCCGAAGCGGAACTCGGTGTCGCGCACTTCGCCGCGTCGCTCGCGCGGGTCTATGACGACGTGCTCGCGAGCGCCGCGTGACGGCGCGACTGCGGATCCTGCTCACCGGTCCGGCGCCGCCGCCGCCGGGCGGCATCGCTTCGGTGATCCAGACGATCGTCGAGAGCGAGCTCGGCCTGCGCTACGAATTCACGCGCTTCGCGACCAGCGTGCGCCGGCTCGAGATGCGGACGGCGCCGCACCGGATGCTCAACGCGGCACTCGCCCGCAGCTTCGGCTTCGACGGCGTGGTGAACCTCGAATCGCGCGCGAAGCTCGCTGCCTACGAACGCGCGCTCGTAGCGCGGCCCGATCTGGTGCACATCCACACCTCGCATGCCTACGACTTCTGGCTCGGCGCCTGGATGGCGCGCCGGGCGCGGCGCCTCGGCATCCCGGCGCTGCTGCACGTGCATGGCCTCTTCGACGTCGTCGTGCCGACCTGGTCGCGCTTGAAGCAGGCGGGCTTCCGTCGCGCGCTGCGCGTGCCCGACAAGGTGATCGTGCTGTCCGAAGGTTGGCAGCGCTGGTTCGCCGGCCAGATGGATCCGGCGCGCATCGAGGTGCTGCGCAATCCGGTCGACGTGCAGCGCTTCCGCCCGCGCACCGAAGCGGCGCGCGACGGGCTGGTGCGACTGCTCTTCGTCGGCACCGGCGAACCGGTGCGCAAGGGCGGCTACGACATCCTCGCGGCCGCGCCCGCGGTGATCGCGGCGGCGCCGCAGGTGCGCTTCGTATTCGTCGGCGAGGACACCGAACAACTCGAAGCGAGGCGCGTGCGCGGAACGCCGCTCGAGCCCTACTTCGAGTTCACCGGCTCGAAGGACGCGCAGCAGATCGCGCCGTACTTCGAGAACGCCGACGTGCTGCTGCTGCCGTCGTACTCCGAGGGTTTGCCGATCGCGCTGCTCGAAGGCATGGCGGCGTCGCTGTCGGTCGTCGCGTGTCCGGTGAACGGCATCCCCGAGGCGATGAGCGAGCCCGACAACGGCATCTTCGTGCCGCCCGGCGACGGCGCGGCGCTAGCGCGCGCGATCCTCGAACTGGTCGGCGACCCGGAGCGCCGCACACGCACCGGCGTCGCGAATCGGCGCAAGGCGCTCGCTGAATTCGATCGCAGCCACTACGCCCGTGCGCTCGGCGCGATCTACCAGCGAGCGCTGTCGGGCGGATCGCAGTAGTCGCATCGCTCAGGGGTGCAGGTACCCACACCGCGCCTCGACCCAGGCAATTCGCACGCCGGCGCGCTGGAGTTCGGCGATGAACGCGTCGTAACCCGGCTGATCGGTGCGCGCACGCGGCTCGAGCAGCACGATGCGCGCGCCTCGGATCGCTTCGTGCAGCCCGCGCGTGATCGCCGGATCGGGCGCCCGCGGATCGCCGGCGCTGAACAGCCACGGCCATTCGGGGAGATCGATGAGCGCGTACGGGATCCCGGCCGCCTGCAGATCGGCAGCGAGTGCGATCCAGCCGCGCATGTACTCGGAGAGACCGTAACCCCGGGGCGGCGCAGTCCAGTAGGTGTCGTCGCCGTGCGCGCGGAGCGCTTCGGCGTCGGGGATCGCGGCGCTGCCGATCCAATGCGGCTCATAGTATTGGTGGAACTTCTGGTTCAGCGCGATCGCGTCGTAGCCGCCCTGATCGTAGGCGCGCCGGGCTTCGGCGACGCGCCAGGCGCGGTACGCTGGGTTGCGTAGGTCGGCGAGAGCGGCGGTCGGCCAGAAATGCCGCTCGACCTGCGCACCCCGCACCAGGTAGTAGACGGCCGACTGATAGCGACCAGGCAGACCCGCTGCGTCGATGCGGTCGCGCAGCCAGGTTCCCTTGCCGCGGGTTTCCCAGGCGCCGTACGCGTCGCTCCATCGGCAGCCCTCGGCGCCGCAGGCCGCCGCGTGGTCGTTCGCGAAGAACGCCAGCACATCGCTCCAGGGTCGATCGGTCGTCAGCAGGAAATCGGCCCGAAAGCCCGGCAGCGCAGTCAGCGAATCGGCGACGACATCGAAGCGGTGCATGTGCACGAAGCGCAGCGGCGGCAAGCTGCCGCGCATCGCGCGCAGCTTCGCGATGTAGCGGGCGTTGTCGGCGTGCGAGGTCGGCCAACCGCAACGCGAGTTGCCCTCGTGGGCGAAGCGTCGATCGGAGACGTCGTCGTGGGAGCCCAACAGCACGATGCCGGCACCGCTGGCAATTTCGTCGTCGGGCCACACCGGCGCGCAGCTGCTGCCGGTCTCCCGGAAGCGCGAGTCGGGTCGCACCACGACCTCGGAGCACCAGTCGTAGACGCGCGCGGGTCGCGTCGGCGATTGCGCCGCGGCCGCCATCGCGCCGAGCGCCGCAAGGAGCACTCCGATCCAGACCAGTCCGCGCTTCATGGGGTCCTCCTCTTCACCGACTCGTGCCAGCGACACATCACCGAGACAGCACAGGACCAGAGCAGGTGCGTCGAAGCCGTCGCGGTCGCGGCGCCGATCGCGCCGTAGCGGGGTACCAGCAACAGGTTGGCCGCCACGTTGTAGGCGGCCGCGATGCCGGACGCCCAGAAGTTTCCCTCGACCCAGCCGGCCGCGAACATCGAACGCCCTTGCGCGGCGCCGGTGGCGTTGAGGATCTGACCGATCAGCAGGATCGAAAGCGGCGCAATGCTCGCCGCGAAGTCGGCACCAAACACGCGCGGGATCACGAAGGGCGCGACCGCCGCGAGTGCGGCCGCGGGCGCGATCGTGATCGCGAGCAAGTGGAGCCGCATCCGGCGTCGCAACGCGCGCAGCGCCGGGATGTCGGACGAGACGCGCGTCATCTCCGGGAAGCGCGCGTCGAGGTAGGCGCGCATCGGAATCGACACGACCTGCTGGAACAGCGATGCGAGCGAGTACACGCCGACCGCCTTCGGATCGCCGACCAGCGCGGACATCGCGAGCACGTCGGTGGTGGTGAGCACCATGCCGAGCGCGTTGGTGAGCAGGCCCCACAGTCCGAAGCGCAGCAGCTCGCGCGAGGACACCGAAGCGGGTCGCGCCACTTCCGGTCGCAGCACGCGCGCGCGCGCGATCGAGATCGCGCCGCCCGCCGCGCAGCCGACGATGTAGCCGATCGCGCAGCCGCGGAAGCCGTCGAGAAGCGCGCCGGTCGCTACCGCGCCGACGATGCAGATGCGCGCGACCAGTTCGAGCAGCGCCTTGTCGCGCATCCGCGACCGCGCCTGGAAGAAATGCCACGCGCACGACGCCAGCGCCTGCGCGGGAACCACGAGCACGACGAGCGGCATCCACGCGCCGGCGACCGGGTCGAAGACCCAGAATCGCGACAGCGAGAACAGCGCGATCGCAACGGCCGACGCGACCGACGTCGCCGCCACCAGCCGGATGCCGGTGCGATACACGGACCAAGCGCCGCCCGCTTCGGGCTCGGCCGCGCCATAGCGCAGGATCGAGCTGGTCATGCCGAAGGTCGCGAGCAGGCCCGCGATGTTCGTGATCGAGTAGATCACGGCCATGTGGCCGAGGCCTTCGGCCCCGAGCAGCCGCGCGAGCAGGATGTTCTGCAAGAAGCCGAGCGCCATCACGAGGATCATCGACGCCGACAGATCGAAGACACCGCGCGCGAACGCCTGGCGCGCTGCGTTCACGGCGAAGTCGATGCCTGACCGCAGACTGGGAGCCAATGACCCTCGTGCGATTCGCGCGGTTCGGTTCTCACGCGGGTTCCGGGAGCGTGAGAAGCCGGTAACGTACCAATCCCTGAGGCATCGGCTTGGGCGAGCCTTCGGTGGAGGCGTGCCTGTCGGTGAACAGTCGTTGAGGCTCGCGAGACGGATCGGACGAGCCCTGCGCGAGCGCGCTTCGGAGCGCCTTGCGTGGCTTCGACTCTGCGGCGTCGTCGAGGGCAAGATCGCGTGGGGCGCGCACATCGCGGTGCACGCCGCGAGCGAGATCGTTCTCGGCGCCCACTCGTCGATCGGGCACGGAACGATCGTCGCGGTGAAGCCCGGCCCCCATGGACCCGGTGCGCTGCGGATCGGCCGCGAAACCCAGATCGGCGAGTCCAACAACCTGCGCAGCGAAGGCGCCGAGCTGCGAATCGGCGACCACTGCCTGATCTCGCAATTCGTCTCGCTGCTCGCGAGCGGCCACGGCTACGCGCGCCGCGATCTGCTCATTGCCGATCAGGCGCTGCCCGATAAGGTGGGCCTCACGATCGGCGACGACGTCTGGATCGGTGCCAGCGCGGTGCTGCTGCCCGGCATCGTCATCGGTTCGGGCGCGGTGATCGCGGCGGGCTCGGTCGTGACGTGCGACGTGGCCGCCTACACGATCGTCGCAGGTGCGCCGGCGCGGTCGATTGGCGAGCGGACCTGAGGGCGAGTGAATGCGACAAGTCTTCCTCTCGAAGAGCGGCGCGATCCAGGTCGAAGACGCGCCGGCGCCGGCGTGCGGACCCGGCGAGGTCGCGATCGACGTCGCGTTCTCGGTGATCAGCACCGGCACCGAGACGGCCTCGGTCGCAGCGACCGACCTGCGCTCGCGCGCAACGCAGGTGCGCAAGATGGCCCGCCTCGGCTTCGAGCGTCTGCGCACCAGCGGGCTCGACGAAGTGCTGCGCAAGGCGAAGCTGCGCGAAGGCATCTCGTCCGCGATGGGATACAGCGTCGCCGGCGTGGTGCGCGAAGTCGGGAGCGACGTGCTCGACCTGCGACGCGGCCAGCCGGTCGCGGCCGGCGGCTCCGCGTATGCGCACCACGCGGAGATCGTCGCGGTGCCGCGCAATCTGGTCGTGCCGGTGCCCGCGGGTCTCGCGCTGCGCAGCGCGAGCTTCGCGACGGTCGGCGCGATCGCGATGCAGGGCGTCCGCCGCGCGGCGCCGCAGGTCGGTGAAACCGCCGTCGTCGTCGGGCTGGGCCTCGTCGGCCAGCTCACCGTGCAGATCCTCGCGGCGGCGGGCTGCCGGGTGATCGGCGTCGATCCGCGCGCGGATCGCGTGGAACTCGCGCGTGGCGGGCCCGGCGGTCTCCTCGCCGGCTGCGGCGCGGACGCCGCGGAGATCGAAGCGACCGTGCTGCCCGCGACCGGCGGCACGGGGGCCGACGTCGTGCTGCTATGCGCCGGCACCGCGAGCAGCGAGCCGCTCAACACCGCGATGCGTGTGGTGCGGCAGCGCGGCCGCGTGGTCGTCGTCGGCTCGGTCGGCATGCAGCTCGAGCGCAGTCCGTTCTACCAGAAGGAAGTCGATCTGACGATCTCGTGCTCCTACGGACCGGGCCGCTACGACGCGAGCTACGAGGAAGGCGGCCTCGACTATCCGATCGGCTTCGTGCGCTGGACCGAGAACCGCAACTTGGAAGCGTTCCTCGATCTCGCGGCGCGCGGTCGCATCGACGTCGAGCGCCTGGTCGCGGCCGAACACGCACTCGAAGAAGCGGCCGCCGCATTCAGCGCGGCGAAGTCCGGCAGCGACGCGCGGGTTGCTCTGGTGTTGCGTTACCCGACGCCGCCCGTGGATGCGCCGCGCAGCGTGCGGCGCATCGCGACAGCAGCGAGTGACGGCAAGATCCGCGTCGCCGTACTCGGCGCGGGCGGCTTCGCCGCGAGCACACTGCTGCCGGCGCTGCAGGCCACGGGTGATTTCTCGGTGCGCGCGGTGGTGACGCGCAGCAGCGCGTCGGCGGCGAAGGTGGCGCAGGAGTTCGGCGCCGAGATCGCCTCGACCGACGCGGACGCGGTGATCGCCGATGCGAATGTCGACGCGGTGGTGATCGCGACGCGTCACGACTCGCACGCGCGTCTCGCGCAGGCCGCGCTCGCGGCCGGCAAGCACGTCTTCCTCGAGAAGCCGATGGCGATCGACCGCGGCGAACTCGAGGCGCTGCGCGCGGCGGCGCTCGCGAGCGATCGCGTCTTCACGGTCGGCTACAACCGCCGCTACGCGCCGCTGTCGCTCGCGGTGCAGACTGCGCTCGCCGCGACGCGTGGGCCGCGCGTGGCGCTCTACCGCGTGAACGCCGGCCGCGTGCCGGCGGGTCACTGGACGCTCGACCCCGCGATCGGCGGCGGCCGCATCGTCGGCGAGCTCTGCCACATGCTCGACCTGCTCGCGTTCTGGCTCGGCCCCGACGTGATCGACTGGAGCGCCACCGCGGTGCCGGCCTCCGCATCGGGCGGCGCGACGCCGCAGGACGCCGCCGTGTCGCTGCGTTTCCGTGACCGTGCCGGCGCCGAGCACGTCGCGTCGCTGGTCTACCTGAGCGTCGGCTCGCGTGAACTGGCGAAGGAATGGATCGAAATCCACGCCGGCGGCGGAAGCCTGCGACTCGAGGATTTCGCGCGCCTCGAAGCGCACGGACTCGGCAAATCCGCCCCCCCGGCGCGCCGACCCGACAAGGGCCATCGCGCCGAGATCGCCGCGTTCCGCGACGCGATTCGCGGGCGCGCAACCTCGCTGCTCGGCGTCGAGGACGCCTACCGCGCCGCCGACCTCGCGCTGCGCATCGACGGCGCCATTCGCGAGGGTCGCACGACGACTTGAGCGGGGAGCCCGACTCGAGAGGGATCGCGTCTCTCGGATGCCGACGCGAGAGGCGCGGGGGCGGGCCATTCGGCCAGAACGTCCTCGGCGGCGGTCGTCTCATCTTTGCGTCGGGACGTCCAGGCGCCTGCGGATTGTTCTGGCCGAATGGCCCGCCCCCGCTTCTCGCCATCCGTTGTGGAGCACCTGCTCTCGAGAACCCCGTGCCGAGCGCGGGGGGGGGGGGGGGGCCAAAAAAAAACAAAGGGGGGGCCCGACACAAGTCGC
>JANLTC010000276.1:0-13059 GCA_031362725.1 Deltaproteobacteria bacterium | reverse complement strand
GGGCCGCCCAGGTGGTAGAAGAGCCCGAAGTACGCGTCGTCGGTGATGACGACGAGCCGCGTGCCGGTGGCGGCCTGCGCGACGAGCGCGTCGCTGATCGCGCGCCCTTCGGCGGGCGTCGGCATGTAGCCGGTCGGGTTGTTCGGGAAGTTCAGCAACACGATCAGCTTGTCACGCCCCGACGCGTTCTCCGCGAGCGCCTTCGCAAACGCTTCAGTGTGAAAGCCAGCGCCCGCGTAGAACGGGAACGTCACGATCTCGGCGCCAAGTCGCACTTCGTAGGTGAGCCGGTAGTTCCCCCAGAGTTGATCGGGGAGCAGGATGCGATCGCCTTCGCCGACGAAGAGATCGCCGGCGACGGCAAGCCCGTGCGTGAGCGCGCTGGTGGTGATCGGCATCCCGAACGACTTGCCCTGCAGCGACGGATTTTCAGCGACGATCTTCTCGCGCCAGCGCTCGCGCAGCGACTGACGACCCGCCGGCGGCGCGTAGTTGTACGCGTCGTTCGGCGCGATCTCGACGAGATGGCGGTGCATCGACGGCAGGAACATCGGCGCGCCGTTCTCGGTAGCGATCCCGATCGTCGCGTTGAATCGCTTCGCCTTCTGCTTCGCCTCCGCCGACTGCGAAAGGATCCCCTTCGGAAAATAGAGTCGGCGCCCGAGCGGCGAGAGCATCTCGAGAACCGCCGGCGCTACCGCCGCGAGGCGCTCGTTCAGTTGCTGGGCAAGGGGATTGGTCTTGAAGGCCACGGCGCGACTCCTGGGATTTTTTGGGAACGACGAGGAAACTACAGGCGGCGGTCGAGCACGTCCACGAAGGCTCCGAAGCCGAGCGACCGCCAGAACGACCGCCCCACGTCGTTGCGCGCCGCGACGCGCACCTCGACGCGTGCGACGCGACGCGACTCCGCCCAGTGCAGCGCCGCCTCGGCCAGCGTCCGACCGAGCCCGTGCCTGCGCACTGCGTCGCTGACGAAGAGTTCGGTGATCTCGGCGCGGCTCGCTTCGGCGACCCACGCCGGCGCGGTCTCGACGCGCGCGACGCAGAATCCTGCGACCTGCGCGTCCACCTCGACGACCCAGGCGGCGACGTCGCGCGCTTCGACGAGTTCCGCGAGCGCGTGCGCTGGAACTGCGGCGCCCGCGAGGCGAAACGCCGGATCGAGCTGCGCGTGGAGGCTCAGCAGCGACCGCCAATGCGCGGCGATCGCAGCGAGATCTTCGCCGCGCGCTCGACGCGCTTTGGGCGGAGCCCCGTCCCGCGTCACTGCGTCGGGTTCTTCGCTCCGTCCGGCGGCAGCTCCGCCTTCGGCGCCTTCGCTCCCCCACGACCGTAGTAGCTACCGGGTGTGGGCACGTAGCCCGCCTGCGAGCCGTCGTCGAATCGGATATCCACGGTTTCGGGCTCGCCCTTCTCGTCCAGGCGGCCAACGGCAAAATGAACGCCGATCCCACCGAGTCCGCCGCGCCAGCCACCGGTCCCGCCGCAGCTTCCGATCACTTCGCCGGCACGGACCGCCTGGCCTTGCTTCACCGGGATATCGATATCGAGGCCGACGTATTCGGCGTAGCTGCCGTCGGCGTGCTTGATCAACACGACGTTGGCGGGCGTGCCCTTCTGGGGCCCGCCCCGTGTGGAGCCGTCGACGACACGCGCCACGACTCCATCACGCGCGGCCACGACAGGCGTTCCCTTCGGTAGCTCCCAGTCGAAGCCGTACTTGCGGCGACCGACATGACTTGCCGGGTTGTCGGCGGAGCCCGACATCACGTTCCCATAGAGATCGACACCTCCGAAGCCGCCGACACCTTGACCAAGCTGGCGCGGCACGCTCGGATCGAACGGCAGCCGATAGCGAACGCTGTCGTCGTGCTTCGCGCCTCGCGGGGCGAACGCATAAAAGAGTCCCTCGGCCTGCTTCGCGACGGCTGACGACGCTTCGTCGGCGGAGCCGCTTCGCGTCGCAGCGGCGATGGCCTCGTCGGTGAGCTTGTCGAGCTCGGCTTCCGACGGTGTCGTTCCCGCTGACACCATTTCCTGTTGAACGCGCTCTCGGATCAGTTGCCGCATCTCCTCCGAGGAGGCCAGCGCACGAACGCCTGCCTTGCGCTGCAAGTCCTGCTGACTCGTCGCCGCCGCCGTCAGCCCGTGCGAGGCCTCGGTGCGAATCAACCGGAAGCGACCGCTTCGCGTGCCGTCGCGGCCGAACGAACCCTTGATCTCATTGCCGCTCGCGTCGACGGACTCGGTCTTGTACTCGGTGCGTCCCTCCATCGACTCGCTACTCGCCGAACCCATCGAGTCGTCGCGCGTGAAGACTGGCGTGTCGGGCAGACCCGTGATCGTCCAGGTCTCGCTGTATGTGATGACCATCGCCGAATCGCCACCCGACGCTTCGCCCGAGGACCAGCTCCCACCGCCCGCGCCAGCGCGGAGCGTCTTCGTCTTCTCACCCCGCGAGTTCACGGACAGGCCGTCCTGGATGTCGGCAAGTTGGGACGGGCTCGGCTCCCACGCGCCGAGCACGCGCGCGGCACGACCGCCGCGCATCGCCTCGAAACGACCGCTGTCGTCGTCGAGCTGGACGATCGGGTACTCCGTCCACTCGAGACGATCGCCTTTGTGCGCAAAGCGCCAGACGCGGTCGTCCCAGCGCCACGCATCGGGTTTGTTGGTGGCTTCGTCCTGGAAGTGCACGAGTACGTACCAGGTGCCCTCGAGTTCGACGGCGACGGCATCCGTGCCGAGTGCGATTCCAAGGGCCGCCAGCAACACCGCCCCGAGTCGTCGCATCTTCAGATCCTCCGCTCGACATCCGGAAAGCTGCGCCACACCGGCACGCCGCAGAAGTGGCTGCCCTCGGTGCAGCGCGGTCGCGCGAGGCCGTCGCGCACGAAACACGGCGGACCGACGTGATCCATCAACTCGGGGTGCACCGCGCGCACCTGTTCGATCTCATCCATCGACGCGTTCCAGATCTCGCGCTGCGCGTTCAAACATGTCCGCATCGTCCACTTGTGGATCAGGTGCAACAGCGAACCCGACTCTTCGAAGCGTACCGACAGCGCGTTCGGCAGCACGTAGAGCGCGAGCTGCGGCGCGACGCCGAGCGACAACAGCTGCGCGCGCGCCTCCCAGGCGACCGCGACCGCATCCTCGAAGAGCGCGTGGCAGGCCGCGTCCTCGCGGATCAACTCGGGCTCCACCACGTCGACGTGGGCGGGCACGGTGCGCGAGAGCAGCGGCCGCGATCCCGGCACCATCCGGTGTCGCTGGTCTTGCGAGTCGGCCGTGTGCGACAGCTTCTTGCGGAACGTGTAGTGGGCGTGTTCGAGTGCGCGCATCAGCGGCGCATGGGTGCCGACGTTGAGCGTCTCGAGCCGGTACGGATTGCGCGCCGGGTCGAGCGCGATCGCAAGCGCCTCGGCGTCGTCGAGATCGGAGCGACCGAGCACGCCGCGCACCGCATTGGCCACCACCGCTGGCGAGCGCGCGCCCCAGTCGACCAGCCTCGAACGAAGTCCGCCGAGCGACTTGTCGAACGCCTCGAGTGCGGCCGCGTCGCCGACACCAGCCGGCGCGAGCGCATTCTCGGGGATCGCCGCATCGTCGAGCGCCGGCTCGCCCACCTCGCGAAAGAACGCCGGATCGAGTGCCTCGACGTGGGCGACCATGCGGCCGACCACATCGCGCGCTTCGTCGGGCGTGTCGCAGGCGCCGGCCATCCTTCGGAGCCGGTGCAGCACGAGTCCCGATACGGTGTAGACCATCGCGGTATGACAAGCGATCGGCAGCACGTAGCGCGCGGTCTCGATCGCCTTCTTCTCGGCTTCCTTCGCGACGTTCTTGCCGAACGCCTGGTTCTTGCGCCGGTCGAGATGCCAGAGATCGTGCAGGATGCCTTGCGTCACGGGCAACAGCCGCGCGGTCAGCGCGCGGTACGACTCCCACGAGCGCTCGATGCTCGCCTCGAACACGGCGCGCGCCGCGGGACCGAGCGTCTGCGGCACATGCGCGCGCGCCTCGTCGAGTCGTACGTAGCGTTGGCTCTGCTGCTCGGTGTTGTAGAACGGGAAGGCATGCAGGAATCCCCATACGAGCTGGCGCGAGATTCCCGACAGCGCGAACTCGAAGGTCGCGTGCTGGTAGACGGTGTGGTGACCGCCCTGGAACGTCAGCGGGCCGATGTTGCGGCGCTGGCGATCGGTGATCTCGTCGACTTCGATGACGCGCGTCGAATAACAAGTGCGCGCGGCCGCGATCGCGTCGTCATACGGGCGCTCGAACCAATTCCGCAGTCGGACTTCGGGTCCGCCGTCGAGGACGCCGCCTCGCGATGCGGGACGAACGGCGCTTGGATCTACCGGATCTACGCTCGCCACGCAGGACTCCAACGGGGTCAGAGCAAACTGGATCTGGCCATACTGGCAGAGCCACTGTTCAGCAGCAACGCCGCTGCGCGAAAGGCAATTCTCTTCCCCATTTGGTGAGCGCACGAAACCCCCAGTCCGTCGTGTCTCGCCGCAGCCGGTACCCCAGACCCGGGTTTGCGGTACTCCATTCGCGAGTGTCGCGGCGTGCTTGGAACCGGGCCGTGCCGCCTGCCTGCGCAGTGGTCGATCGTCGCACCTGGGCTTGGCACACGGATTGCGCGCTGAATGCTGCGGATCCGTGCGCCCCGCACCGGATCCACCGGAGTCGAACGCAAAGACGTCATGGCCAAACTCTGGATCGTGCATCGCGACCCGCGCTGGCGGGACGTGCTCGTCGCGATGACGGGCTCGCAGGACGTACTCGCTGGCGATCCCAGCGACGCGGCGCGCTTCGACGCGGAGCAACCGCCGCGCGCCGTCTTGCTCGGCGTCGCGGGTGATTTCGAAGCCGAGTTGGAGTTCGCCCATCGCGTTGCACCCCGACTCCGCGGCGCCGCGTGGGTACTGCTCGCACGTCCGCTCGACGCTCCCGAAGTCGCGCGCCTGTTCGACGCGCTGCCCGTGACCCTGGTTCCAATCGCCAGCGACGCCGCCGCGCTGCGGGATCGATTGCGCGCGGTACTCGCGCGGCGCCCGGCCGCGACGCTCACGACGCGGCATCGGCGCGACTCGATCGCGGCCCGCTTCTCCCGCTGGCTCGGCGATCTCGAATTGCCCGAGCTTCTCGCCGCGACTGATCCCGCGAGCGCCGCCCTCCCGCTGCTCGTGCGCGGCGAGCCCGGCACCGGCCGCGGTCTACTCGCGCGCTATCTCCATGCGATGACGGCGGCGGACGCGACGGCACCATTCGCGGCTGTCGCGTGCAGACGGGGCGCGGATCCGATCGCTCTGCTCGCGAAGCTGGCACCCGAGACGGGCGAAGTTCCGAGCGCGGGTGCGCTGACCATTTGCCTCGAAGACGTCGACCAGCTCGATGCCGCCGCGCAACACGCGCTGCGCACGATGATCGAAGACGGCGCGCCGGCGGGGCTCGTGCGTGCAGCGCGGCTGCGCTGGATCGCCACCGCTGGCGACTCCGGCGGCGACGACGGCAACCGCCTCGATCCCAATCTCGCCCGCGCACTGGCGGGATTCGTGCTGCGCATCCCTCCGCTGCGCGAGCGAAGCGCCGCGATCGAGTCGATCGCGAACGGCATGTCGCGCGCGTTCACGGCGTCACGCGGCGAACTGGAGCGACGCTTCGATGCGACCGCCGTCGATCGGCTGCGCGCCCACCCATGGCCCGGCAACCAGCGCGAGCTCGAGGCGGTGATCGTTCGCACGCTCAGCGCAACGCGCGCCGATCCGATCACGGCCGCCGATCTCCGCTTCGAGCGCCTGGATCTCCCCTTGTTCGAAGCCCCGCCCCTCGAGACGCTGGAACACGCTGAACCCGCCGTGCCGGTGGGCGTCGCGCCGTCGTTCACCGCGCCACAGTTGGATCCGAGTCCGGCTCCCGAACCCGCAACCGCCTTGGACCGCGACTCGATTCGACGCCTTTCCGCGGCGGTTGCACACGAGGTCGGCAACCCGCTGGTCGGCATCCGCACCTACGCATCGATGCTGCCGACCCGCTTCGACGATCCCGAGTTCCGCAGCCAGTTCGCCGAGCGCGTCGCGAGCGACACGCGCCGCATCGAAGCGGTGATCGATACGCTCGCGCAACTCGGCTCTCTCGCGCCGCCTGCACACGAGCCGGTGGACGTCTCGTCGATGCTCGCGCGACTGCTCGAGCGCGAGCGACCCCGCATCCGGGAGCGACGACTCGTCGTGCTCGAGGAACTCGACCGTGCAGAGCCCAACGTGCTCGGCGACGCGGATCAGCTCCGCTTTGCGTTCGGCTTGCTGCTCGAGCAAGCGCTCGGTTGGATGCCGGAACGCGGAGACCTCTACGTCGCGACCCGGCATCAGAGCGGTCGCGTCGAAGGCGGGCAGAGTCCGCTTCGTACGGCGTGCCTGCGCATCCTGCTGCGCTTCCGCGCACCCGCCGACGCCGGGCTGGGCTTCGGCGAGAACGCGCTCGCGGTGGCCGCCGTGGATGCCGTGGTGCGGGCCCACGGCGGAACGCTGGCACTCGAATCCAGCGCCCATGGCGATGCGACCGTCTTGATCGAGTTGCCCGCGCCGCAATAGAGCTGGGGAAGCCGCCGCCAAGCGGTAATCTCCGCCGCGCCGATGCCGCACATTCTGGTCGTCGATGATGAGCCCGGCGTCCGCGAGTCGCTGCGGATGCTGCTGAAGGACGAGTTCGACGTGACGCCCGTCGGCGACGTCGACGCCGCCCTCGCGCTGCTCGAGGAACGTTCCGTCGACGCCGTGGTGCTCGACCTCGTGATGCCCGGCCGCACGGGTATCGACTTTCTGCGCGAACTCGCGGAGCGCGATGACGCGCCGCCGGTGATCGTGCTCTCGGCCACGCGTACCGTCGCAACGGCCGTCGAGGCGATGAAGCTCGGCGCAGCCGACTTCGTGACCAAGCCCTTCGACGTGGACGCACTGCGCATCAAGGTCCGAAAGCTCTTCGAACACCGCGCGCTCGAGCAGGAAGTCGTCCGGCTGCGCGACGCGGTGGCGGGACGCGCGCGACTCGGGCGGCTGATCGGGCAGAGCGAGGCGATGCGCGCCGTCTATCGCACGATCGAGCGTGTCGCTGCCTCACGCGCAAACGTGCTGATCACAGGCGAGAGTGGCACCGGCAAGGAACTCGTCGCGCGGGCGATCCACGATCTCGGTCCGCGTCACGACGAGCGATTCGTCGTGGTCAACTGCGCCGCGATTCCGGCCACGCTGATGGAGAGCGAACTGTTCGGTCACGAGAAGGGCGCCTTCACCGACGCGAGTGCGCGGCACGTCGGCAAGTTCGAGGCTGCCAGCGGGGGGACGCTGTTCCTCGACGAGATCGGCGAGATGGCGCCGCCGATGCAGGCGAAACTGCTGCGCGCGCTGCAAGAGCGGACGATCGAGCGACTCGGCGGGGCGCAGTCGATCGCAGTCGACGTGCGCGTCGTCGCCGCCACCAACCGCGATCTCGAGCGTGAGGTCGCGCAGGGCCGTTTTCGCGCCGATCTGTTCTATCGCATCCACGTCGTACCGATCGAGCTGCCGCCGCTGCGCGAGCGCCGCGAGGACGTCCGCCTGTTGGCCGAAGCGTTCCTCGCGCGATGCCGCGACGAGGCCGGGCGCGGTCCCCGGCGCTTCGAGGCAGAGACGCTGACCGCACTCGAGCGCTACGCCTGGCCGGGCAACGTGCGCGAGCTGGCGAACGCGATCGAGCGGGCGGTCGCGCTCACCGACGGCGATTCGATCACGCCGACCGATCTGCCCGACGAAGTGCTGATCGCGAGCCGCACCGAATCGCTGCGGGACGAGGTCCGCGCCGGTCGCGTCGATCTCGAGAGCGCCGTGTTGCGCTTCGAGAGCGACTTGATCCGCGAGGCCCTCGAGCGCAGCGAAGGCAACCAGACGCGCGCCGCCGAGCAGCTCGGAATGACCCGCCGACTGCTCAAGTTGAAGATGGATCGCTGCGGCATCCAAGCAGCGGCCGTCGACGAGGCGGTTCCGGTCGAACCGGACTGAACCTCGGCCGGCTGCACCGTTCCATCCGGAACCCCAGGTAAAACCCCTGTTGGCGCAGCGGTTTAGCGCGTAGTAGCCAGATCGCGAGTTCCAAACGGAACGGCGACGGCGCTTCGACCGGCTCCGGATCGTTCCCCGATCCTCCTTTCTTTTCGAGTACTTGACCGGCTGGCTGCGTTCGTGCGGCAGTTGGCATCACTGTTGCGTTGCAGGCGGGTCGCGACCGCTAGATGCGACCAGGGAGAGTCTCGTGATCGACCGCAGCCCCGCCCGCGCGAACGTTCTCGTCGTCGACGACGAGAGGGGTCCGCGCGAGTCGCTCCGGATGATCCTCTCGCCGACCTACACGGTCACACCGGTTTCGAACGGCGCCGAAGCGCTCGAGATCCTCGGCACGATGCCCATCGATGTCGTGACGCTCGATCTGTCGATGCCCGGCCTGCGAGGCCAGGAGTTGATGCGCGCGATCCGGCTCGACTTCCCGGACGTCGAAGTGATCATCATCACGGGCCACGGCAGCCTCGACTCGGCGACCGACGCGATCCGGCACGGGATCTGCGACTACCTCCAGAAGCCCTTCGACGTGGTGCAGGTGACGGCGGCGGTCTACCGCGCCCTGTCGCGGCGACGCGGTCGGCGGCGGCTCGTGACCTTTCTCGAGAACCTCGCCGACGTGGTCGGCCGCAACGTGCAGGTCTCCGAAATCCTCGACCAGATCGGCACGGATTCAGGTCTGCGCAACCGGCTCGGAGAGCTTCTCGCGCGTTCGGAGTCCGACTTCGCGCCGTCGCCGGCAGCGGAACCCGACCGCACGCTGCCGTTCTTCGAAGTGCTCGCCGACGCGATCGAGTCGCAGGACCCGTTCATGCGCGGCCACGCCCGACGCTCGGCGTTCTATGCGACGCTGCTTGCGGATCGGCTCTGTCTATCGGTCACCGAGAAACGTCAGGTTCGCCTCGCAGCGTTCCTGCACGACATCGGCAAGATCGGCGTCCCGCATCTACTGCTGACGCGCGACGGGCCGCTCGGAGCGGAGGAGCGCCGCCTGATCGAGCGGCATCCCGAGGTCGGCGCGCGTCTGATCGCACCGCTCGGTGTATCACCCGGGCTGGTCGCGGCCGTGCGTCATCACCACGAGCGCTGGGACGGCACGGGCTATCCCGATCGACTCGCGGGCGACACGATTCCGCTGACGGCGCGCATCGTTCAGATCGCCGACGCGTTCGACGCGATGACCGGCGGCACGCGACCCGATCGGCCGGGCCGCTCGCGTGCCGAAGCGCTCGCCGAACTCGAGCGTTGCGCGGGGACGCACTTCGATCCGACGTTGGTGAAGGAGTTCGCGGTCGTTGCGGAAGGGGCCAGCGGGGAGGTCGATCTCGATCTCGTCGCCGACCTGGTCGCCTCGGCGCGTTCGAGTTCGGAGTCGGCCGTGCCGTTGGCGCAGCAAAGCGACCAGAGGGGGGCACCCTAGGATGCGTGAAGCAAGGAGCCAGCTCTCTCTCGATTTCGAGGGAGGCGGGAGCGTCACGACGCAGCGGTCCGTTCGCAAGGCGCGACGGATCGCGACGGTACGGTTGGTGGAGTTCGCACCCTTCCCGCGTGCTCGCCGCGAAGAGCGGTGGCACGTGGGCTTCACCCTCGATTTGTCGTCCAAGGGCGCATGCCTGCGGGCGAAGGAAACCGAACCGGTCGGATCCCTGGTTCACGTGATCGTCCGCGGTGTCGACGGTCGGCCGACTCTCGATTCGATCGCCCGCATCGTCTGGAGCGCCAGCGGCCGCTTTGGCGAAGTGCGGATGGGCCTCTCGATGCTCGCCACCCGGGCCCGCCGCCCGAAGCGCGTCCCGTCGCGAAGAAGCGCCGTCGCCGCCTGACGGCACTCCGGCTCTCGATATCCCTTGACCCGTGTTGGCGCGCGGCCGTCCGGCCGCAGTGCGGAATCATGGGTTAGGATGCTGCGCATGTTCGGCATCGGCATGACTGAGCTCATGGTGATCCTGGTCGTCGCGCTGATCGTGTTCGGCCCGACGCGTCTGCCCGAATTGGCGCGCTCACTCGGTCGCGCGATGGGCGAGTTCCGCCGCGCTTCGACCGATCTTCGCCAGACGTTCAGCGAAGCGGTCCAGGACCCGAAGCCGGAACCGGCACCGCCAGCTCCTACACCCGCCATCGCTCCGCCCGAAATCCAGGCACGCGCCGAGGCGGCGATGCCGACCGATGCGGTGACGTCTTCTGATCGCGATCCGAGCGGCTCGTCCTCTTGATCTCTCCCGATACCGACGAGAATCGCCTTCCGCTGACCCAACACCTCGCCGAACTGCGCACGCGCCTCGTCAAGTCGATCCTGGCGTGGATCGTCGCGTCGTGTGCGGCGTGGACGTGGAAGGAAAAGATCTTCGCGGCGCTACTCGCACCCGCCGTGCGAGCGCTCGACGGCGGGAAGGGCCATCTCCAGGCGATCGCGCCTGGCGAGATCTTCTTCACCTACATGAAGGGCGCCCTGCTCGCAGGCTTCGTGATCGCGTTGCCGGTCGTGCTATGGCAGGCGTGGTCGTTCATTGCGCCTGGTCTGTATCAGGCCGAGAAGAAGTTCGCGGTGCCATTCGTAACGGTTTCGACGCTGCTGTTTGTCAGTGGCGCGCTGTTTGGCCACCAGTTCGTGTTCCCAATCATGTTCGCGTTCCTGGCGAACTTCGAGAATGAGTTCGTGCAGGCGGCCTGGTCGATGAGCGAAGTGTTCGGCATGACGACGACGATGTTCCTCGCGTTCGGTGCGTCGTTCGAGATGCCCGTGGTGGTGTTCTTCCTCGCAACGGCCGGAATCCTGTCGGTCGGCCAGCTGCTGCGCGGCTTTCCCTACGCGATCCTCGTCTGCTTCATCCTCGGCGCCGTGTTGACGCCCTCGACCGACTGGGTGAGCCAGACGCTCCTCGCTGTGCCGATGATGATTCTCTACCTGCTCGGCGTGCTCGCGGCCTGGCTCTTCGGCGGTCAGCGCGCGCGCAAGGCAGCAACCACGAGCGCGCTCACCGTCACGAATCCGCCGGCGTAGCCTCGGCGCGTTTGCGGGCGACCATCCGCACGCTCCGCAGATCGAGGCGCTGGCCGGTGTTCTCGTCGACCACGACGGGCCGGATCGCGCGACCCGTCTCGCGATCGATGAGTTGAATGGGCGCTTCGGTTCCGGGCTCCCACATCCAGTCCTCACCGAAACGCCAAAGCGCGGCGAGCACGTCCCAGAACGCGCGGCCCTTTTCGGTGAGCAGATACTCGTAGCGGGGCGGCCGTTCCGCGTAGCGCTCCTTGCGAAACAGACCTTCGTCGACGAGCCGGTTCAGCCGCCGCGACAGGATCGCCCGCGGCACGCCGAGCGATTCCTGGAACTGCTCGAAGCGACGCTGACCCGCGCATGCGTTGCGCAAGATGACCGGCGTCCACCAGTCGCCCACGAGATCCGTCGCACGCGCGATCGGACAGGGCCAGCGATCGAAGCGCGTGCGCCGCATCAGCTGAAGGTCGCCTCCACCCGCGCAGCGACGTGCTTGTGCCACGGCGTGCCGGCAAGCCAGTCGCAATCTTCGGACGCGGTCAGCTCGTTCGGAGCGACACCGAATACGGTCTCCCTGCCGTTCTCGTCGGGATACGCGAGGCCGAGTCCGTTCGGCAGCGTGATGTGCCCGGGCCGCAGCGTGTCGGTGATCTCGACCGTCGCGACGACGCTGCCCCGCTTGGTCGTGACGCGCGCGCGGCCGCCATCCGCGATGCCGAGCGTCGCCGCATCTTCGGGACAGATCCGCAGCGCGCCATCGGGGTCCTTCTTGCGCCACGTCGGATCGCGAAAGATGGTGTTGGCGGTGCTGGTGCGACGTTCGCCCGCTGCGAGCACGAACGGAAAGGCGGGATCGCGCTGCGCCGGATCCTCGTCGCGCAATGTGCGCAGTTCGGCGAGCAGCTCGGGAATTGCGAGTCGTACGCGCCCGTCTTCGGTTTCGACCCGCTTCCAGGTTTCTGCGTACTCATCGACGCTGAACACCACACCGGAGCGGTTCGCGAGCATCGCATCGAAGAGCGCCTCGCCCTGCGCGATCGGGTCGCCGTCGAATCCCGCGCGGCGGAGCGATTCTGGGTACGCGCGCGCGCAGTTGTGCGCGAGTCCCCAGAGTACCGCCGCAGCGGCGGCGCCATCGGGCAACGTCTTGCCGAGCGTCTCGTAGAGAACCACCGGCGCCATCGTTGCGAGCTTCGGATTCGCGCTGAGCGCTGCGAAGAACGCGCCCGCGAAGGCCGCACGACCCTGCTTCGCGGCTTTGCGCAGCGGCGCGAGGTCGGTCTCGGTGAGGGCACCCATCGCCTGCAGCAGCCGCGAATGGATCTCGGCTTCCGGCAGCGTGCCCGGCAGCGCATCGAGCAGCGGCGCGCGCAGATGGAAAACGTTCTTCGGGAACTCGAGATTGAAGAACGTCGCCTCCCACTTTTCGAGCTGCGACGACGCGGGCAACACGTAGTCTGCGAGGCGCCCGGTTTCCGTGAGCGCGACGTCGATCACGACGACGAGTTCGAGCGCTTCGATCGCTTGTCGCATGCGCTGGCTGTCGGCGAGCGAGTGTGCAGGATTGCCGCTTTCAACGAGCAAAGCACGGATGCGCTTCGGGTCATCGGTCAGGATCTCGCCCGGGATCGCGTTGCACGGAATCAATCCTCCGATGATGCGGTGACCGCCGACGGGGGTGCGCCGATCGCTGCGACTCCCACCAAAGAGCTTTCCGATCTGCGTGTGCAGATTCGACGTGCCGCGCTTGGCGAAATTGCCGGTGAGCAGGTAGACGAGTTTCTCGAGATAAGAGTTGAGCGTACTGTGACGCGACTGCTGGATGCCGAGGTCTTCGAGAATCGAGACGCTCGCAGCGCGACCGATGCGACGCGCGACCTCGCGGAGCGTCGCCTCGTCGATGCCCGCGCGTTCGCAGTAGGCTGCGATCGGCGTCTCGCGCAGCGCGGCGAGCGT
>JANLTC010000242.1:0-4931 GCA_031362725.1 Deltaproteobacteria bacterium | reverse complement strand
CCGTGCATGTTGAACGCGTCGGTGCAGGCCGCTTCGACGGCAGCCAGCACGACGGGCAGGTACTCCGGCTTGCAGCCCGCCATCACCGCGTTGATCGCGACCTTCTCGACGGTGCACGGAGCGAGGTCTGGCGGCACCGTCGCGACGACCTCCTGCGGATCGCGGGTCGTGCCGCCGAGCATCGCGAGCACGCGCTTTTCGGTCGGCATCGTGATCGGCAGCCCGTCGGTCCAGCCGCGCTCGTACGCGGCTTCCATCTCGTCTTCGAGCTCGGCCAGCTCGACGCGGCGCGCGCGCAACTGCGCACTACCGAAGCGTACCGCCAGTTCGGGCGCGAGATCGGGATCGACGGACAGCGAGCCGCAACCGGGTCGCCATGCGGGGAGCTTCGGACCGAGATCGGCAATGCCGGTGAGGAACTCCCACTCCGCGCGCTCCCAACCGACGACGCGCGCGGTCTCGACGCCGCTCGCGACGCGCATCAGCGTCGGTACGGTCTCGATCTGGTGATGCCACGACATCGCGAGTGACGTGTCGTCGGCGCGCGTCACGCCTTCGGGAAACGCAGCGTCGTCCTGCGTGAACACGGTCAGCGCGACGCCGCGCGCTGCGGCGATCTGCGCGAGCACCGGCGCCACGACCACGCAGGTCGGGCAGCCCCGCTTCACGAATGCGACGAGGCCGTCGGGCAGCGGCGGTCGCGCCGAAGCGGTCATCGCGACAGGCTCGTCACGCCGGCAGTAGCGCGCTGGCGATGCGCCGCGCGACGTTGCCATCCATCTCGCCCTTGTGGGCCTTCATCAGCGCGCCCATCACCTTGCCGATCTCTTTCTGGTTCGCCGCGCCGGAAGCCGCGATTGCTTCCTCGACCCAGCGCCGTGTAGTCGCTTCGTCGGCGAGCTGCGGCAGATAGGCCTGGATCACCGCGAGTTCGGCGCGCTCGGCGTCGGCGCGGTCGGCGCGACCGACGTTGGTGAACGCGTCGATGCTTTCCTGGCGCTGCTTTTCGAGTTTGCGAAGCAGCGTGATGCACGCTTCATCCGAGAGCGTCGCGCTGTTGTCCTTCTTCAGTTCGTTGAGGAAGGCGGCGCGAATCTGCTGCAACGCGCCAAGGCGCGCCTCGTCCTTTGCCTTGCGCGCTGCATTCATCTCGGCGCTGACGGTTTCGAAGATGCCCACGCTCATCCCTCCCCTTGCAAGACCGCTTCGACGACCAGATCCGGTCGCTCCATCGGAACGAGGTGACCGCAAGCGACGTCGACGATGCGCGCGCCCCGCATCGCGGCGAAGACGCGCTGGTAGACGGCAGGTGGAAAGCTGCCGCGGTTGGCGCGCAACACCGTGGCGGAAACCGCCGCGCGGCGCGCTAAGTCTTCGACGTCGAGCCGGCCGCTCGACGAGAACACCGCGGCCTCGGCCTCGCCGGGGCAGCGCAGCTCGACCTGCCCATCGGCACGCAGCCGCAGCCCGTGTTCGATGTAGAGGTCGAGCGCCTCGGGCAGCCAATCGGCGAAGAGCGGACGCGACGCAAAGTGCGCGCGCGCGTCTGCAAAGCTCGGCCAGACCGAACGGCGGTTGCGCGCGCCATCGACGAGCCGGCTGATGCGCGCGACGCGCTCGGGATCGGCGTCGTAGGCATCCTTCATGGCAGGCGGCGGCGGAATCACTGGATCGACCAGTACCAGCCGGCCAAAAAGATCGGGTCGCTGCGCTGCGGCGCCGAGCACCGCGGTGCCGCCGAACGAGTGTCCCAGCCCGACTGCGACGCGACCTTCGCGGCTTTCGTCCGCGAGGCGTTCCGCCACCGCGAGATAGTCCGCCGAGAACTGCGACCACGTGTAGGCGCCCGGTCCCTCGAGCTTCGACGAATCACCGTGCCCGCGCGCGTCCATCCCGATCACGCGGTAGCGCGGCACCAATGCGGCGGCGACGAGACCGAGTGTGCCGGCGCAAAAGCCGTTCGCGTGATGCATGAAGACGAGCGGACCGTCGCCGCCCCAATCGAGCAGCGCGATCTCGACACCGCGTGCGGGCAGCAGCGTGCGACGCGAAACGACCGGGATTGCCAAGAGGACCTCGCGGCGAACGATCCTAGCCGCGAATTCCGGCAGCGTCCGGCAAACCGGCAGGCGCGAGCAAGGCCAGCACCAGGGTGCGCGCCGCGGCGGCGTCGAACGGCGCGCCGACCTCGATCGACGCGACGAAACCGAGCGCAAGCGTCACGAGCAGCGCGCCGAGCGCGTCCGCGGGAATGTCGCGTCGCACCGTCGCGGCGATCTGGCCAGCAGCGGCCGTCTTCGCGACGCGCTCGGCCGCCTCGCGCAGCAACCCGACGAAGCGCTCGCGAATCGCGACGGATCGCTCGCAAGCCTCGAGAATCCGATGGAATGGGACACCGCCGGGCACCGGCGCAGAGCGGCGTGGACGCGCGCTGCGCAGCTGCGTGATGAAGGCGACGGCGTCCTCGAAGCGGCGCACCGTGCGCTCGAGATCGTGGGCCTCTTCGCCGGTTGCGATGATCGCGTCGAGGAAGCCGCCGAGCACGCGCTGCATCACGGCGGCGACGAGGTGCTCGCGATCGCGGAAGTGCACATAGAACGCGCCGCGTGTGAAACCGGCGCGGGCGCAGATCGCATCGAGACTCGGCGCCACAGGCCGCGCGCGCCGAACTCGGCCACCGCGGCGTCGATCAGCGCCTCGCGGGTCTCCGCCTTCGTGCGCTCGCGGACCGAGGAACTCGCTGCGTCCTCCGGAGCCGCCGCGCGCCTCGCGGATCGATCGTTTCGGGCTTGCCGGGCCATGCTCTTGACATACTAGCCCGTATGTCAAAACATAGCGCTGCATACGATGCCGTATGTGGCGCGTCAGGTGAGCGCCCCGATTGGAGACTCCCGTGGCTGCTACCACCCCTGCCCCTGAACTGGCTGCGCCGGTCGTCCCCGATCGCGCGACCCCGCTCGAGACGCTGCGCATCTGGTCGCTGCATCTGCTCTGCTTCGTGTTGCCGGTCAGCACTCTCGCGTTCCTGCTGACCGCGCCGCACCGCTGGTGGGGCGCGCTGCCGTGGTTCGGCGTGATCATCGCCTCGGTACTCCTCGACGTGCGGAGCGCTCCGGAACACCGCCAGCCGGCGGCGCGACTCGCGCGCTGGCCGTTCGACGCGGTGCTCTACGTGCTCGCGGCGATGCAGTTCGCGTCGGTGGCGCTCGCCGTGTACGTCGTTTCGGCGAACGGCTTCTGGCGCATCGACACGCTGGTGATGTTGCTGCTGGTCGGCGTCAACTCGGGCTACTGCGGCATCGTCGTCGCACACGAGATGATCCACCGCCGCGAGAAGCACCTGCAGTGGCTCGGGCGCGCACTGATGGGCAGCGTGCTCTACGAGCACTTCTCGACCGAGCACGTGCGCGGTCATCATGCGCGCGTCGGTACGCCCGAAGATCCGGCGACGGCGCGCTTTGGCGAGACCTACCAGGCCTTCTTCATCCGCACCGTGCCGGCGCAGTTCAAGAGCGCCTGGCGTCTCGAGTGCCACCGGATGGGCGACGCGGAGATGCCGGTGTGGGATCGCCGCCAGCTCCGCAACCGCGTGCTGCACGGGCTCGTCGCGGAGTGGTGCGTCGCATTTGCGATCGCGGCGGTGCTCGGCGTCGGCGCGTTTGCGTTCCATCTGCTGCAGTCGCTCTCCGCGGTCCGGCTGCTCGAGGCCGTCAACTACTTCGAGCACTGGGGCCTCGTGCGGCGCGGCAAGAAGCCGAGCCCGATCGACTCGTGGGACACCGATTCGCGCTTCACGCTCTACACGCTCGTCGGTCTCTCGCGTCACGCCGATCACCACGCGTTCGCAACGCGCCCCTACCAGCAACTCCGCCACTGGGACGAGAGTCCGAAGCTGCCTTCGGGCTACTTCGGGACGGTCGACATGGTGCTGCTCAACAATCGCAAGTTCCGCCGGCTGATGACCGCCGAACTCGAGCGACGCAAACTCGGTCCGTTCGCCGAAGCCGACGCGGCGTAGCAGGCTGCTCGCGACGATCCGCGACCCTGCCGCCAGCTGCCTCGACGGTTACCCTCGGCCGTCATGAATCTCGAACCCGGCGGCTTCAGCGATGTGTTGCGCGCACTTGCGCAACAGCGACTCGCCGCCTTCGATCGCCTCGCCGAGCCGCTCGGCGAGCGGCGCGCCGCAGCGGTCGCTCTTGCGCTGGTCGCCGACGCCGCGCTGCGACCCTGCTTCGTACTCACGCGTCGCGCCGCCCGGATGAATCAGCACGCCGGCCAGTGGGCGCTGCCGGGCGGTCGCGTCGATCCCGGCGAGTCGGCGCAGCAGGCTGCGCTGCGCGAACTCGAAGAAGAAGTCGGGCTCTCGCTGCCACACGACAGTGTGCTCGGCGTGCTCGACGACTACCCGACACGATCGGGTTACGTAATCACGCCGGTCGTCGTGTGGGGCGGCGACGACGCGCGACTCGAACGCAACCCGAGCGAAGTCGCCGAGATCCACCGCGTTCCGCTCTCGGCATTGCTTCGACCCGAAGTGCCGCGCCTGCGCCGCATCCCCGAAAGCGATCGCCCGGTGATCTCGATCCCACTCTCGATGGCCGACGTCCACGCCCCCACCGCCGCGATCGTCTACCAACTCCGCGAAGTCGTGATCCGCGGCGAAGCCACGCGCGTCGCCCACTTCGATCAACCCGTCTTCGCCTGGCGCTGAGGAGAAAGGGAGAAAGGGGACGGTCCTCGCCGAGGACTGGCTGAGGAGAAAAGGGACAGACCTCCTCGCGCCTCGAGCGTGGTGTTTCCCTTTTCTCCTCAGCCAGGCACTTCGAGGACCGTCCCCTTTCTCCTCGTTCTCCTCTAAGGTGGCGGGGATGAGGCGGACGGGGATTGCGATGGTGCAGACGGCACCGGGGCGGATCGAGGCGCGGGAA
>JANLTC010000203.1:0-9179 GCA_031362725.1 Deltaproteobacteria bacterium | reverse complement strand
GCGTGGCCGGCGATGCGCGGCTTCCAAACCGAGAGGTTCCCGAGCATCTGGACGACCTGGCTGCGCGACGGCGAGGTACGCGTGCAGCGCGAGGAGACGCAACTCGCGAGCTTCGTGGCGCATGCGTCGCAGCCGGGCGAGACCGTGCTGGTGTGGGGGCTCGGCACCGCCGGCCTCGTCAACTATTTCTCGGAGCGCGCGTCGCCCACGCGTTTCTTTCAGAATTATCCGTTCTCCATGGAGCGACCAGACACCGATCTGGTGAAGCGGTGGCGCGAGGAGTTCATCGCGAAGTTGCGGGAGGCGCCGCCGCGCCTCGTGGTCGTGGTATCCGGCGACGCCTGGCCGGACGTCGACAACGTGGACTCGTCGATCTCGTTCGAGCGCTTCGCTCCGCTGCGTGACTTCGTCGCGACTCGCTACGAAAAGGCCGCCGACTTCCAAGGAGCGCTCGGCTACCTCATTTTCCGCCGCAGGGATTGATGTCGGCCCAACCGTCGCAACGGCGCCGCCACGGCGGCGACTTCGATCAGATCGCCTGCGGACTCGGGAAGCGCACGTACCCTTCGATCAACAACTTCGCGAGATCGCTTGCGCTCGGGAGCTCGTCACAATATTCAGCGCTGCACACACGAGTTCCCACTCGCTGCGTGCCTTGGCCTCGCCGCGGAGCGAGAAGCGCCGGAAGCGCATGCGTTGCTCGATCTCGGCGAAGGGCCGTCGCCCTGCGTCTTGCGGCAGGCGTACATCGCACGCGCCCAGGGCAGACGCAGGATCCGGTGCATCCGTTGCGTGTAGCGTCCGCGCGGCCACTTCGAACCCTTCTTCTCGCGTCCGATGGCCACCAAGCAGCGTTGGCAACGCCGGCGCATTGCGCGCAGATTCTCTTCGCTCCGGTAGCCCGCATCTGCCAACACCACGGAGGGTCTCTTGTCGGTGGTCTTACGAGCTGCGTCGCATCGTCGGGCGGCGCCGAGAGTGCCGTCGCCACGATGATGCCGTCCTCGCTCATCGCTTGGGCGTTGTAGCAATGCTGCATCGCGCCTTCGCCCGTCTTCATCCTGTTTGCCTCGAGATCCGCAAAGCTCTTCTGATGGCAGTCCTCGAACCTCTCACCTTTCTCCTCCGCGAGCTTCTCGCGCGCCGCCCGAATCGTCTTGCGCCGCTGCTCCCGGTGCTGCAATCCTGCGGGCAGGCCGCCACTGCCATCGTCGTCGTCGTGCTCGGCGTCTTCCGGAACGTTGAGTTCGTCGATCTGCCCGAGAATCTGCGCGATCTGTTCGTCGAGCTGCGCCTCCGCCTCGGTCATGCGCTTGTGACTCATCGCGTTCGAACGCGACGTGTTCGCGCGGATCTTGGTCCCATCGATCGCCCCGAACAGCCACAGCTTCAGCAGCATCCGCGGCGGATACGCGTGCTCTCGCAGCACGTCGTACCGAGCTTCAAACGCGCTCGAGTCGACGATAAAGCAACTCATCTTCTGTAAAAGCGGCTGAGCTGGCGTCCTCACTTGCTCTCCGGGTTCAAGTAGGTGCGTCCGGTCTCCCAGTCCTCGCTGATCGCGGCGGCCTCGCAGAGAGGAGGCGGAGGACGGAAGCTTCGTTCGGAAACAGGGTGGCGACGCGGGTGGGCCGGTGCAGCTCGCGGTTGAGCCGTTCGATCGCATTCGTCGTGCGAAGCCGCCGGCGATGCGGCTCGGGCAACGCGAAGACGGCGAGACCCTCGGGCACGTTCGTCTCCATCCACTCCGCGAGTTTCGGAGCGGGTCATTGGTACTTCTCGACCAGCTTGGCGAGGCGCTCGTCCGCTTCACCGCGATCGGCGGTGTCGAACACCGAGCGCAGATCCCATGCGACCTGCGGGCGCAGCGCGACGTTCGGAACGTAGTGCTGTGCGTTCTGTCACAGGTGGAACTGGCAGCGCTGCCAAGGCAGGTTCGGGAAGACAGCGCGCCGCGCAGCGCGTCGCCCCGCGTGATCATCGCTCGTGACGAGCTTCGTCACTTCGAGCCCGCGCTTGCGAGACCCTTCGAGGAACGCGCTCCAGTGTACTTCGGCCTCGGAGAGCGACACCGAGATGCCGAGCAGCATGCGCTTGCCGGCCTCTTCGCGTACGCCCAGCGCCACCAGCACGGCGCAGCTGATCACCGAGCCGGCATGGCGGACCTTCCCGTAGCCCGCGTCGAGCTCCGCCGCGGCGCGCGGCACGTCCATGCTCGTCACCTCGAGCCCGCACAGCTCCTGGGTGATCTCGGTCACGCGACGCGTCGACACGCCCTGCACGTACATCTCCGCAATCGCGAGCTTCAGCGCCCGCTCGCCGCGTTCGCCCCGCTCCAGCGACTGCGGGTAGAACCCGAGCGGCGCACCGCCCGGCAGCGGCCGGACCTGCGGCACCCGCAGCGCGAGCGGGCCGACACGCGTCCGCATCGCCTTGTCCTTGAAGCCGTTCGCATGGCCCGCGTGTTCGTCCGTCCGCTCGCCCGACGACGCGCGCAGGAACTCACTTCGTTCGAGCTTCATCGCCTGGTGCAGCAGCGTCTGCATCGCTCTTGCCATCGCACCGAGTCCGTGTTCGCTCAGCAGTCCCAGCACGCTCTCGATCGCGGTAGGCTGCTCTTCGTGGTGGGTCATGTCTGCAAACTCCTTGTGGTGTGTCGTTACCCACAAGGAGAGCGGGCTTGGCCCGCCACCTCAACTCTACGCCAGGAGGCGTCGGATTTTACAGAAAGGACATTGCTCTACCAAGTCGAGACCCTCGACGAGGTCATCGACGAAAAATACCGGGTCCAAAGGGTCGAGCGCATCCCCAACGAATCCAGCAAGCAGTTGCCCTTGCTGCTGGCTCGCAAGCTTTGAATCGAATCCCTTCACCCATGCCTGCCATTCTACGCGCATGGGCGAGTCTTGGTTCACTCTCCTAGTGGCCTGTAACGATTGAACGGGGAGTGATCCGGCGCGTGGGATCGAAGTAGCGCCATTTCACGGTCTTCGGCGTCTTGTTGTAGTGGCGGACGTACTTCATGAGCTTTCTCCGCAGGTCCGTGAGCGATGTGAACACGCCGCGAGCGATGACATCGCGTTCGATCTTGCCGAACCAGAGTTCGACCTGGTTGAGCCTGGCGCAGTCGAGCAGACAGATCGATCGCAACGAGATAGCTTCGGAACAACTCGAGTCCGCCGTGCGCCGAGATCGATTCCTTGGAGAAGTGGATCGGAAGATCGTGGTTGATGCGAGCCCGAATCCGGTTTCTACTCAGCCTCACAAAAGTGGCTCCTCGGTATTTGCGATGAAGCGCGGTAACTCCATCTCTCACACCGTCGGGGCGACTCTTAATTCTATTCTGCGCTCAGGCTCAGGAATGTCGGATCAGGGCTAGCCGTCGGCGCAGAGGGGGAGCATGCCGTTGAAGCAGCGCGCGGGTGACTTCCGAGCCGACTCGTCCCCCGGCCTGCCGGCTGGCCGTTCTGGCCCTGCCGACTGGATTCCCCTCGTCGTCGTCCTGCTGCTCGCGCTCTATCCGCTGTTCGCAGGGCTCGGCACCACGATCCTCTGGGAGGACGAGGCCGACACCGCGATCTTCGCGCGAAACATCGCCCGGTTCGGCCTTCCGCTCGCCTGGGACGGCAAGACATTCACCGACAGCGACAACGGCAAGCGCGTCGCGCCGAGTCTCTTCGGCGTTCCACTCGTGATGGTGGGCACTCCCTGGCTGCCGTACTACGCCACAGCGGCCTCCTTTGCCGCCTTCGGCGAGTCGAGCTTGACGGCGCGACTCCCCTTCGCCCTCGCCAGCCTCGGCACGGTGGCACTCCTCTACGCGCTCATGCGTCGTGCCACGGGCGATCGCCGCGCGGCTTTCGCGGCCGCCGTGCTTCTGATCTGCTCGACCCAGTTCCTTTTATACGCTAGAGAGTGTCGAAGCTATCCCTTCAACATGCTGCTGACCGTGGCGGTGTTCGTGAGCTTCCTGCGGCTCGGAGAGCGCCGGGGCGACCCGTGGTTCGTGCTCAGCGGCATCGCGCTCTTCCATACCCAGTTTCTCGCGGCGGCCATTGCGCTCGGCGTTTGCGGCGGGCTCGCCCTCGTGCATCCCGCGTTTCGCGCCCAGCGCCGTCCCCTGCTCCTACGCGTGCCGTGGATCGCGGCCTTCACGGCGCCCTGGCTCCCGCTGTCGTGGTCGGGAGTCGGTGCCAACTGGGACGGCATCGCCGAGGCGGCGAAATATCCCGAGCAGATCGGACAACTCGCCGCTGAGTCCGTCGAGGTGGTTCCCCTTCTCGGATGGGCGCTGGGGCTGTCGCTGCTGTCGCGCCGACTGCGTGGCGGCGATCGTCGCTGGCTCGTCCTTGGCGGCGGGACGCTGTTGGTTTATCTCCTGCTCACGCCGTTGATTCTGGACCAGTTCCGGCTCGCAAACTACAGCCTGCGCTACGTCTGCGGGATCATCCCGATCGCCGCGGGCATCACGGGCCTGATCGTCGCGCGCGCCTCCGAGGGGCGGCCGGCACGGTTCGCCGGACTGCTCATGCTGTTCGGCGCCACCCATCTCGCCGGGGGCGCGGTCCCCTGGCTGATCCTCGGCGAGAGCAGGATTCTTCCGGGCCCCGTCCGCGCAAGAGTGCCACGCGATCTCGCTCCGAAATTGTTGAACCTCAACACATGGTGGTTCCTGAAAGACCTCGGGAAGCCGATCTACAGCACCGCAGCCGCACTGGCCGCCCTCCTGCGCGAGGAAGCCCAGCCGGACGACGTGATCCTCACCAACTACTCATGGGAGACCCTCTACTTCGAAACCAATCTCGCGCAGGGTCTGCGCATCCACCCCGTGAACCGTTTGTTCCCACAGGCGCAAGCCCTCGGACTCCCGGTGTATGTCTTCAACGTGGACGATGCGGACTGGTTGCTCTGGCGTCCATCCTGGCACCCGCTCCAAGGAATGAGCCTCCCGAGGTTGCGGGCCTTCCTAGAGGCCCGCGGTGCCCGACTCGAGTTCGTGCGCAGGTACCCCGAGACGCACTGGGCAAACCGCCCCGAGCTCCATTTCCACCGCTTTCGCGAGATCGGATTCCCCTACGCTCCTCACACGCTCGGCGCGCAGGGGATCCCCTACGAGGACGCGCTGGTCTTCCGCGTACACTGGGACTAGGAGACTGACCCAAGACTCGCCTTTGCGCGTAGAATGACGGGCATGGGTGATGGGATTCGATTCAAGGCGTGCGAGCAGCAGCAAGGGCAGCTGCTCCCTGGGTTCGTTGGGGATGCGCTCGATCCTTCGGACCCGGTGTTTTTCGTCGATGACCTGGTCGCGGGTCTCGACTTGAGCACGTTCGAGGCTCGGTACTACGCGCTCGGAGAGTGCGCGTATCCGCCGCGGATGCTGCTCAAGCTGTGGCTGTTCGGTGCGATCGCGGGCGTGTACAGCGGCCGGGAGATCGCGCGGCGGCTGTGGTGGGACCTGCGGTTTCGATACGTGGCCGGAGAGCTGCGGCCGGACTTCCGCACGATCAATCGGTTTCGGGAGCGTCATCGCGAGGACTTCGCGCAGGTGCTGCGCGAGACGGTGCGGGTCGCGCGGGCCTCGGGCTTGGCGAAGCTCGGGCGGGTGGCGATCGATGGGACCAAGATCCGCGCGAACACGTCGCGTTCGAAGGCGATGAGTCACCAGCGCATGACCGAGGCAGATGCGCAGCTCGACGACGAGATCGCGCAGATTCTCGTGCAGATGAACGAACTCAACGTGCGGGAAGACGCCGAGCACGACGACGACGATGGCAACGGCGGCCTCCCTGCGGAGTTGCAGCACCGAGAGCAACGGCGCAAGAAGCTTCAGGCTGCGCGCGAGAAGCTCGTGGCGGAGAAAGGCGAGAAGCTCGAAGACCGCCATCAGAAGAGCTTTGCCGGTCTCGAGGCGAACAGGATGAAGACAGGCGAAGGCGCGATGCAGTACTGCTACAACGCCCAGGCGGCGACGAGCGAAGACGGCATCATCGTGGCGACGGCGCTCTCGGCATCGCCGGCTGATGCGCCGCAGCTCGTCCCGATGGTCGACGCGGTTCGCAAGACTACCGGCAAGAGACCCGCGGTGGTGTTGGCCGATGCGGGCTACCGGAGCGAGGAGAGTCTGCGCGTGATGCGCCATCGTCGTCAACGCTGCTTGGTGGCCATCGGACGCGAGAAGAAGGGTTCGAAGTGGCCGCGCGGACGCTACACGCAACGGATGCACCGGATCCTGCGTCTGCCCTGGGCGCGTGCGATGTACGCCTGCCGCAAGACGCAGGGCGAGTGGCCCTTCGCCGAGATCAAGCAACGCATGCGCTTCCGGCGCTACTCGCTCCGCGGCGAGGCCAAGGCACGCGGCGAGTGGGAACTCGTGTGTGCAGCGCTGAATATTGTGACGATTTGGCGAGCGAAGATGGCGTGAAGGCGCCTCTCCGCCCGCTTCCGCAGTCCTTGGAGCCAGCAGCTATCACCTTCCGCTCACGGAAGCTGCGCTTGTGCGCCCGGCTCGTCTCTCCCGCCCTCTACACTCTCACTTGCCCCACAACCTTCGCTCCGAAACGCCGAGCGAGTCCTGGGTCGCTCTCCTAGGAGAGTGATCGCCGTCGAGGAGGCACCAAGTGCCGCCCCCTTCAGAGCGCAACTGCGTGCCCTGCGAGAAGCGCGGCGCCGGGTCGTCCGACGCGACGCGGGCAGATACAGCTACGGAACGCCGACCGCCACGAAGAGCAGGATTGCGAGAATGAGGATCCCGCGCTGGGCGCTGCTCAAGACGCCTGTGGGCTCGGGAACTGCACGTAGGCTTCGAAGAGCAACCTCGCGAGATCGCTTTCGCCCGGCTGCTCATCGCCGAGGCGGCCGCGGACGCGCAAGTCGGCACAGAGCGTCGCGAGGATGTGTTGCAGCGAGAGGTCGTCCTCGTGCGCTTCGACGCGCCGGCGGTCGGCCTCGTCGGCATAGCAGTACGCCTTCCACGAGACCGAGAGGCGCAGTTCGTCCCAGTCGTAGTGGGCGAGTTCGCGGTCGCCGTCGAACAGGCACCAGGTGCCGCCGCCTTCGCTGCGCAGCTGCATGCCCTTCGAGAAGCGCGGCGCGGGATCGTCCGACGCGACGCGATCGACGCCGTGGAAGATCGTGTCGGTGTCCATCATCACTGCGGTGTTGTGGCGCGCGGGGATCGTCTGGACCGGCTTGTCCGGGCCGTCGGGATAGAAGGCCAGATCGCCGCCGGCGCAGTCGCTGAAGTACGCGATGCCGGTCACGATCGGGCGGCGGAACGCTTCGAAGAGTCCGGAGTGCAGCATCACGACGCAGAGCCATTGCGGCACGCGCGTGCGATTGGCGCCGCGGAACTCCGGCACGTCGGTGTGTACGGCGAGTTCCTGGCCAGGTAGGAGCAGGTTCGCGTAGACGATGCCCGGCACGACGAGCGGTCGTTCGTGGATCTGGCGGGCGGCGGCGAGGAATCCCTCGTGGTGCAGCAGCGGCTCGATGCCCGGAGTCATCGCGTCGCGGCCTTCGTAGAAGTAGGTGGCGCGGAAGTAGTTGGTGCGCGCCGCGAGCATGCGCGGATCTTCGCGCTGCGCGAAACGGCCGCCGGTGCGGATGAAGTTCAGCGCGGCGTCGTAGCGCTGCGGGATCTCCGGCGCGAAGCGCGTCTGGCCGCTCTCTTCGGGCGCGGCGTCGCTGCCATAGGTCGAGTAGGTGCCGAAGCGAGAGCAGACGTCGATCATCGCGTCGGCTTGCGCGGCATCGAGCAGCGGATCGAAATGGATGTACGTGGGTCGCATGGGGGCTCCGCGTTGGGGGTGGCATCGTAACATCCCGTTCCCGTCGTCGGCTCGATTGCGCGATCGTGGTAGCCTGCGCGCGCCGTGACCCGGACTCCTCTCGCGCATTGGCCCTACCCGCTCGTCTGCATCGCACTCGGGCTCGTGCTCGGCTGGCTGCCGCGACTCGTGCACGGCCCGATCGCCGAGAAGTTCGACATCCTCTACATCCAGGGTTCGATCGCCGTCTGGGCGTACTACAGCGCGCGCTTGCTGATCGGCGTCTAGGTCGGCCTGACGACCTGGCCCGCGCGCTGGTACCTGCGCGGTCCGCTCTGCGGCTTGCTGTCGATGTGGCCGCTCGGGGTGATGGCGCTCGCGACGCCGGGCTGCGGCTTCACGTGAATGCGCCTCAATTTGACCACCGGTACGGTGGTCGGGCTGCTCGTCGCGGGCTTCGCGTATGCGCTCACAGGGCGAGATCACCGCTGAGCAGGTCGAGGCATCCCGCGCGCGCGCGAATCGCGTCGAGCGCTGATACTCACCTCGGTGGCTGATGTCGTCTTCGTTGCAGTGCTCGGGATCACCGTGGCGGCGTTCGCGGCGGCGATCCGCGGGCTGCATCGAAGCGAGGAGCGCGCCCCCGCCAGCGTTGCGCGGCTCGTCGCCGCCAATGCTCTCGTACTCGCGCTGTTGCTCTGCACGCTGCTCGCTGGCGTCGAACTCTAATTCCGCTTCGGCGTCGACGCCTCCGATGGTCTTGCCGTCACGCGCGTCGGCAAGCACTGGTTCGAGCGCCACTGGAGGCTGAATGGCGTCGGTGTGCGCGACGACGTCGAGTAGGGCGAGCGCGAAGGACTCAACCTCGAGCCGCGCCCCGGCGTGAAACGCCTGACCTTCGTGGGCGACTCGGTGACGGCGGCGCAGGGCGTTCCCGAAGTCGGCGATCGCTTCGCCAACCGCGTGCGCGCGGCGCTCGGCCCGGGCGTCGAGGTGCAGGTGTTCGCGCAAGGCGGACTCGAGACCGGCGACCATGTCGTGCTGCTGCGCGACCTGTTCGCGCGTCACTACCGGACGGATCTCGTCGTGCTGGTCTACTTCCCGAACGACATCACCGACCTGGTTCCGGCCTGGCAGACTTCGCTCAGCGGTCTGCTCACCGACGACTCTTTGCTGCACGCCGCGCTGCGCGGTAGCTACGCACTCGACTTTGTATGGTGGCGGCTTCACCTCCTCGCCAATCCCGCCAAGCGCCGCTACCAGGATGTCGTGCGCGACGCGTACCATGGCGACACGTGGACGGCGCAGCAGCAGCGTCTACTCGCGATCCGCGACGCCGTGCACGCAGCGGGCGCGCGTTTCGCAGTCGTCACCTCGCCGCTCTTCGACGCCGCGAACCAGCCGTGGCCG
>JANLTC010000198.1:0-3729 GCA_031362725.1 Deltaproteobacteria bacterium | reverse complement strand
GCGCTGGTGGACGGCGCTGCGCTCAGCAGGGAACTCGTCGCCGGCCGCATCGATGCGGTGATCGACACCACCGACCCCGAGATCCTCGCGGCGGACTCCCCGCTCTACGAACTCCCCAACGTGTTCCTGACGCCGCACATCGCCGGCGCGATGGGCAGCGAGACGCAGCGCATGGCGACGCTCGCGATCGACGAGATCGAGCGCTTCGCGAACGGCGAAGCGCTCGCGCACGAGGTGAAGCTCGCAGACTTCGCGAGGATCGCGTGAACGCGATTGGGGATGCGCGCGCGCAGTCTGCAAGGCGTCGAAGGCGCCGCGCAGCGAGCGACCGGCGGGCGAAGGTCGTGCGGCCGGCAGGCGAGCGAAGCTCATGAGACCCCAGCTCGGCTTCTGCTCGATCTCCGCGATGGACCGTTCGCTCGTCGCCGTCGCGGAGCTGGCCGTTGCGAACGGCCTCGACGGCATCGAGGCGACTGCGCGACCGCCGCATGTCGACCCTGCCGCAGCGCTCGAGGTGCACCGCGAGACCGCGCGGGCCGTGCGTGCGACCGGTGCTGCCGTCCTGGCGTACGGCTCGTACCTCGGTCGCGCGGAGGTCGCCGGCGCGGGCGCCATCGACGCCTTGAATGCGCTGCGCGAAGTGCGCGTCGCCGAAGCGCTCGGCGCGCCACTGCTGCGTGTCTGGGCGGAACCGCTACCCGGCCTTCCCGAAGGCGGATTCGCGGAGGTCGCAGCGCTATTGCGTGCCACGTGCGCTGCCGCGGCCATGGTCGGCATCGACGTCGTCGTCGAGCGTCACGGCGGATCCTTCGCCGACACACCGGAGCGGATCGAGCGGCTCTTTGCGGCGGTCGATCGGCCCAACTTCGCGCTGAACTACCAGGTGATCGACCTCTTGCCGCAGTCGCTTGCCGCCGCGCAGCCCGACGACGCGCACCGTCTGATCCCGCTCTCGCGCTACTTCCATCTGAAGAACGTACGACCCGCGGCCGACGGCGCCGGGCCGATGCCACCTGGCGCGACCCTCGCCGGCGGCGTGTTCGACTACCGCGCGATCCTCGCTGCTGCGTTCGAAGTCGGCTACGCCGGACCGCTCTCCATCGAGTTCCTGTCCTTCGAGCCGCGCCCGGTCGACGCCAAGCTGGCCGACGACGCCGCGTGGCTGCGCCACACGCTCGGCGAACTGGGAAGGGTGTGAGCGAACGCTTCCCGCGCATCGCGTCGCTGCGAACGCCGGCGCAACTGCGCGCGCGGCTCGCGGCGCTCGGACTCGACCTGCCGTGCGAGGATGCGATCGAGACCTCTGCGGGCGCGCCGCTTGCCACGCCGCTCCCACTCGGCGACGGACCGCGCGGGCCGCTCGTCGCGCCGAATCGCTTCGTCATCCAGCCCATGGAAGGATGGGACGGCACGCGCGACGGCTTGCCGACTGGCCTCACCGAGCGCCGCTGGCGACGCTTCGGCGCGTCGGGCGCCGGCTGGATCTGGGGCGCGGAGGCCGCGGCCGTGCAACCGACCGGGCGCGCGAACCCGCACCAGCTGGTCGTCTCCGAGCGCAGCGCTCCGGCGCTTGCAAAGCTGCGCGGAGACCTGCTCGACGAAGCCGCGCGTTGCGGCCATGCCGAGCCGGTCGTCGGATTGCAGCTCACACACAGCGGGCGCTGGTCGATGCCGGAGCCTGGCTTGCGGCGACCGCGGATCGCGTACCGCCATCCGATCCTCGATCGCCGCGTCGGCATCGACAGCGACGCCGCGCTGCTGTCCGATACCGAAGTCGATGACCTCGTCGGCGACTTCGCGCGCGCCGCAGCGTTCGCGCAGCAGGCGGGATTCGCGTTCGTCGATGTGAAGCACTGCCACGGCTACCTGCTGCACGAGTTCCTGTCGGCGCGCGGACGCAGCGGTCGCTTCGGCGGACCTAGCCTCGGCGAACGCCTGCGGCTGCTGCACGCGATCGTCGAGGCGGTGCGCAGTGCCGCGCCCGGTCTGCGCATCGGCGTGCGCCTCTCCGCATTCGACGTGGTGCCACATCGGCGCGGCGCGAGCGGCGACGCCGAGCCCGAAGCGCACGCCCTGCCCTACCACGACGGTTTCGGCATCGACGCCGCGGACCCGTCTCGCATCGACCTACGCGAGCCGATCGCGCTGGTTCGCGAACTCGCCCTCGCCGGCGTCAGCTGGATCAACGTCACCGCGGCGAGTCCGTACTACGCGCCGCACGCGCAACGGCCCGCGCTCTTCCCGCCGTCCGACGGCTACCCGCCGCCGGAAGATCCGTTGATCGGCGTCGCGCGTCTGCTCGCGGCCGCCCGCGCAATCAAGGCCGCGGCGCCCGAAGCGGTGGTCGTCTCGTCCGGCTGGACGTATCTGCAACAGTGGATCCCGCATGTCGCACAGGCGTGTCTGCGTGCGGGTCACTTCGATGCGGTGGGGCTCGGCCGGATGGTGCTCTCGTATCCACAGCTGCCGGCCGACACACTCTCCGGTCGCGCGCTGGTCCGCAAGTCGATCTGCCGCACCTTCAGCGACTGCACGACCGCGCCGCGCAACGGACTCGTGTCGGGCTGCTATCCGCTCGACGACTTCTACCGCGAGCGGCCCGAGCGCGAGACGCTCGAAGCGGCCAAGCGAGCGCTTCGACCATGAGTCCGTCGTCGCTCGCCGATGCGTGGGGCCGACTGCACGCGCGCCGGCCTCACGGTATCGCCGCGGCGCTGCTGCCCTACACGCCAGCCGGTGCGATCGACTTCGCTGCGTTCGAGCGCCACGTCGTGCGCACGCGCGACGCCGGTCTCGACGTCGCGGTGAACATGGACACCGGCTTCGGCGATCTGCTCGCACCCGCCGAGCGCGACGCGGTGCTGGACGCGACGCGCTCGGCGCTCGGTCCGGGCGTGCGCTTCTACGCGGGCGCGTTCGCGTTCGGCGCCGTCGATCCGCGCGCCGCGTATCAGGACGCAACGCTTGCAATCGAGCGACGCGATGCGGTGCCGGTTCTCGTGCAGTGCCCCGCGATGAGGGCGATGCCGCCTTCGGCGAAGGCGACGCTCTACGCAGATGTCGCGCGTGACACCGCGCAGGGAGCGCTCGCATTCGAGTTGTCGCCGCGCTTTGCGCCGCACGGCGAGATCTGGGACGACGAGACCTTCGAGCGGCTGCTCGACGTGCCGCAGCTACTCGGCGCCAAACACTCGTCGCTCGACCGCTCGCTCGAGCTGCGCCGGCTCGGCACGCGCGATCGCGTGCGGCCATCGTGGCGCGTCTACACCGGCAACGATCTCGGCATCGACCTCGTCGCCTACGGCAGCGACTATCTGCTCGGGCTCGCGACCTTCGCACCCGAGCGCTTCGCGGAGCGCGACGCGGCGCTCGCCGCGGGCGACGTCGACTTCCTCGCTCGCAACGACGCGCTCCAGCACCTCGGCAACGTCGGCTTTCGGGAGCCGATTCCCGCCTATAAGCACAGCGCGGCGCTGTTCCTGCAGATCACCGGCGGACTCGCGAACGACGCGATCCATCCGCGCGCGCCGCGACGCCCCGCGGCCGATCGCGCACTGCTCCACGACTGCGCGCTACGACTCGGCCTGCTCGACGACCCCGATCGCGCCTGGCGCGATCGCGTCGCACCGCACCTCTGATAGGTGCCGGGCGTCAGGTTATTTTTTGTCAGGTTATTGGGCGGTCGCGCGCAGCTGCCACGAGCTGCCGAGGACCCAATAACCTGACAAA
>JANLTC010000142.1:0-7571 GCA_031362725.1 Deltaproteobacteria bacterium | reverse complement strand
CTCGTGGTCGACGATGACGACGGCCTCCGCGAGTACTTACAAGCGCTCGCGTCGAGCCGCGGCTTCCAGGTCTTCGCCGCGCCGAGTGGCGAGGAAGCCGTCGCGACGCTCGAGCGTTCGCGGCCCGATCTCATCACGCTCGATCTCGTATTGCCCGGCATCGACGGTCTCGAGACGCTGCGGCAGTTGAAGGAGCGGCTGCCCGAAGTGCCGGTGATCATGCTTTCAGGTCACGGTCAGGCGCGCAGCATCGTCGAGGCGATGAAGCTCGGCGCGGCCGATTTCCTGCGCAAGCCGTTCGAGGTCGAGGAACTCGAAGTCGCCTTCCAGAAGGCGCTCGAAAAGCGCGCGCTGAAGCAGGAAGTGGAGGAGTTGCGCGGTCGCGTCCGCTCCGAGGCCGAGCTGCTGATGCTCTGCGGCGACGACCCCAAGATGCGTGAAGTGCGCGAGATCATCGAGCAGGTCGCCGACACCGACATCACCGTGCTGGTGCGCGGCGAGAGCGGCACCGGCTAGGAACTGGTCGCGCGCGCGCTGCACCGGCTCTCGAATCGCGTCGAACGCCCCTTCGTGAAGGTGAACTGCGCGGCGTTGCCGTCGGAGCTGCTCGAGAGCGAGTTGTTCGGATTCGAGAAGGGCGCGTTCACGGGCGCGCAGCGCCGCAAGCTCGGCAAGTTCGAGTACGCCAATCACGGCACGATCTTCCTCGACGAGATCAGCGAGATGCATCCCTCGCTGCAAGCAAAGCTGTTGCAGGTGCTGCAGGACGGCGAATTCTCGCGACTCGGTGGCGAGAGCGACGTACACGTCGACACGCGCGTGATTGCCGCGACCAACCGCAACCTCGAAACCGCCGTCGTCGAGGGCAGCTTCCGCGAGGATCTCTTCTACCGGCTCAACGTGGTGACGGTGCAGCTGCCGCCGCTGCGTGATCGCAAGGACGCCATCCCGCTGCTCATCGATCACTTCCTCACCATGTACAACCGCCAATACGGCAAGAGCGTGCAGCATCTCCAGCCGCGCACACTCGAGGCCTGCCACGCCTATCAGTGGCCCGGCAACGTCCGCGAACTCGAGAACACCGTGAAGCGGATGGTCGTGCTCGGGAACGAGGCTGCGATTCTGGAGGAGATCACCCACAGGACCAGTCTCGCGGGCGCCCCGAACGAGGCGGCTTCGGTCTTCGATCTCGAGGCGCTCGGCGTGGATTTCGCGGATGGCGCCGGCGTGGACCTAAAGGCGATCGGCAAACGTGCCGCCCAGATTGCCGAGAAGAAGGTGATCGAGCGGGTACTCGACCAGACGCGCTGGAACCGCAAGGAGGCGGCCGAGCGGTTGCAGATCAGCTACAAGGCCCTGCTTTACAAAATGAAGGATAGTGGCCTCAGCGAGGCGAGTTGAGGCTCCGGAGGGGTTTCGAAATGACGCTCCAGAGAAGCGGTCAGAGGCGCGCCCAGCGCGTCTCGGTCCGCCATTTTCTCGGCATTTTGGCGGCCGCGTTGGTGATCGCTTGCTCGCACGTTTCGCCACCTCCGCCCGAGCCGGGTCCGATGGATCGCGCCGACTACGTGATCGGTGCGGCCGACATCTTGCGGATCCAGGTCTGGAAGAACACCGAGCTGTCGGTGGAAGTGCCGGTGCGACCCGATGGGAAGATCTCGGTCCCGCTCGCAAACGACGTCCAGGCGGCGGGCCTGACCGCGACCGAGCTGAAGGACGTGATCACCCAGGCGCTCGCAGACTACGTCGCGGCGCCGGACGTCACCGTGATGGTTCGCGAAATCCGAAGCAAGAGCGTGCACGTGATCGGCGAGGTGCTGCGACCGAACCAATTCCCGCTGATCTTCGACATGCGGGTGCTCGAAGCGATCGCGTACGCGGGCGGCTTCTCGCCGTACGCCGACAAGTCCGACGTCCGTATCCTGCGCCCCAATCCCGACGGCACGGTCGTCGAGTACCGCTTCAACTACAACGCGTTCCTGCGCGGCAAGCAGCCTGAAGGCAATCTTCGACTGCAGCCCGGGGACACGGTCGTGGTGCCGGACTAGGAGCGCATGCGCGGCCACGTCCTCGTCACGCTCGCGCTGCTGCACGGGGCCGTCATCCCAGCCGGCGCAGCGGAGTTCATCCCGAGCTGGGACGTCGACGGGGTCTGGGACTCGAACGTGCTCGGTACCAGCGGGGACGAACAGAGCGATTATTCGCTGCGCACCGGGCCCAATCTGAGGTTCCGCGAGAAACAAGGCGACCTCACGTACGACGCGACCTATCAGCTCCGCTACCAGGAATACGCGCGGCTCAATGGAATCAGCGAGTTCGACCAGTTCGCGAACGTCGCGGCATCGTGGCGAGCGACCGCGACGACGGATGTCGTCTTCAACGACGACTTCGGGTACAGCGCCAGCCTCAACGGGCTCTTCGACTTTGTCGGGGCCGGCACGGCCATCCAGATCGTGAGACCTACGCGCGAGCGGATCACGACGAACAATGCGAATGTGAACGTCCGTCACCGGATCGGTCCGCTGTGGGAGCTCGCGCTCTCCGGCAGCAACGACTTCATCGGCTTCCGGTCGCAGAATCAGCCGGATACGCTCACGAGTTCCGGCAGGATTCAGTTGACGCGGGGGATCACGCCGCGACTCATCGCTGGCGTCGGTGCGCAGTACCAGCGTCAGGACTTCAGCGACACCCAGGATCGCACCGGCCAGGGTTCTTCCGTCTACCAGGGCTTCGGCATTCTCAACTACCGCATCAGCCCGACGTGGCGCCTTGCGATCAGCGCCGGTCCTGCGTTCGCCGAGCCCGACGCGCTCGGCAGCCAGGAGATCCAGACATCGGCCTATCTGCCATTCGCCGTCGAGACCTGCCCGACGCGAGCGGACGGGGTCCACTTCGTTCCGCAGGGTCAGGCGCTGGGATTCAACGTCACCGGCCCGCGCTGTCAGCAGGCGTTGTACAGGCAGCCCAACGGCGTCTTGCTGCTGGCGCTGCCCACGTCCGAAGCCCTGGCGGTTCCCCTCGCGGATCAGAACGGCAACCTCGGCTCCCTCAACTACTTCGGCCGGATCTCGATCGACAAGGACTGGGAGCAGTGGACCGCATCGCTGAGCTACAGCCGCTCGGCTGGCAGCGGATCCGGAATCGGGACCAGCACGGCTGTCGACACGTTCGAGAGTACGTTGCGATGGACTCCATCACCGTTGTGGAGCGTTTCGCTGAGCACCGTGTACGCGACGCAGACGCAGCTGACCGCGCAGCGCGCGCTGCAGTTCGCGGTGCGAAACGAGCAGAGCGAAGTGTTCGTGGTAGCGGAGAACGGAGCAACTGGGATCATCACGGCCCCGATCGCCGTTCCCTTCGAAGTGAGTCAGGGCGACGCGATCGACAACGCCTTCACCGCCACTACCACGCGCCTCGAGCTCTCCGGTGTGCGCCGGATTACGAGTCGCCTCAGCATCGATGGCACGGCGAGTTGGTGGCAACAGGTCAACAGCAGCGATTTCGCCGCGAGCACGACGACCCAGAACTATCGTGTCGTCGTTGGTTTCACCTGGAATTTCGAACCGATCCCGCTGTAGCGGGATCGCGCAGCTCAGGAGCGCAGGCATGGATGAACGAGGCTTTTCTCTGAACGACGTGGTGGGGATCTTCCGCCGCCGACTGCGTCTGATCCTGGCCGTCGCGGTATCGAGCTTCCTGGCTTCCGTCGTGATTGCGGCGCTGCTGCGCAATGAGTACAGCGTCTACGCGACGATCCTCGTCGAGCCCCAGAGCATCTCGAAGAAGCTGGTCGAGAGCGGCGAAGTCGAGCAAGACGCGATGAATCGTCTGCACCTGATGACCATGCAGATCCTGTCGCGCGCGCGTCTCTCGAAGGTGATCGACGAACTGAAGCTCTATCCGAAGGAGTCCGAGCAGAAGACCCGCGAACAGGTGATCGACATGATGCGCAGCCGCATCCGGGTCGAACCCGTGCTCCCCGATATCGACCCCGAGCTGAAGCGCAAACTGGACATCCAGATCAACACGTTCCGGCTCTTCTTCCGCCACGCGAACGCGAACGTGGGCGCCGCGGTCGCGAACCGGCTCTCGAACGATTTCATCGACGAACACATCAAGGAGCGCGTGCAGGCCTCCGGTGACACCGCCGATTTCGTCGACAGTGAGCTGCAGCGCCTGACCGCCCGGCTGCGCGAACTCGAGGCACAGATCGCGCAGGTGAAGGGCCAGAACGCGGGCAGCCTCCCCGACGACGTCTTCGCCAACCAGCGTCAGATCGAGCGCTCCTTCGACGCCTACTCGATCGTGCAACAGCGACTCGCCGAAGCCCAGAGCGACCAAACCTTCTACTCGCAGCAGGCGACGGTCGCCCGCGAGACCGGGCTCGGCGCTCTGGGCGCCCAGCAGAACAGCCAGGTGCTGTCGCCCGCCCAGCGCCTCCAGGTCCTCGAGAACGAACTCGGCGAGCTGCGCAGCCGCGGCTTCACCGACAAGCATCCCGACGTGATTGCGGCGCTCGCCGAAATGGAGCAGGTCAAGGGCCGCATCGAGAAGGGCGGCGCCGAGGAGTCCGAAGCGCGTCCGCCCATGTCGATTGCCGAGCAGCAGGCTCGCAACGAGGCACAGCGGGCCGCGTTGCGCGTCGAAAGTACGCAGCGCGAGGTCGTGCGACTGCAGGGCGAGATCGATCAGGCACAGGCCCGGTTGGCTGCCACGCCGCGCGTCGCCGAGCAGCTCGACGCGCTCGAGCGCGAGTACAAGAACCTTTCCGAGAGTACGAACGATTTCAGCAACAAGCGCCTCGAGGCAAACGTTGCTGCCAACATGGAACGGCGTCAGAAGGGCGAACAGTTCCGCGTGTTGGAGCCCGCCTACGCACCGCCCGACGCGACCTCGCCGAATCGGCCACTCATCATCGTGTTGGGCCTGATGCTCGGGATCGGCGCGGGCGCCGGCCTCGCGTTGTTGCTCGACGCCGCAGACTCCTCGTACCACGACGCCCGTTCGCTCCAATCGGCGCTGCGATTGCCGGTGCTGGCGTCGATTCCGGCGATCCTGCTCGACCCGGACCGCGCGCGGATCCGGCGGCGCAACTTCCGCGACGCGTTCGCGGCCGTTGCCGTTACCGGCTTCGTGCTGACCGGCGCGCTCGTGGGCTACGTCATCGTGAACAAACCGAACCTGTTCCGAGGCGGGGATGAGAAAACCTCACCGGCCGCGCCGACGCTGCCTCCCGCGAACGCAACGCCCCCGCCCACCGACCCGACCGCGCCCGCGGCTGGCGAGGCGGGCTGAACCCGGTCGTGACGCCATGTACCTCCAGCACTTCGGCCTGCTGCGCGCGCCCTTCGAGATGACGCCCGATCCGGCGTTCCTCTACCTCGGTGAATCTCATCAGGAGGGACTCTCGACGCTGGTCTACGGCGTACGGGCTCGCAAGGGCTTCGTCATGCTCACCGGCGAAGTCGGGACGGGCAAGACGACGCTGCTCCACGCGTTGCTCTCGCAGCTCGACCCGAATACCGCGGCGGCGTTCGTCTTCAACCCGCGCCTCGGGCCGCTCGACTTCTTGCGCGTGCTCTTCGACGAGTTCGACATCGAGACGCCCTGCTCGACGAAGGCCGAATATCTGATCGCGTTCAACAAGTTCCTGATCGAACGTCTCGCGCGCGATCATCCGACGCTGCTGATCGTCGACGAAGCGCAGAACCTGTCGGCCGAGATGCTCGAGGAGATCCGTCTGCTCTCGAATCTCGAGACACCGACGTCGAAGCTGCTCCAGATCATGCTGGTGGGACAACCGGAACTCGAGGAGATGCTGCAGCAGCGGGAGCTGCGGCAACTGCGCCAGCGCATCGTGCTGCGCTTCCGGCTGCGCCCCTTCGACGCCGACGAGACCGAACACTACGTGCAGGAGCGGATGCGCCTTGCGGGATACACCGGGAAGGGTGTGTTCAAGCGCAGCGCGTTGCGACGCCTGCATGCGGTGAGCGAGGGAATTCCGCGCCTGATCAACGTCGTCTGTGACGGCGCGCTGCTGCTCAGTTACTCGCGTGGGCAGGCCACCGTCGATGCGAGCGAGATCGAAGAAGTCGCCCGCGATCTGTGCATCGTGGCAAGCAATGACGGCGACGCTACGAGGACCGCAGCGGTGGTCGCACCCCGTAACAAGGGGCGCTGGCGGGACCGGCTGCGCGGAATCTTCCGCTGACGTCGCGGAACAGGAGATCGAGAGATGGGTAAAGTCACCGATGCATTGCAGCGCGCCGAAGCCGAGCGGGGTCGGCGGGGTGCGCCGATCAGCGGCTACACGGCTCCGTTTGCAGCACCGAAGGCCAGTGTGGCCGGGGTACGCGCCGGGCGTCTCGCGCGACTGCGCGGGTGGTTCGGCCAGCTGCGCGCGCCCGTCGAAGTGGACGATGCCAATGCGTTCAACAAGCGCCGGATCGCGCTGCTGCAGCCCGAGTCGTTCGTCGCGGAGCAGTTCCGCTCGCTGCGGGTGCGACTCGAAGCGCTGGCCGCCGAGCGGCCGATGCGAACGATCGCGGTCACCAGCTCGATGCCCGGCGAGGGCAAGACCACTGCCGCGCTGAATCTCGCGCTCGTCACGGCGATGAGCGTCGGCCGGCGCGTGCTGCTGGTGGACTGCGATCTGCGCCGGCCCAAGGTGCACGTCGCGCTCGGGCTGCGTCCCGAGTGCGGTCTCGCGGAGGTGCTCGCGGACGAAGCTTCGCTCGATCGCGCGGTGATCAAGGTCGAGGGCACCAGCCTGGAAGTCCTGCCGGTGCGCGGAACGCCGCCAAATCCGTCGGAGCTGCTCGGCTCGGAGCGCATGCGGGCGCTCGTCGAAGAGGTTGCGCGCAGTTACGATCAGGTCATCTTCGATCTTCCGCCGACTCTCGCGATGCCCGACGCCAAGGCGATGTGTGAACTGGTCGACGGGATCGTGTTCGTCGTGCGGGCCGATCAAACGCCCGAAGACGACGTCGCGGCGGCACTCGACATCCTGGATCGCCGGCGCGTGCTGGGTGTCATCCTGAATGGCGTCGACATGAAGCCGCAACGCTACGGCTACTGAGACACGATGCGGGGGATCTGAGGTTGAGCGCGCTCGATTACCTCGCGCCGTTTGCGGTCGCCGCTGCGGTATCTGCCGCGACGACGCCGATCGCTGCGCGCATCGCGCACGCGCTCGGCGCCGTCGACAAGCCCGACGAGCGCAAGGTCAACAGCCGCCAGGACATCCCGCTGCTCGGCGGCATCGCAGTGGCGCTGGGATTCTTCGTCGGCCTCGGCGTTGCACTGATCTTGACCGCCGGCAACCACGAGTACCGCGGCCACATCGAGGGGCAGCTGCTCGGCTCGTTGATCCTGCTCACGGTCGGCGTGATCGACGACCGCAATGCGCTTTCTGCGCGCGCCAAGTTGCCGTTCCAGTTCGCCGCCGCTGCGGTCGCGATCTTCTACGGCTTCCGCATCGATCATCTGACCGACCCGATTTCGCTGAACATCTGGTACTTCCCGGAGCCACTGGTGTGGATCGTGACGACGCTGTTGGTGGTGGGCGCAGG
>JANLTC010000109.1:0-16212 GCA_031362725.1 Deltaproteobacteria bacterium | reverse complement strand
CCGTAGTAGAGGTGGTTGGTGGCAGGCCAGGGCGCGTCCGGGTCGGGCTTGGGCGGCATCGGGGGCGGATCGTATACGCACCGGGCGCCGTCTGTCAGACTCCTATGGCGGCAATTCAGCGCAAAAACGTCCCCGCAGGGGCGTGCCGAGAAGTTTCAACAGGTCGCTACTCCCGGAAAAAACGTACGCCGGCAAAAAAATTTCGAAACCCGTGACACCACCGGGTCCGAGTCGGCCACTACCCCAATGACAGCACGAATAAATCCCCTTCCCAGGGAGGCCCGGCGCCGCAAGGTGCCGGGTCTTTACTTTGTGGGCCTCGCCGTCTCGCGTCTCGGCGCCACGGCTGCAGCTCGATTTCCGCGCCCCCTCCCTCGATCGAGAAATGCAGGACTTCCGCTCCGCCGCGATGGAACGGAAACGGACGCGTTCGCAGTCTGGATCGAGGGAGACGCCCGCCCGGGGCCGCCGTGGGCCGGCGCTGGAAGGCCGCGTCGAGCCTGTCCCGACGTCTCTGCGCGCCTCGTTCGCGAACGCGCAGGAGTGCGGCCGGGCGCTCGCGGCAGCCGTGGTGAGCGACAACCAATCGCGCATCGGGCAGCGCTGGGGACTGACGGCGCTCTCGATGCAGCTCGCCACCGAGTGCGATGGCGAGCTGCGAGCCGGATGACTCGATCCCGACGCGCCGCTCGCACCAAGGCCGCCGCGGCACGCTGCAGGCGATGGCGCCACGTCGTTGATCCGATGACGAGTTGCGGCCGGCTCTCACCGCGAAGTGGTCGAATCCCTGCGTCGCTCTCGCGTGACGAGCGTGATGAGCCCGTCCCGCGCGAGTCGCAGCCCGTGCGCGTCGCTTCGACCGCTGGCAACGCCCGCTGTGTGTCGCGATGCGGGTCTTTCTGGCGCGCGACGGTGAGCGCCTCGGATCCGGGCGCAGCGGCGTCCGACCGAGCCGGCGGCGATGCCTTCGAAGTCGAGGGTCGCCCCCAACCGAGGCGCGCGATCACGACTCGAGGGCGCCGGCCGCCGCCGCGGCGACGCGTGCCGGTCGTGTTGCGAAGTCCTCGAACTCCGTCTCGAATTCCATGTCGAAGTCGCGCGCGAGATGGTTCTACCCGGATTCATCCAACCCGGCGGGAAGGCGGCGACGCATCTGACCCGGTGGCAGATCGATCGCGGCGGCGATGCGCGAGTCGTCAGACTGCGCGCGCGCAGACCGCGGAGCCGAGCCCGCGCCAGGAAGAGCTGGACGGGGAACCTGGAAGGCGCCCGTGGCGACCCATGAGTAAATATCGCGGCGGTCGAGCTGGAATCGGTATAAGCTGGGCAAAGATCGGTGCCCAGGGGTGCGGGGGATCGCTTCCGGGGGCACCGCCAAATTCGACGGAGACGTCAAACAATGCGCAGTCTCTCCTTGTCTTCGCCTGTTCGCAGGTGGCTGTTGGGCGCTGTCGGAGCGCTGGTGATGGTATTCGGAATGACGACTCCGACTCGTGCCGAGCTGATGAGTACGCTGGAGACGGGCTCGTCTCTCAACACCCTAATCAACGCCCTCGCTCCGATCGGGGATGTTCTGGAGGCGCCCGTCGCTGCGACGGTGGCGCGAGCCGCGAATGGGCAGCTCAATGCGATTTCCTTTGCGTCGGACGTCTTCAGCGTGGTGGGTCAACTTCTTCCGGTGACGGACCCCGCTGCGCTCCCGATCGTCGGGATCGTGGCGACGATCATGAACGACGTGCCGGACTTCATGCGCGCCACAAACGGTAGGATCGGCGGTCAGATGCCTCTCGCGGGCGTCAACAAGGTGTGTCTGTTCGGTGCTAGCTGCGCCGTGGCAGGCACGAACCTGGCGGTACCGATCTCCGTGGTTGGCAAGGGCGGAACCGCGACGGCGATGGGTGCCGTGAACATCACCGTGCGGGGCGCGCCCTGGACCCAGGGCACTGCGGCCGTTGGCACCATCACGAGGATGGGCAACGCTGGCGTTATCACGCAGGTGACGCCTTCGGTGTCGAAGTTCACCAACACCATCCAGCTGGTAACGCCGGTGTTCGTGTCGACCAACATCGGCCCGTCGGCGGTCGTGCCCGTGTTTGGCGTGCTCAACATGACGATCAAGTCGGCTCCCGAACCGGGCGTGATCGCCGCGTTCGGTGCTGCGGTGGTCAGCCTGATCGCAGTCGGAGTGGCGCGGCGGCGCTGACGCAGCGCGCGTCCGTTCTGATCGATGAAATGCCCCGCGGCCGTGCCGCGGGGCATTTCGATTTGGCGCTCCATTCGGTTCGACAAGAATTGGTATGACCAGTAGACAAGGAGACCAATCCTCGGTACATGCCGCACTTGTGAGCCATCCGCCTACCGCCGACCTTCGCCCCGTCCAGCGTCAGTCCCTTTCGGACGCCGTCTTCGACCAACTCCGGAGCCAGATACTGCGTGGTGAGCGCCCACCCGGCTCCTCGCTGCCGGCGGAGCGCGTCCTTTGCGAAGCGCTCGGCGTGAATCGCTCCGCGGTCCGCGAGGCGCTGCGACGGCTCGAACAAGCAGGCCTGGTGGCGGTGCGCCAGGGTGACGCCTCCCGCGTGCTCGACTACCGCAACAGCACGAGCCTCGACCTGCTCGGCGTGCTGCTCCTCGGCCGCGACGGCCGCTTCGATGCGCGCGTCGTGCGCGACATCCTCGAGATGCGCAGCGCACTCGGTCCCGATGCGGCACGACTGGCGGCGCTCCGTGGAGGGCTGCTTTGCAGCGAGCGACTCGCCGGGGAGGTCGCTGCGATGCGCGCGGCGCACGGCGACCTCGCGCGGCTGCAAGCGATCGCGACGTCGTTCTGGGGGCATCTGATCGACGGCGCGGACAACGTCGCCTACCGGCTGGCCTTCAACGCGCTGCACGAGACCTACGACCGCGTCCGCGTGTTGCTCGCGCGCCCGATGGAAGCCGAACTCGCGGACGCGACGCCGTACGCGGAGCTGGCCGATGCGGTGTGTCGCAGCGATCCCGAAGCGGCCGAGTCGCGGGCGCGCGCGCTGCTGCGGCGCGGTGAAAGTGGCGTGCTGGAGGCGCTCGAACGCGTCTCCGTTGCCGCGCGGGAGGAACGCTGATGAGCCACGCTGCATCGATCCTCGCCGACCGTGCGGAGGAGGGCGCCGCGCGCCCCAGCGAGAGTCCGCGCACCTTGCGCGAGGCGGTCCCGATTTTCCTGCAGCACGGCAGTCCGCGACTTCTGATCGGGTGTCTCGGCGTCGCGTTGGCCGTGCGCATCGGTGTGGGCGCATGGTCGGCTTGGGACATCGCGCCGATCGCCGGACTGGTGCTCTACTGGCCGATCCAGGAGTGGGCGATCCATGTCTTCATCCTGCACGCGCGCCCAAAGCGCATCTTCGGTCGCAGCATCGACTTCCGCGTGCCGCGCAAGCATCGGGCGCATCACCGCGATCCGTGGCGCCTCGACCTGCTCTTCATTCCGATGCACTCGTTCGTGTACTCGATCCCGCTGCTCGTCGGGATCTGGTTCGCGGTGACGTCCACCACGCCGCTGGCGCTGACCGGGATCGCCGCGCACTTCGCGTTGGCGCTCCACTACGAATGGGTCCACTACCTGGTGCACACGCGCGTCCAGCCGCGCCACGCCTACTACCAGCGGCTGCGAAGAAGCCATCGCCTGCACCACTTCAAGAACGAGCACTACTGGTTCGGCGTGACGATGCTGGGCGGTGATCGCCTGCTGCGCACCGCCCCGGAGCTCGCGACGGTACCGACGTCCCCGACCGCGCGCAGCCTCGAGCAGGCCGCGCGTGATGCCGCCTAACCGCGCGCGCACTCCGGTGCGTCGCGTTGCAAGTGCCATTGCGTGGCTGCTGGCGATCGGTGTCGGACTCGCGGCGTCGCTGCTGTTGCACGCGCACGTCCAGATCCGGGGACTCGATCCTGCGTTGCCGTCGCTCGAAAGCATGCGCGCGCAGGCTGACGTCGCCGATCTTCCGATTCGCGTCTTGCACTGGAACACCGCGAGCCAGGTGACGCCGCGCAAACAGGTGCTCGAGGCCAGCCTCGATCCGGATCCGCAGGCGCCGTATCGGATGAGTCACGCGGTGTTCGTGCTCGAATGGCAGGATGGACGCGCGCTGCTGGTCGACGCGGGCATGGATCGCGAGCAAGCCGAGTCCTTCGGTCGCCCGATCGAGTGGTTGGGCGGCGAGCCGGCCGTGCCGCACGGGGGCATCGCCGAGCGGCTCGGTCCGGCGCTCGCCAGGCATCCGCTCGCGATTGCGTTCACGCACCTGCACTCCGATCACGTCGGCGGCGTCGTGTCCCTCTGTGCCGTGCTGCCGCGCGACACACACGTGCGGCTCTTCCAGACGCCGGCGCAGGTGGACCTGGTGAACTTCACCACGTACGGAGGACGCGCCACACTCGACCGCGCCGGTTGCCTGCGGCGCGAGCGATTGCCCGACGCGCCGATCGCGCCGCTCCCCGGCTTCCCAGGAGCGTTCGCGATTCGCGCCGCGGGCCATACGCCGGGCAGCCAGATCCTCGGCGCCTTTGTCCGCGGGTCTTCGGGCGTGCGCGGCTATCTGTTCGCGGGAGACGCCGCCAACGCGATCGACGGCGTGCGCTTCGATGTCCCGAAGCCGCGCACCTACCAACTCTTCATCGTCCCCGAGTCTGAAAGCAGGCAAAAACGCGTGCGTGCCTTCCTGCGCGAAGCCGAGCAAGCCGGCTTCGTCATCGCGATCGCGCATGATGAGCGCCATCTCGCAACGACCGGGATCCCCGTGTTCGGCGACTGAAAGCGCTGCGCATCGACGCTGCCGCCGGCCGCTCGCCTGCTCCACTCGAGTTCACACCGGGACGATCGCCCGAAATCAACGCGCTGTAGCGTGGGTTCATGCGGCAGCGCTTCCTCCGCAACTTCAACGGTCCGAGCGCTGGATCGTCGAAGTCCTCGACGTCGGCGCTGACGACCCCGTCGTCGAGGTGGAATCCGGCACTGGAACCGCGATCGAAGCGAACGCTGCGGGCGCCCTCAATGGCCAAGGCGCCAGCCGCCTCCAACCCTCGAGATTCCGCATCACCGATGACGACCTCGAATCCGTCGCCACGAAACTGGAAAGCGTCAGACTCCACTCCGTTCACGTGGAAGGCGGAAGGCTCGGCGTCGAGGCCATCGACGCGGTGACTGCGATCCGCTGGGGCAACTGACGAGGGCGCAGGGCGGGGTGGGTCCCGCGCGCAGTTCCGCAGGCGACGCGAGCGACCCTCCCACCGAAGCGAAGAGCGCGCTTCATCGAGCCCGAACCCACGAAGCGCAGAGCGTCAGCCGAGGATGTTCGAGCACGGGGCCCACCCCGCCCTGCCGCCCGCGCCCAAAGCTCCTCTTCCGCCAAGGGCAGATTGCACCTGAAAGCTGGCCGATGCAGTCGGCAGCGCGGGCAGCGCGTGGAGCGTCGAAGGAAACGACGAACTCGTGCGGGGCGCGAGGCGGGCGACGCGCGGCGCGGTGTCGCCAACGTCGAAGTGGTGCCGGGCGACTTCGCGCGATCCGCACACTTGCACGCAACGAGCAACGACGTCGTGCTGCCGTCGAGCGTCTACCACCAGATCGACGACCGCGTCGCATGCATGGGGCGCCGCGCGCAGCACGCGCGCCGGGTGCGCGCGTCGCGATCCTCGAACCGCCTGCAAGTCGAGAGTGGTGGCTGCTGTTGCGCCTGCCCGGGCCCGGCATCGTGGCAGCGTTGATCCGCGACGAGATGCGCGCGCTGGCCACCGAAAGATCGCGTCGCACGAGTTCCTGCCGGCGCGAAGCTTCCCGGTTTTCGCGGCGGACGCGTAGCTGCGACGCGCGCCCCTCCGGCTATGCTCGGCGCGCGCTGCCGCGCGGAGGGGCCGATGAGCGAAACGGGGAGTCATGCCACCGCAGCCGATCGGGGTGAGCGCGCGCGCGCGTTCCTTTGGATCACGATCGCGTACCTCGTTGCCGTGGTCGTTGCACTTCTCACGGGGATTGCGTGCGGCGACCGCCACCCGATCGCCGTCGCGTTTGCCGCCGATCTCGCCGCAACGCTCGCGATCTTCGCGTTCAGCTTTGCGTTCGGAAACTCGAGTTTCTATGACGCGTACTGGAGCGTCGCCCCGCCGCTCGTGGGGATGTGGTTCATCCTGGCGCCCGGCTCGGAAGGAATCCCCGCGCGGCAGGTCCTGGTCGTCGCCGGGATCGGACTCTGGGCGCTGCGCCTCACCTACAACTGGGCGCGCGGCTTCGGCGGACTCGACCACGAGGATTGGCGCTACGTCGATCTGCGCGGCAAGGCAGGGCGGGTCGGCTACTGGTTCGTGAGTCTGTTCGGACTGCACGGGATGCCGACCGCAATCGTGTTCCTCGGTCTGTTGCCGCTCTGGCCGGCGCTCGCGAGCGGTATGCATCCGCTCGGCTGGCTCGATGGCGTCGCCGCCGCGGTGACGCTCACTGGCGTCGCGCTGGAGTTCTTCGCCGACAACACGCTGCGCCGCTTCCGGCTCTCGAGGCCGCCGCCGGATGCGATCCTCGAGAGCGGTCTGTGGGCGTGGTCGCGCAACCCGAACTATCTCGGCGAGATGCTCTTCTGGTTTGGACTCGCGTTGTTCTCGCTCGCCGCGGCGGGATTCGTCTGGTGGGCCTGGCTCGGCGCGCCGGCGATGGTGGTGATGTTCCTCGGTACCAGCATTCCGATGAAGGAAACGCGCATGCTCGCTCGGCGACCCGGCTACGCGGAGCGTCAACGCCGCGTGAGTCTGCTGATTCCCCGCCCGCCAAAGGTCCTCCGATGAAGGTCGGATGTCGCTACGAGATGATTCCGGATGCGGCGAGCCGCGCGCGGGGCGACCAGATCGTCGCGTGGCTGCGAAACTATGGAGAGCGTCGCGTCAACGCGCGCATGATCGATGAGCGCCGGACGATTCCGCCCTACGTCGCGAACGATCTCGGCAACCAGGGCATCTTCGGCGTTCAGGTCGAGACACAATACGGTGGGCTCGCGCTCCGCACCCGCGAAGTCGGCCGCATCCTCGAGCAGGCCGCGGCGATCGACCTGTCGCTCGGCACCTGGATCCTGGTCTGCCTGCACCCGGGCGTACGGCCGATCGCGACCTTCGCGCAGCCGGCGTTGAAGCAGGAAGTGCTGCCACAGCTCGCGAGCGGCCGGATCTACGCCGGCTTCGGCCAGACCGAGCCGGGCGCGGGAACGAACTTCGCCGGCATGGCCGCGCGTGCAGTCGCACGACCGGGCGGGGGCTGGCTTCTCACGGGCGACAAGATCTGGATCGGCAATTCGTCCTGGGCTGGGATCGTGACGGTGATCGCGCAGGCGTTCGACACGGCGGGCAAGCGCCGCGGCCTCGTCGCGCTCGCCGTGCGAGCCGAACAGCAGGGCGTCACGATCGGGCGTGAGCTGCTCTCGCTCGGAATGCGCGGCATGGTGCAGGGTGAGTTGCACTTTCGCGACGTCGCGATCGCGCCCGAGGCGCTGCTGGGTGAGCCTGAGAAGGGCCTCGAGGTCGGCGTCGACTCGATGAGCTGGAGCCGCTTCTCGATCACTTCGACCAGTCTTGGCGCGACCAAACGTGCGGCGCAATTGATGCTGCGCTTCGCGACGCGCCGACAGATCGCGACGGGGCGCCTCGTCGATCATCCGGTCGCGCGCGGACATCTCGGCGAAACGGTCGCGCAGGCCGCCGTCGTCGAGGGTCTGCTCTACCGCGTCGCCGCGATCCTCGATCGCGGCGAGAGCGTGTCGGTCGACCTCTACGCCGTGTGCAAACTGGCGAGTACGGAGTTCGCGTGGTTGGCCGCGGATCGGCTGGTGCAGGTGCTCGGCTCGCGCGGCTATGACGAAGCGAACGGCGCCGCGCAGCTCCTCCGCGACGCGCGTGTCGGCCGCATCTTCGAGGGCACCAGCGAAGCGTTGCTGTCGTTCATCGGCTCGCAGGCGATGAGCGCACGTTCCGATCTACACGCATTCCTGCAGGGCGACCTCGGCGCCGCCGCGCTCGCCGATCGCCTCGATGCAGCGGTGGCGGCGCTGCGTGCCCGCGATGGCATTTCGCAGTTGCGCACCTTCCAGGTCGCCGTCGCTGGTTGGGCTGCCGTCTGGGCGTTGCTCACAGGCGTCGCCGCGCAAGACGCCGCGCGCACGCCGTCCGCGCAAGCGGAACGCACGCTCGCGTGGGCCGAGCAGCGCTTTGCAGAGGCCTGCGCGCGCGCCGGAAGCGTGGCGCCGCGCGAGCGCTCGATGCTGGATGCCGCCGCTGCGGAAGCTGCCGTCGCGCACTTCGCGCAATCGATCGGCGACGTCGATCTCACCCTTGCCGCCGAGAAGCGCGACTTCGACCCGCTACTGCGGCGCGAAACGCCGCAGTAGCTCCCAACGCACAATTTCCGCGCCACGGCCGGACGGCCGCGCGCTAACGCATGATTTCCGCGCCACGGCCGGACGGCCGCGCGCCCACACGAGTCAAGGGGCTGCGGGGTTTGCGGACGAGATCAGGAGCTGGTGCGTAGGAAGCGTTCGACTTCGGCGAATACGGCCTTGGCGGAGCCAGGCACGTTCAATGACTTGCGCACCAGCGAACTCGCCATCAGCACGTTGTCCGAGCCGCGGTACAAATCGATGCGGAACAGCAACTTCATCGGCACGCGATACGCGACGCCTTCCGGCGGGCCGACGTAGCTGCCCGGCGGTAGCACGCGCGCTCCGACGCGAATGTCGACGCTGTCGTTGGGCGCCGCGTTGGCGAAGAAATACGCCTTGCGGTGTTCCGTCGAGAGGTACGAGATCAGCTCGGCGGAGAATGGCCTGGTGAGGTGGTTCGACAGGAAGAGGCGTTCGCCGTAGTTCATCATCGCTTCGTAGCGGGCGAAGTAGACCAGCCCGGCGCCGTTCAGATCGCTCTCGGGGATGATCTCGTAACGGATCGGCGCATCGATGCGGGGCACGATCGCGATCGCGCTGCTGGGTTCGTCGCCCAGGGGATCGATTTCGCCGCTGCGCTGCACGCGTCCCTGCTCGATGATCCCGATCGGCGTCTCGGAGAGTTCGGCGACGCCGTCGTCGGCACCCACCGGACGGAAGACCTTGAGCTTCACGTTCGTGCCGCCGCGCGCGATGAACGCGTTCGTCATGCATGCCCACGAGCTGCGCAGCTGTTGCAGATCCTTGCGCGTCTCGATCGACGCGAGCGTCTTCTCGGGGATCTCGTGGTCGTCGAAGACGAAGAGTCCCTCGACGAATTTTTTCGCGAAGAAACGCACGCGATTGCGCAGGCGGATGTTCACGTCCTCGCCGAGCACTTCCATGCTGTGGCGCTCGCCCAGGTTGAGCTCGACGTCGATCACCGAACCGTAGAGGCGATCGTGCTGCGCGTTCATCAGTTCCGGAGGCCGCCGGCCGAGTGCCCGCGCGATCGACTCCCACTGGAACGCGGCGAGCATCTTCAGGAACTCGACTTCCGAAAGCTTCTCACCCGGCGCCATGTGCGGCATCTGTACGAGCAGCTCGTAGTCGTTCCACTCACTCGCCATGGGATCAACCGTTCGCCGCGACATGACGCGCGATCGCGTCGAGTGTCGTGAACTTCTCGATCAGGTCCATGTCCTCGATCTGCACACCGTATTGTTCTTCAATGTGAGCGATGAACATCACGGCGGAGAGCGAGTCGACGTAGCCGTAGTCGAAAAGATGTCCCTTGCCGTCGATGGCGCTCGCCTGCAGCTTGCCCTCCGACAGTTCTGCGAGCTGCTGCTTCAGCCCCGCGACGATCTCGTCCACACCCATTGCTGCTCCTCTTCGGCCTCTGCCAGGCTGGCGGAAGCCTCGATCCCGATCTCCCGATCTCGGTCGGACCGCCGCTGCGCCGTCCGCGGGCGCCGCAGGATACCACCGTCGTGCAGGCTCGCAGGATGCGCAGCAAGGTGACCCGCGCTGCGGGAATCGCGATGGGCAACTCCCGATCGATCCCGCGCAGGGGCCGATTTGGCTGGGCATCCCATCCGTGGCTCTCTAGAATTGGCTTCGATGCACCCCCGTACGACCCTGCTCGCAATCCTATTGGCGCCTCTCGCATTCGGCGGCGCGCTTTGCAGCTCCCCGCGCACACTGGCTCCCGCGGTCGCGATCGCGCTCGATCCGGCGATCCCCTACCAAATCATCGACGGCTTCGGTGGGTCGGCGGCCAACGAGAGCGAGTTGCGCGCGATGCCCGAGCCTGATCGCAGCGAAGTGCTCGACCTGGTGTTCGGCGATCTCGCGCCGTCGGTGGTGCGCATCAAGCCGCGTCCCGCGATGGAACCGGCGAACGACGACGCCGATCCGGTGCACGTGAACGCGGCTGGTTTCGTGCGTCCCGACGATCACCTGTGGCAGCTCGCCGAGATCTTCGCGCGCGGCAATCACCCGTTTCTATTGGGCGCGCTCTGGACGCCGCCGGCCTGGATGAAGACGACCAACCAGGAGTGCTGCGGTGGCACGCTGCTGCCCGGCATGGATGCCGAACTCGCCGAATTCTTCTCGGTGTACCTCTCGTACCTCGAGGAAGCCGGTCATCCGCTCGACTCGCTGTCGATCCAGAACGAACCGGAGGCGGCGTCACCGTGGGACGCCAACACCTATTCGCCGACGCGCATGGGCAAGACGATCGAAGCCGTCGCGCAGCGGATCGTCGCCGACGGCCACAGCACCCGGCTGCACGGGCCGGACAACGCGGTCGCCAACTTCGTGCAGACGTTCCTGCCGGCGCTGCTCGCCAAGCCGACGGCCCTCTCGCTCTTCGACGCGGTCGGCTTCCACCTCTATGGCGGCACCGTGTATCCCGACTCGTCCACGGTCGCGGCAGAGGTCGAGCGGGTTGCGAGCCCCGCTCCCGCTGGGATGCCGCTGTGGATGACCGAGTTCTCGAACACGACGTTCCAGGGCTACGGCACCCACGACGAGGGCATCTGGCAGGCCGAGCTGATCCACGAGTCGCTCGTGAACGGGGTCTCGATGTACGTGATGTGGAACCTCTACCGGCCCGGCGGTCCCGGCGAGGCCGCCATCGTGATCCCGACCACGCCAGGCGCCCATGGCTATACGGTGACGCCGAAGTATTGGACGCTGCGTCAGTACGCGAAGTACGTGCGCCCGGGCGCGGTGCGCATCGATGCGTCGAGCGACGACGCCGACCTGCTCGTCACCGCGTTCCGCGACGACGCGGCCGGCAAGCTCGTGGCGGTCGCGATCAACCGCGCAGACGCGCCGCGCTGGGCCGTCTTCAACGGCGCGAACCTCAGCGGCGCGCCGGAGGTGGTGCGGACGTCCCTGCTCGAGTCGGGCGCGGCTGTCTCGCCCGACTCGGCCGATCGATTCGCGGACCGCTCGCTGCTGATGCCGGCACGTTCGGTTGCGACGCTGATCTGGTCGCTCGATCCGTGACCACGCGCCGCGCTTCGCATCGGATCAGCCGTCGAGGCTGACCACGCCTGCGAGCGCCAGCGCACCGAGCACGACGCTCAACGCCACGCGGTACCAGCCGAACGCCGCGAGTCCATGGCGCTGCAGGAACGCGACCAGCCAGCGCACCGCGATCGCCGCCGACAGCGCGGCGACCGCGAAGCCGAGCAGCACCGGTCCGACGCCCAGCTGCTCGAACAGGTTCGGCGTGCCGCCGTGCATCGACGCGAGCAGATTCTTCAGCAGCTTGTAGCCGCACGCGGCGCCGAGCGTGGGTACGCCGAGCAGGAACGAGAACTCCGCGGCGTCGCGTGCGCGCAAACCGAGCACTATGCCGCCGGCGATCGTCATCATCGATCGCGAAGTGCCTGGCCACATCGCCGCGCATTGGAAGAGCCCGATCGCGAGCGCTTGCTGCCAGCGCAGTGAGCCGATGCCGAGGCCCTGCCCGGGCGGATAGTGGCGATCGAGCCAGATCATCCACAGCCCACCCGCGAAGAGGGCGAGCAGTACGGGTCCAGCGTGAAACAGATACGCGTCGATCGGATCGTCGAGCAGCGGGCCGAGCAAGGCGGCGGGCAGGAAGGCCACCACGATCAGCCCGAAGAGGCGGCGCCCTTCTGCGTCGCGGCCGGCGAGTCCGCGCAGCATCTGCACTACGCGGTTCCAGTAGAGACCGATCACCGCGAGGATCGCGCCGCCCTGGATCGCGATTTCGAAGGTCGCGACGGCTTGCTGGTTCGCGGGCGCGACGAGGCCGAGCAGCGACGACGTGAGGATCAGGTGACCCGTCGACGAAACGGGCAGGTATTCGGTGATGCCCTCGACCAGACCGAGGACGACTGCCTGCCACGACTCCACGAAATGCCTCCCTCTTGCATGCGCTTCGCGCAGCCGCGCCGCGCGAGCCGCGCACGCTACCGCCGCGTGCCGGTTCCCGCGAGGCCGCGGCGTCGCAACGCAGCGTGTTTGGCGTAGTATCGCGGGCGGTGAAACCTCGCCATCCGCAGACGGGCGCACTCTACGTGCTGCAGGACGATGGACTCATGCGCGTCGAGCAGGACGGTCGCGCGGGGTTGTTCGATGCAGCCGGTCGCTGGCAAGCGGGCGAATTGCGTGACGCAGATCCGCAGATGATCGACTGGGTCGGCGGGCCGCAGCGTGCAGGTCGCAACCCGCACCCGTCGCAGCGTCGCAGCGCGACGCCGCGGGGCCATCGGCGATGCTGCGCCTGACGCGGCTTCGCGTCATCGCGGCGTTCGTCGTCGGCGTCGCGATCCTGGTTTGGATCGCGCGCCCGCCTGCGCGTACGGTCTACGTCGGCGGGCCGGTGTTCACGATGGACGCCGAGAATCGCGTCGTCGCGGGGCTCGCCGTCGTGGGCGATCGCATTGCGGCGGCCGGCAGCGACGCGGAGCTGCGCGGCTGGGCGGAGACGAACCGCGCGCGTGTCGTCGAGCTGGACGGTCGCGCGCTGTTGCCGGGTTTCGTCGATGCACACAGCCACTTCCCAGCTGCCGGTGTCGATGTGATCGCGGCCGATCTCAATGCGCCGCCGATCGGCACGGTGCGGAGCATCGAGGATCTCGTCGCGCGTCTCGGCGAATGGGTTCCGCGCAAGGACGAGGGCGAATGGATCTTCGGCGTCGGGTACGACGACACGTTGATGGCCGAGCAGCGCCATCCGACACGCAGCGATCTCGATCGGGTCTCGACGCGGCATCCGGTCGCGGCGCTGCACGTCTCGGGTCACCTGGCAGCACTGAACTCCTACGCGCTCGATAAGCTGGGCATCACCGCGGCGACGCCCGATCCCGAGGGCGGTCGCATTCGTCGCGACGCGAGCGGTGCGCCCGACGGCGTGCTCGAGGAGCGCGCCGCGGAGTCGGCGACGCGCGCGATCATGGATCTGGGCACCGCGGATGCGCTGCGTGTGCTGCGTCGCGGCACCGCGATCTATCTCGCGGCGGGCGTCACGACGGCGCAGAACGGCTTTGCCACCGCGGCGCAGATCCAGAGTCTCTCCTGGCTCGCCCGGTTGCGCCTGTTGCCGCTGCGGCTCGTGCTCTGGCCGGGAGAAGAGGCCGGCGACGCGTTGATCGATGGCTCGCTCGCGCCGCCGGCGGGTGACCCGTGGCTGCGGATCGGTGCGGTGAAGCTGGTCGCCGACGGTTCGCTGCAGGGATACACCGGCTACTTGTCACAGCCGTACTTCGTCGCGCCGCAGCGTGAAGACGCGTCGTTCCGCGGCTATCCGCGGATCCCGCGCGACAAGCTGATCGCGTGGGTCGATCGCCTGTACGCGGCGGGTCTCCAGGTCGCGATCCACGGCAACGGCGACGCCGCGATCGACGACATCCTCGACGCGTTCGAGGCCGCGCAGCGCGCGCACCCGCGACCCGATGCGCGGCCGGTGATCGTGCACGCCCAGACCGCGCGTGAGGACCAGCTCGACCGGATGGCCGCCCTCGGCGTGATTCCGAGTTTCTTCGTGCTGCACACCTGGTACTGGGGCGATCGCCACCGCGATGTGTTCCTCGGTCCCGAGCGCGCCGCTCGCATCTCGCCGGCAGCCAGCGCGGCGCGCCGTGGCATCCCGTTCACGCTGCACGCCGATACGCCGGTCGTGCCGATGGAGCCGCTGCGCATCGTCTGGTCGGCGGTGAATCGGCGTACGACCAGCGGCGCGGTGCTCGGCGCGGAGCAGCGCATCGACGTGCTCCGCGCGCTGCGCGGCGTGACGATCGATGCCGCCCACCAGCACTTCCTGGAGGGCGACCGCGGCTCGCTCGAGGTCGGCAAGCTCGCGGATCTGGTCGTGCTCGACCGCTCGCCGCTCGCCGATCCGGCGGCGATCGACGAAGTGCAGGTGGTCGAAACGATCGTAGCCGGGCGCACGGTCTACCAGCGCCCCGGATCCGCGTCGAAGCCCCCACAAATGCATTAGCAGGAGCGCTCGTTCGACCGATCCGCTTCGAGAGCGGGGGTTGGGCATGACCGGGATCGGTACGTCGGCGCAGATCATCCTCGGCATTTCGCAGCTCGCGTACCTCGCCGCGATGGTGACGCTCGGTGTGCGGCTGGCGCTGCTGGCGCGCCGCACGCGCCAGCTTCCCGAGGCGCTGCTCTCCGCGCACTTCCTGCTCTGCTGCACGCTCGGCTACGCACTGCAGGGCTCGGGGTACGCGCTGGCCATCGAACCCGAAGCGTCGCATGCACTCGTTTCGACGCTTCTCTACGTCGGTAATGGCGCGTCGCTGCTCGGCGTCACGGCGGTGCTCGTCTTCAACTATCGGGTGTTCCGGCGCGCGACGCGCCTCGGGCGGGGGCTGCTCGCCGCGTCCGTCGCGCTGCTCGTCGTCGGGTACGTCGGTGGCGCCGCGAGTGGCTCGTTCCGGCACGGACGACCGGAAGGATTCTGGTTCTGGCTGCTCTACGCGGCGTTCACGGTGGCGTCGCTGTGGACGCTCGCTGAGCCGCTCCTCTACTTCGCCGCGCTGCGCAAGCGGATGCTGCTGGGTCTTGCCGAGCCGATCGTGGTCGATCGCTTCCTGCTGTGGGGAGTCGGGTCGGTTGCGCGCTTCGCGATGCTGGCGATCGGCGCGTTCGCGATGCTGCAGCTGACCGGCACCGCCTCGGATCTCGCAGCGGTGGCCGCTCCGACCTTCCTCGCATCGGGTCTCGCAGGCATTGGTGTCGCGGTCAGCTACGGGCTCGCGTTCTTCCCGCCGCGCGCGTACCGGAGCGCGGTCGCGGCACGCCATCGAAGCCCCAGCTGAAACGCGTTCTCCTCGCAGGCATCCTGCTGCGTGCCCGATCTGCGACCCTGGTCACGATGGCAGGCGGAGCGCGGCGATCGCCACCAGGCCGCAGCCGGCGACCGTGACGAGGAATCCCAGAGCGCCCGCGTAGCACCAGGCGAGGACGCCTGCGCGGACCGGGTTCGGGATCTCGTCGTGCAACGACGTCGGGTGCAGCCACCAGCGCGCCGGCAGGCGCTGCGCACCGAGCAACGCGCGTCGCAACGCGACGTGGTAGACCGCGCCGGTCGGCACGCCGAATGCGAGCCCCGCCACGGCGGTCCAGAAGCCGAAGAGCAACAGCGTCGTCGGCGCGATCGCAAGCAGTGCCGCGAGCACGCCGAGTGCCGCGAAGAGGCCGAACGCGACGAGGGCTTCGGTCATGACGTCCCGTATCGACCGGCGCGGAGACGGACTCGAGCGCTACGGTGGCGCGATGATCCGCGGCGAAGGAACCGAGGTGGTGGCCGGTGTGACACCGCAGCAAGTCTTCGACTTCGTCCTCGACCCGGCGCAGTACACCAAGGCCGACACGAAGATCCTGTGGGTGACGAAGCTCGGCGACATCCCGAACGGGATGATCGCCCGTGAGGACGGCACCTTCCTCGGGATCGCGAAGGGGTCGGTGATCACGCGCTACGTCTGGGACCCGCCGCACAAGATCGACGTCACGCTCGAGCACGGCTTCATCAAGGGGATGCACGCGTGGTTCGAGATCTCCGCGGTGGCGGGCGGGACGCGCCTCACGCACGTCGAAGAGGTGGAGTTCGGCTGGGGTCCGCTCGGCGTCTTGCACGATCTGCTGATCCGAAGCTGGTGGCAGCGCTCGGTGCGGCAGGAGGTCGCCGAGATCGCGCGCCTGCTCCACGCCGGCCACCGCGGCAAGGGCCTGGCCGCCTGCTGAGTCGTGGGGGTGGGGGGGGGGGGTTGGGGGGCCACAACAACAC
>JANLTC010000088.1:0-1695 GCA_031362725.1 Deltaproteobacteria bacterium | reverse complement strand
AACGCCGTGAAGGTGACGCTCGGTCCGAAGGGCCGTAACGTCATCATCGAGAAGAGCTTCGGCGCCCCGCGCACGACTAAGGACGGCGTCACCGTCGCCAAGGAAATCGAGCTCGAGGACAAGTTCGAGAACATGGGCGCGCAGATGGTGCGCGAAGTCGCTTCCAAGACCAACGACGTGGCCGGCGACGGCACCACGACGGCAACCGTCCTCGCCCAGGCGATCGTGCGCGAAGGCTTGAAGTCGGTTGCTGCCGGCATGAACCCGATGGATCTGAAGCGCGGCATCGACAAGGCCGTGGCCCAGGTCGTCGAGGAAATCGGCAAGAAGTCGAAGAAGGTCAAGAACTCGGGCGAAATCGCCCAGGTCGGCACCATTTCGGCCAACGGCGAAAGCGCCATCGGCGACATGATCGCCAAGGCCATGCAGAAGGTCGGCAACGAGGGCGTCATCACCGTCGAAGAGGCCAAGAGCCTTGAGACCGAACTCGATGTCGTCGAAGGCATGCAGTTCGACCGCGGTTATCTCTCGCCGTACTTCATCACCAACGCCGAAAAGATGATCGCCGAACTGGAAGAGCCCTACATTCTCATTCACGAGAAGAAGCTCGGCGGATTGCAGGCGCTGTTGCCGGTGCTCGAAGCCGTGGTTCAGACCGGTAAACCGCTGCTGATCATCGCCGAGGAAGTCGAAGGCGAAGCCCTGGCGACACTCGTCGTCAACAAGCTGCGCGGCGGCTTGAAAGTTGCTGCCGTCAAGGCGCCCGGCTTCGGCGATCGCCGCAAGGCCATTCTCGAGGACATCGCCGTTCTCACCGCCGGCCAGACGATCAGCGAAGATCTCGGCATCAAGCTCGAGAACGTGACGCTCGCCATGCTCGGCCGCGCCAAGCGCGTGACGATCACCAAGGATGACACCACGATCATCGACGGCAACGGCAAGAAGAAGGACATCGAAGCCCGCGTCGGCCAGATCAAAGCCCAGATCGAGGAGACGACGTCCGACTACGACAAGGAGAAGCTGCAGGAGCGCCTGGCGAAACTCGCCGGCGGCGTGGCGGTGATCAAGGTCGGCGGCGCCACCGAGGTCGAGGTGAAGGAGCGCAAGGACCGCGTCGACGACGCACTGAACGCGACGCGCGCGGCGGTCGAAGAGGGCGTCGTGCCCGGCGGCGGCGTGATGCTGCTGAAGGCGGCCGAGGCCATCACGGTCAAGGGCGCCAACGAGGATCAGACGGCCGGTATCGCCATCGTCAAGCGTGCGCTGCAGGCACCGATCCGCCAGATCGCCGAAAACGCCGGCACAGAAGGCTCCATCGTCGTCGGCAAGGTGCTCGACGCGCGCGGCGCCAACTTCGGCTACGACGCCCAGAACGACGAATACGGCGACATGATCGAGAAGGGCATCATCGACCCCGCCAAGGTCGTGCGCACGGCGCTGCAGGACGCAGCCTCGATCGCCGGCCTGCTCATCACCACGGAAGCCGCCGTTGCGGAAGCTCCGAAGAAGGACGACGCCGGCGGTCACGGCCATGGCGGCGGAATGGGCGGCATGGGCGGGATGATGTAACTCGGACCGACCCCAACACGAATACGCCCGCGAGGTTCTCCTCGCGGGCGTTTTTTTTTCAATTGCTCGCCACCTCAGTCGTTCTCGTGACAGCCTTCGGCCGCGTTCCAGCCCATGCCCTTGGGG
>JANLTC010000085.1:0-6987 GCA_031362725.1 Deltaproteobacteria bacterium | reverse complement strand
GCCTGGCCGGGCGGCGCAAAAAAGGCCGACTCGGACGACGTCGAGATGATGCGCCCATAAGTCGGGGCGCCGCTTTTGGCGCGTTCGCGCCAATAGGCGGTCGCGTGGCGCAGCGCCAGGAAGTGACCCTTCATGTGCACGCGCACGATGTCGTCAAAGTCCTTTTCGGTCATGTTGAACAAGATCGCGTCGCGGATGAAGCCGGCGTTGCAGACGATGACGTTGACGTCGCCGAATGCGGAGACGGCCGTCTCGAACATCCCCTTCGACGCGTCCCAGTTCGTGACGTCGCCGAAATGCGGCACCGCCTCGCCACCAAGCGACTTGATCTCGTCGCACACCGCGCGCGCCGCGCTCTCGTCCTTGCCCGAGCCGTCGGCCGCGACACCGAGATCGTTCACGACGACACGCGCGCCGAGCCGCGCGAGTTCCAGCGCATGGCAGCGCCCGAGCCCGGTGGCTCCGCCGGTGATGATTGCAACTTTTCCGTCGAGCATTCCTAGATCCTCTCGATGATCGTGCCAGTGCCGACCGCCGCGCCGCAGCACATCGTGATCAGGGCTCGTGACTTGCCCGTTCGCTCGAGCTCATGCAACGCCGTCACGATCAACCGCGACCCCGTCGCACCCACCGGATGACCCAGCGCGATCGCACCGCCATTCACGTTCACCTTGTCCATATCGGCGCCCATCACCTGCGCCCACGACAGCACCACCGCCGCGAACGCCTCGTTGATCTCGACGAGATCGATGTCCGCCATCGTCATGCCGGTCTTGCGGAACAATTTCTGCGTGGCGTCGATCGGCCCATCCAGCAGGTAGTAGGGATCAGTACCGACGACGACGTCCTGGATGATCCGCGCGCGCGGCCGCAGCCCGAGCGCCTTCGCCTTGTCGGCCGTCATCCACAGCACGCCGGCCGCGCCGTCACTGATCTGCGACGAATTGCCCGCCGTGTGCATACCGCCCGGCTGCACCGGCTTCAGCGCGGCGAGGCCTTCGAGCGTGGTGGGCCGCGGGCCCTGGTCCTTCGTCACGACGCGCGTCTTGCCGGTCGGCGCGGCCGCGTCGTCGAGCTCGGGCGTCTCGATCGGCAACGTCTCGCGATCGAAGCGCCCCTCCGCAATCGCCCGCGCCGCCTTTTCCTGCGACGTGAGCGCGAAGCGATCGACATCTTCGCGCGTGATGCCGCGATTCTTCGCGATGCGCTCGGCTGCATCGAACTGCGTCGACGCCTGATCCCAGGGCCAGTTCGGCGTCTGGAAGTAGCCGGGCCCGTGGATCGCATTCGCGCCGAGCCCGACGTGGCTCATCATCTCGAGCCCGCACGCGATGCCCGCGTCGATGCTGCCCGCCGCAACCAGCGCGCGAATCAGATGGTTCGCCTGCTGGCTCGAACCGCACTGCGTATCCACCGTCGTGCCGCCGGCCTTGAAGGTCTTGCCCGCCGACAGCCACGCGTGACGCGCAATGTTGTTCGACTGCTCACCGGCCTGCGTCACGCAGCCGCCGATCACCTGCTCGATCTCGTTCGGATCGACACACGCCTTCTCACAGAGCCCGAACTGCACCTTCGCAAGCAGTTGTCCCGCATGCAGCCCCGAAAGATCTCCTCGACCCATCTTCCCGCGCGCAATCGGCGATCGCAGCGCCTCCACGATGACTGCTTCACGCATCTGCTTTCTCCTTCAGTGTTCCACAAACCTACTCAGGCGGTCGGGGACGAGGGTCGGCCAAACATTCCGCAGGCGCCCTCGATGTCGATCCCCTGCTCAGCGCCCAAGCGCCGAGGACGTTTGGACGGCCCTCGTCCCGGACCGCCCAGCAACCAACATACTCAGAGCTGTCCGAGAATCATCCCGCTGGTAGGCACACCGACCCCGGCCGTCACCAGCACGTGATCATTCTTCGCCGGCTGATTCAGCGACGTGCCGCGGATCAGCCGCACCCCTTCGTTCACGCCGTTCATGCCGTGGATGTACGCCTCGGAAAGCTGACCGCCGTGCGTGTTGCACGGCAGCGCGCCGCCGACTTCGAGGTTTCCGCCATGCACGAAATCCTTCGCCTCGCCGCGACCGCAAAAGCCCCACGATTCGAGCTGCCACATCACGACCGGCGTGAACGCGTCGTAGATGATCGCCGCATCGACGTCGCCCGCGCGCAGCCCCGACATCTCGTAGGTCTGCTTCGCGACGAGATCCATCTCGGGGAGATACGAAATGCTCGGGCGATAGAAGCTCGTCATGTTCTCTTGATTCGCGCCGGCCGCCTGCGCGACGCCGCGGATCACAGCGCCCTTCGCCTTCATCTCGCGCGCCCGCTTCGCTGAGACCAACACCTGCGCGCAGCCGCCATCCGACTCCTGGCAGCAGTCGAAGAGGCGCAGCGGCTCGGCGATCCACTTCGACGCCTGGTGCTGCTCGACCGAGAGCGGCACGCCATGGAAGAACGCGGCCGGGTTGTTCACCGCGTGCTTGCGCGCCGACACCGCCACCTGCGCGAGATCGGTGCCCTTGCAGCCGTACTCGTGCATGTAGCGCTGTGTGTACATCGCCACCCACGATGCCGGCGTCAGCAAGCCGAACGGCATGTACCACGACCAGTGAATCGAGTCGGCGGTGACGAGCGCCTCCGAAACGCCGGTCGAGTAGCGGCGCCCCGAGCGCTCGTTGAAGGCGCGGTAGACGACGACGCACTCCGCGACGCCCGTCGCGATCGCCATCACCGCCTGCTGGATCACGCCGATCGCCGCGCCGCCGCCGTGCGGTGTGCGGCTGAAGAACGTGAGATCGCCGATGCCGACGCTGCGCGCGACTTCGATCTCGTCGTTGGTGTCCATCGTAAAGGTCGTCATGCCGTCGACTTCGGACGGATGGATGCCCGCGTCGGCGAGTGCAGCCTTCACGGCTTCCGCGGCGAGCTGCAGCTCCGAGCGACCCGAGTTCTTGGAGAACTCCGTCTGCCCGATCCCGACGATCGCCGCCTGATCCTTCAGCGCGATCGACATCAGGAGTTCCTCGGGAGTGCGAGCCGCACGGTGCCGGTGACGTGATTGCCCCAACCGTTCTTGCCGGCGATCTCGACGACCAGCTCACCCGCTGCGTCGTCCTTGCTCTTCACGCTGCCGACCATCTTCATCGTGTCACCCGGCAGGTTCGGCGCGCCGAGTTTGATCGCAACGTTCTTCACCACGGCGTCCGGCCCGGCCCAATCCGTGACGTAGCGACCGACGAGACCATTGGTCGTCAGGATGTTCATGAACACGTCGCTCATGCCCTGCGCCTGCGCGGCGGCCTTGTCGTGGTGCACCGGCGTGTAGTCGCGCGATGCGAGCGCGCCGCCGACCACCAGCGTCACGGTGATCGGGATCGGCAGCTCCGGAAGCGTGTCGCCGACCTTCACCGATTCGAAGCGCAGTGTCTTCATGCCAGCTCCCGCGGTCCGGTGGATGCCATGTCGCGACCGAGACGAACGAGCTGCGGCGTCGCGGCGCCGAGCGACAACTCGATCGCCTTCGACCACAAGAAATAGCGGTGGATCGAGTAGTCGACGTCCACGCCGAGACCGCCGTGCAGGTGCTGCGCGGTATTCGCGAGGCGCGAGCCGCCATCGGCCGCCCAGAACTTTGCGACCATCGTCTCGCGCGTTGCGTCTTCGCCCTCGGCGATCCGGCACGCCGCGCGCCATGCGGTCCAGCGCATCGACTGCAAGTCGATCCAGCAGTCCGCGGCGCGGTGCTGCACGCTCTGGAACGAACCGATCGGCACGCCGAACTGGACGCGTTCCTTCAGGTAGGCTGCGGTGATCTCGAGCGCACGCTCCGAGACGCCGACCTGCGTCACGCAGAGCGACGTGAGTGCGCAATCGTGGATCCAGCGCAGAGCGACGGCGCCGCCCTTGGCGTCGCCGCCGAGCAGATCGTCCGCGGCGACGCGCACGCCCGTGAGCGTCACGTCGAAGAGTCGCTCGCCGGTGGAGGTGCGCTGCGCGGTGAGCGCGACGCCGGTGGCGTTCGGATCGACGAGGAAGATGCCGACGCCAGCGTCCGTGCGGGCCGGAACCAGGATGCGCGCAGCACGTGCCGCGGCGGGAACGAGTCGCTTCGTGCCGTCGAGGACCCAGTCAGATGATCCGGAGGGCTGGCGCGGATCGCCATCGCGACGCGCACTCGTAGCCGGCTGCGTGACGTCATCCGATCCCGCATCGACGAGCGCCGCCGTGAGAACCGCGTCGCCTGTCGCGAGCGCGCGCAGCCAGCGCTGCTGCTGCGCGTCGCTGCCGAAGCGCGCGATCGGCAACCCGCCGAGCACCAGCGACGCGAGCACCGGCACCGGCGCCACTGCGCGACCGATCTCTTCGAGCAGCGTGCAGACCTCGAGCAGCCCGAGCCCCATGCCGCCTTGCGCCTCGGGTACCGCGACACCGAGAAGGTTCGCTTCGGCGAGCGTCTTCCACAGCGCGACGTCGCTGCCGTCGGCCGTCGCCGCGGCGGCCTTCAGCCGATCGCGCGACAGCTCGCTGTCGAGGATGCCGCGCGCGAGATCGCGGATCGAGTTCTGTTCGTCGCTGGTCGAGAAATCCATCTACGTCACTTCACCGCTGCGGAGCCCGCTGCGTCAGCGGGGTAGAAGAAGGGGAGGCTCATCTCTTCGTCGGCGGCTTCGATCTTCGCCTGCACGCGCATGCCGACGTGGACTTCGGACGGCGCGCAACCGACCACGTTCGCGACGAGGCGCGTGCCTTCGTCGAGATCGATCAGCGCGACCGGCAGCGGGAAGTCGTAGCCGGGAATCGGCGGGTAGTGCATCACGACGTACGAGTAGACCGTGCCGGCGCCCGTCGCGATCGCGGAGTCCCATTCGATCGACTGGCAGTTGCCGCACATCGGACGCGGTGGATGGCGCAGCGTCTTGCACTCCTTGCAGCGCTGGATCCGGAGTTCACCCGCGGCAATGCCGTCCCACCACCATTTGTTGTCGTGACCGAGCGGCGGGCGCAGCCGGCGCGGCTTCGTCGGCGATGCCGGCGCCGCAGTTCCGGATTCCGGTTGGAAGTCCACATTTGTTGGTTTGAAACGCAGGATGCGGAACGTCATCCAGCCCACTTCGTCGCCGTGCTGATCGCGGAAGGTGGTGCGCGTATCGATGAAGTACCCGATGCCGAGGCCGGTGGCCTTCTGCTCCGAGATCGCTTCGAAGATCGTCTCCGCGACGAGCCGGTCGCCGGGTCGCAGGTAGCGCTTGTACTCCTGCTCGCAGTTGGTCGCGACTACCGACGGATAGCCGGCCGCGATGAGCATGCGCCCGATCTGGAGCTGGCCGTCGTCGTACTCGTCGCTTGGCGACGCCATCGCGATGCCGCGCAGGATCCACGCCTGCAGCATCGTCGGCGGCGCCACGATGCCGCCGTGCACGGACTTCGCGGCGGCATCGGGATCGGCGTAGATCGGCAGGCGATCGCCCATCGCGTCACACCAGTGGCGGATCATCGCGTCGTTGACGGCGTCGGGAGCCGGCGAGGGCGGACCCGCGGCGCGTCCCGCGAAGGTCTTGAGTTTCGCCTCGAGCTCCGCTCGTTCCATCCCTATCTCCGCGATCGAGGCAATCCAAGCCCCGCCATGGCGATGATGTCGCGCTGCACTTCGTTGACGCCGCCGCCGAAGGTCAGCGTCGTCGCGCCGCGATAGGCCTGTTCGAGGAAGCCGCCGAACATGCAGCCCGGTTCGCCCGCGACGACGGCGCCCGACGCGCCGGTGATCTCGAGCAGCAGCCGGTAGCACTCGACGAAGAATTCCGAGCCCATCACCTTCACCGCGGACGCTTCGGCCATCGCCGGATGACCCGCTTCGAGCGACCACGCCGAGCGCCAGTTCAGCAGCTTCAGCGCGTCGAGCTTCGCGTAGCAGCGCGCGAGGTTCTGCTGCACCCACGGCTCGTCGACGACGCGACCACCACTCGGTGTCTTCGTCTTCATCGCCCAGCCCCACACTTCGTCGAGTGCGCGATCGGCGACGCCGGGCGTGGCGAGCGTGATGCGCTCGTGGTTGAGCTGCGAGGTGATCAGCGACCAGCCACCGTTCACCGGGCCGATCGTGTTCGCGACCGGCACGCGCACGTCGGCGTAATAAGTTGCGTTGGTGCGCTCGCCGCCGAGCGTGTGGATCGGCGTCACCGAGAAGCCGGGCGACGAGGTCGGCACCAGGATGATCGTGATGCCCTTGTGCTTCGGCACTTCGGTGTCGGTGCGCGCGGCGAGCCAGATATAGTCGGCGTCGTGCGCGTGGGTCGTGTAGATCTTCTGGCCGTTGATGACCCAGTCATCGCCATCGCGAACGGCGCGGGTCGTGAGCGATGCGAGGTCGGTGCCTGCGCTCGGCTCGGTGTAGCCGACGCCGAAGTGCAGCTCGCCGCGCAGGATGCCGGGCAGCAGCGCTTGCTTCTGTTCGTCGGTGCCGTAGCGGATGACGGTCGGGCCGATCGTGTTGACGGCGATGATCGGCAGCGGCGCGCGGGCGCGGTAGGTCTCTTCCCAGAAGATCAGTTGCTCGAGCGGGCCGCGACCCTGGCCGCCGTATTCCTTCGGCCAGCCGATGCCGAGCCAACCGTCGGCGCCCATCCGGGCGACGATCTGGCGGAAGACCGAGCCGCCCATGTCGTCCCACTCGGCGTTCAGCGCGGCGCGCAGCTCGGGGGTGAAGAGGTCGCGGTAATAAGAACGGAGCTGCTTGCGTAGCGAGTGCTGCTCGGCGGTGAGGTCGAGGTGCATCGGGGTGGGGGGCTCCGGGAAGGGCGCGCGGGGGCGGCGGAACGGAATTGAAACGTGTTCCATTATTGCGAAGGGTCGGGGGGCGGGCAAGCCGGCGAGAGGGTGCTTCGAGCGGGGGCGGGGGGGGGGGGGGCGCGGGGGCGGCGCGGGGGGGAAGGGCCGCGGGGGGGGCGGCGGGGGGGTGGAGGGGGGGGGGGGCGGGGGGGGGGTGGGGGGGGGGGGG
>JANLTC010000068.1:0-2575 GCA_031362725.1 Deltaproteobacteria bacterium | reverse complement strand
GACCGGCGGTGTCACCGTGATTCTGGATACCAATGTGTCGGGTGAGGACACCGGCGACATCTCGTTCAATGCCACGTTGGACCTCGGCCTGACCACGGGCACGAACACTTTGCGTTTTCAGTCAGCGGGAGATGTGGTGTTCAACGCTGACATCATCGGCGCAGTGCCGGGTTCACGCGTACTCAACCTTTCTGCGACTGGCTTCACGTTCCGCGTCAACGATCAGGTGGACATCGACCTCGGCGGCGGCTTCATCGACCTGTTGGCAATGTCTGGTCTGCAATTCAATGGCACATCGACGTTTACCAACGTTTCAACGTTGCAGGCAAATGCAGTGACGCTGGCAGGCGCGAGCGTTTCCTTCGACTCGCCTGCAACGAGCTTCGTGGCGTTGCTTTCGGCCCTCACGCTAAACGGGAATCTGTCCATTCGCACTCCAGGACAGTCGAGCACCGTAAGCACCACATCCCTCTCCGTAGGCAGCTTGGGCGTCTTCGATCAGATCGGCGGCTCGCTGGCTGTGTCGATGTCTTCGAATATCGATGGCTTCGTTCTCACCGACGATTTCAGCTCCACGTCAGGCTTCGCCACTATCGGCCAAACGGGCGCGATCGCGGTGCAGAACTCCGCGGCGTTCAGTGTCCTGGACTTGCGTGGGCGGCTCTCCGGGCCGGGCGCGACGTCGACGGTGTCATCGAGCCTCACGCTGGGCGACTCGCTGGGCGCGACCACTAGTTTGGGTCTGGGTCACCGTCTGAACGTCTTGAACTCCGCGTCCGCGAGCACACGCGACTCGATGATCCTCCTGGAAGCTGGCGCGAGGCTCACGAATGCCTCGCTCAACTTTACGATTCTCGGCAACACGCGCTTCCTTGCTGGCGGCGGGACACTGTTCAACACGGGCACATTGACGCTTATACCGAACAGCGCGCCGGTGCTCATGGGCGCGCGCTTCGAACAGAACGCCGGCGGAACAACGATCCTGGACAATACCGGTCTTACGCTGAGTGGCGGCGGTGACATTGCAGGAACGATCGCCGCCGCGTCGGCAGGTGCACCGGAGCAGCTGACGATCACCAGTGCAGTGCAGCTCCGAGACGGTGCGAACCTTCTCACGAACGCAAGCGGTCAGCCGTTCTCGATTGTCGGCGGGAGCGTCGACGTCGCGGATGCGGCGACCGTTACGAGTGGCGGCCTGGAACTCAACGGCGGCCTGTTGACCATCGGCCGTGCATCGACGCTTACGGTCACCGGAGACTCGACTTGGAGTCAGGGAACGATCAGCAATCGGCAGCAGCCGGGCACCCCTTCGACCCTACAGGTACAGAGCGGAAACACATTCACCATCGACGGGCCTACCCCTCACATACTCGACACGATCGATTTGAGTATCGACGGGGCGACGATCATCCGCACCGACATCACGCTCAACGACGGCTCGCGCGTGAGCATCAGAGGCTCCGCGTTCGAGTCGGGTGGTGTCCTCATCGATTCGGCGGACAACCCGATCACGTTCAGCACCACCGGCTCGTCTCCGACAACGCAACTGAGCCTCATCAACTTCGACATTACCGGCGGGGGCCAGGTCACGTTCGATGTTCCTGTGGATATGCAGGCAGCGCGAGATGCTGCGACTGGCGCGAGACTGCGCGACATCGGAATCGATGCGCCCGTCGAATTCACACGTGGCGCGCAGTTCCTTTTTGGCACCAGGTTCCAAATTACGCGCGCCGTCACTTTCACAAACGCGTTCGACTATCAGTTCATCGGATCTGGAGGTTTCCTCGGTGTAAACGAGGGCACAGAGTTCCAGCTTTTCAGTGCAGAGCTCTTCGCGCGTGACGGTGCCAACCTCGACTTTGCCAACGATGTGCCAACGCCGCACGTGGTGAGCTCACTCAGATTGAGCAACAGCAGCACCTCGGGATTGGGCAGCCTGCTGTTGGACGAGCTTCTGCTGGAAGGCGGTGCGAGATTCAACACCGACGCGAACACAAACACTTCAGTCTTCCTTGGCACGGGAAACGTGCTCACCTCCGCGCTCACGACGACAGTGCTTATCGGTCAGAGCGGAGGTGTGCTTACCGGTCCCGGCAGCATCCAAGCTCTTGGCTCCCTATCGACTCTGAACAGCGCCAAGCTCGCAGTAGACGATGTCTTGTTTGGCGGACAATTGAGGGTGCTTGGCGATTCCGTCCTCGGTTCCTCGGTGGCGCAAACCATCGCTGTAAGCGGTCCGGTCAGTGTGCTCCGATCTAACGGAGGCAGATCCGTACAGGTGGATGGGACATTGTTCGCTTCAAGCCTAACCATTGAGGGGGCGACATTGCTCGGGAGCGGCGTTGCGAACATCGGAAGCGTCGCGATCACTTCCGACGCGCAGAGGTCGCGTATCACAGGTGTCACGTTGAATGTCGGAGGCGCGTTTTCGTTTACAGACGCAATCGAACTCGACGACGGGGCGCTCGTGTCCGTCTCCGGCGCATTCAATCCGTCACGCAATATCTTTCAGGGGCCCAATACTGCAGCAACGCTGCGACTGCTCCCGGGCCCGACGGCGAACATCATTAACGAC
>JANLTC010000059.1:0-7724 GCA_031362725.1 Deltaproteobacteria bacterium | reverse complement strand
GCCGAGCTTGCCGGTCAGCTCCGCGCGCACGCGCTGGCTGCGCTGCAGTCGGTCGTGCACGTGCGACGGCAGACGGATCGTCCGCGAGTGATTCTGGATCGCCCGCACCAGCGCCTGTCGAATCCACCAGACAGCGTAGGTCGAAAACTTGAAGCCACGGCGATGGTCGAACTTCTCCACGGCGCGGATCAGGCCGAGGTTTCCCTCCTGGATCAGATCCGGGAACGAGAGCCCCAGGTTGCGATAGTCCTTCGCGATCGCAACGACGAGCTTCAGGTTGTGCTCGATGAAGCGGTTTTTTACTTCCGTCATGCGCGCGTGGGCATCGCGAACGATCGTGACGCGCTCGAGCATCAGCAGTTTGGTTGCACCGGCCTCGGCCTCGAGGTCGTTCAGTCGGTTGCTGCCCTTGCGGGCGTCGCGCATCTGCTTGGCGATCGCGAAGACGCGCTCGCGCAGTTCGGCGAGGACCGCCAGCGAGAGCTGGGCGCGCTCGAGTTCGTCGGCGATCTTCTCGTCACTGCGCGCAACGGCCTTCGTGGCGTGCCGCTTCAGGTGACGGTCGCGCTCGACGTGAAGGACGCGCAGCTTCTTGACCGCACGCTCGACGCGCGCAGCGATTTCACCGGTCTCCTCGTCGCCCATCGATTCGGAGAGCTTTGCCCCGGTGTGCGAGAGCGCGCGCAGATCGTCCCAGCGGTCGACCACATGGCGGGAGGAGCACGGGATTCGATAGAGCGCGCCGCGGAGGGCCGCGGTTGCGGCTTCCAACTCCTTGGCGAGATAGACCTCTTCTTCGCGGCGCAGCGTTCGCGTGCCGCCGATCTCCTGGAAATAGGATTCGAGCGGTCGTCGCTCGCGACCGGGATCCAGATCCTCGGATGCGAAGGAAGCGGTGGCACCCTGGGGACCCCGCGCCTCGACCTCGGTTGCCGCCGTCGTCTGCCGATCCTCCAGCTTCACGAAAGACCTCTCCTGGTTCTACGGACTCTTTGGACTCGGAATCTTGAATGCTCGGAACTGCTCGGATCGCACTGGACTCGCAACACCGTCAACCCTCTAACTGGCAGTGGATCCCGTCGCCTCCGCGGTCCTAGGGCGCTTTCGATGGCCCGATCCTGGTCCCAGGAACTCGGATGCAGGCAAGGCCCCATCTGTTTGCCCCGCGGGCTTTGCCTGCGACTTCCAATCGCAATCAGTCAGCAATCAGCGAGCAGTTTCGTTGTCAGCGCGCTGCGTGAAGAGGCAGCGCTGGGTTCAATCGGTCCGGTTTCGTTGCTCCGACGGGTGAAGGTCCTCCACCGTTCGAGGGCCTTCGGAGCAGCCCGGCATTCTCCACGCTTCCCGATCCGTTTGCCAGAACTTTCTCGCCCCTCCCATGAGCCAAATGTGGTGGATAAAAGCCCCGTCGGGCCTCTATCGGCCCTCGCGGGGAGGGACCGTAGCGGCGAGCCGCCCGCGGGCTGCCAACGTGGCCCTGACTTTGGGTAGTGGCACGCGGACCCCATCTCGTGACATTTCCGCTGCCCGAGAATGCCCGGCGCCCGGGTTGGGCCGGGATTCGCAACAATGCGCGCCGATGACGAACGCTGAAGAGGGCGCACACTTCGAGCGCGACTTCTACCTCCAGGAGTTTCGCGGGCGCACGCTCGGGATTGCCTGCCCAGCCGGTCAGCTTCGCGAACCCGAATCACTCGCCGCGGTCGTTCAGACTCTCGCGCGCAACGACACCAACGTGATCGTGATCTCGTCACGACGCGATCGGCTCGCCGCCGCCGTCGGCGAGCGGATCCTGCCCGCAGCGACGCGGCAGCTCGAGACTGCGGTCTGGCGCGCCCTGCGACAGTCGTCACGGCTGGGAATACTCGCCGGTGGCCGGCGCCCGTTCGCCGAGCAGATCCGCGAGTTGGCGTTGCGACTCGGGCTCTTCAAGCTCGTCTGGATCGATCCCCAAGGAGGCGTGCGCGCGGCGAGCGGGGAGCGACTCTCGTTCGTCCATCAGGACGAGCTGCGGCAGCTCCTGGCGCATCGCCGGCGAATCGGCCGCGAACGCGTCGCATTGCTGCGTGAGGTTGATCGCCTTCTCAGCGGCGGACTGCAGGCCGTCAACGTGTGCTCGCTTGGGGGACTTCGCGAAGAACTCTTCACGTACCCCGGCTCGGGGACGCTGTTCACGCGCAAGCGTTACATCGCGGTACGCGATCTCGGGCTCGACGACTTCGACGCCGCGCACGACCTGATCGGCCGCGGCGTCGAGGAGGGCTATCTGGCGCCGCGGCCGGCGCGCGAGATCGACCAGATTCTCGTCAGCGGCTTTGGAGCGTTCGTCGAAGGTTCCCATCTCGCCGGGATCGGCGCGTTGCTTCCCTATCCGGAGATCCGCGCGGGCGAGATCGCGTCGCTCTACACATTGACGCGGTTCCTGGGCGAGGGCGTCGGGCAGCATCTGGTTCGCTACGCGCTGCGCCAGGCCCGGACGCTGCGTTTGCGCTGGGTCTTTGCCTGCACGACGCAGGATCGTGTGGGCGCGTTCTTCGAGCGACAGGGATTCGAGGCGATCTCGACCGACGAGGTTCCGGAGCGCAAGTGGCGGCGCTACGACCGCCACCGTCGCCGCCGCGTGCAATGCTACCGGCGCGAGTTGCCGGTTCGGCGCCGGCGCAAACCGTCCGTCGCGGAGTAGCGGACTCTCAGGCCCAGCTCGTCGGGAAGCCCTGAAACGTCTGCGGGATCGTGCGGAGGTCGTCGACGAGCTCGCGTGCGAGGCCGGCGGGTACGTCGTCCGGGAAACCGAATGCGATCGAGTCGACGAGTCCGCCGAAGCGTCTCTCGACGGCAGGCTTGAGGTCGCTGTACGGCGCCGTAGCGGTGAACTCATGCACCACGTGATCGGGGACCTGTGCCGCCATCTGCTTCCATTGCCCGCGCTTCGACATCTCATGCAGCTTCGCGGCGAGGTCGTCCCAGCCATGCAGCGCGAGTACCGGGGAATAGCTGCGCGTCGAGCCATAGAAGGCGATCCGGTACCGGCACCACTCGAACTGTTTCGCAACCTCGTCGGCGTCGCGGCCGGAAGCGATGAAACCACCGCCCCACACTTCGAAGTGCTTGCGATCGCGCCCGGCGCCTTCGAGACCGTCCTGCACCCGCGGCAACGCGACCTCCTCGAGGTAACGTCGCGTGCAGAAGCCGTGGAGGCGAACGCCGTCGCAGACGCGACCTGCAAGGCGCAACATGTCCTTGCCGACCGCTGCGATCGTCACCGGTACCGGCGGCAATCCGCTCGCCGGCGGTGAAAACTCCGGTGTCATCAACGTGAATCGATAGTGCTCGCCCTCGTAGCGGAGGGGCTCCCCCAGCTCCCAGCAGCGCCAGATCGCGCGCAGCGACTCGATGTACTCGCGCAAGCGGGGAACCGGCGGGCTCCATGGGACCGAGAAGCGGCGCTCGTTGTGCCCCTTCACCTGCGGACCGAGACCCAGCGCGAAGCGGCCGCGCGAGTTCAGCTGCAGGTCCCAGGCGAGATTCGCGACCACCATCGGAGAGCGCGCGAACGCGACCGCGATGGCCGTGCCGAGCTGGATCCGCTCGGTCGCGAGTGCTGCGAAGGCGAGCGGCATGAACGGATCGTTCGCGATCTCGGGCGACATGAGGCCGTCGAAGCCAAGCGCTTCGGCGCGTTGCGCGGCCGCGGCGATCGCGCGCCAGTCGCTCATCGGGATCCCGGTCTCGATGCGCATCGGGGACTCCTTCTTCGGAGATGAATCTCGTAGCTCGCCCGCACCGCAAGTGCCCGTTTCCCGCGTAGCGAGCCACAGCGAGCGGCGAGGTCATGATTTTCCCGCGTAGCGAGCCACAGCGAGCGGCGAGGTCATGATTTTCCCGCGTAGCGAGCCAACAGCGAGCGGCGAGGTCATGAAACGGAGACCGAAGGTGGACTCTAAGCCGGGTTCTGTTCTGGCGTCGGGTCGCCCCGGCGCCGGCGAGGATCATTCGTCTAGGCGACGCATTGCTACGTCGCTCGAGCGCTCTCACCCGGACGCCGGCTCCGCCGCGACGAGTCGCTGCGGAGCGCGAGCGAGCCGCCCAACGCGGCGTCCCTATTCGAGCTTGCTCCGGGAGGGGCTTGCCTCGCCGCCGGTCACCCGGCTGTCGCGCGTGGGCTCTTACCCCACGATTTCACCCTTGCCTGTGCCTCCGCCGCGATTCTCTCACCGAGAACCGCGGCCTCATCGGCCATCGGCGGTGTCATTTCTGTTGCGCTTTCCCTCGGGTCACCCCGGGTCGCCGTTAGCGACCTCCCTGCTCTATGGAGCCCGGACTTTCCTCCCGCGGAACGGTCTTTGTCCGCCGGCGATCCCCCGTCCACCTTCGGTCGGGGGGCAGCCTAGCAGTGGCGAGGCATTCCCCGATCGCGCTCTCTTGCCATCGCGTCCAGTATCCAATAGATATCTACCCCGTGCCCTCCAAGGTACCCACGACTCCGCGCCGCGATCCGCGCAAGGTCCCGCGCCCCGGCCAGGTCTTCGACCCGGTGGCCCGTGCGCTCGACCGCATCGGCGATCGCTGGACCCTGGTGTTGATCCGGCATCTGCTCGGTGGACCGAAGGGGTTCCAGGACCTGCGCCAGCGCACTGGCATCGCGCCGCGCGTGCTGTCGGCGCGGCTGCGCCAGCTGGCCGAGCGCGAGTGGGTCACGACCATCGAGGAAGGTGCGCGCTCGCTCTACGCCATCACCGAACGCGGTCGCACGCTCGAGCCGCTGATCGCCGCGATCGCGCGCTGGTGGGTGGATCACGCGATGGAGGAGCACATCGCGGACTTCGGCGCGTTCACCGAGACGTCGGCGCAATCGATCCTCGAGTCGTTGCCGTTCCTGCTGCGCGAAGACGTCGCGCGCGATGCGGTGGTGACATTCGAGATCCGACTCTCCGGTCCGGGCGGCGGCGTATGGACGCTGCGCATCCGTGACGGCGCCTGCCTCGTGACGCGCGGCTTCGCCGAAGCGGCCGACGTCCGATACACCGCGGAGACGCGTGTCTGGTGTGGCGTCGCGCTCGGCATCCTCGACGCCCGCGACGCCGTAAAGCGTGGTCTGCTCATCAAGGACGGTGGGCGCGACGCTCTCGACCAGTACTTTCATCAAATCCCCCGTCCGACCGCAAGCTCCTCGGAGCGCAGCGGATCGGCGCGAAAGACCAGGAGAAGCAAATGATCTCGTTTGGACCGACGGAAGAGCAGGAGGTTGCCCGCGACGCGATGCGCGAGTTCGCATCGAGCGCGATCCGACCGATCGCGCGGCGCTGCGACGAGGAGAGCCGCGTGTCCGAGGAGTTCCTCGAGCAGGCATGGCAACTCGGGCTCGTGTCGACGCAGATTCCTGAGGCCTTCGGAGGAGGCGGTGAAGCGCGTTCGCCGATCACGAACGCGTTGGTTCTCGAGGAACTCGCGTTCGGCGACGCGGGACTCGCGCTCGCGGCGATTTCGCCGGCGCTCTTCGCGATGCCGATCGTCGAGTTCGGCACCGAGGCGCAGCAGCGGGAGTTTCTGCCGCTTTTCTGCGGCGACGCATTTCACGCCGCGTCGCTGGCGCTGGTCGAGCCGGGGCCGTGTTTCGATCCGACCGGGCTTCGCACGACGGCCGAGCGCAAGGGCGATTCCTACGTGCTCTCGGGCGCGAAGTGTTTCGTACCGCTGGCGGATCGCGCGAGTCACTTCCTGGTGCTCGCGCGCAATGGCGGTGACGGCGCCGACTCCATCCAGGCCTTCATCGTACCGCGCGATGCCGCGGGTCTGACGATCGCGTCACCCGAGAAGAATCTCGGACTACGCGCGCTATCGACCGGCACGCTGACGTTCGAGCGTGTCGAAGTACCAGTGTCCGCGCGGCTCGGCGGTGATACCGGCTGCGATGCGCGCCGCATCGTGAACCTCGCGCGCGCCGCGCAGGCGGCCGTACTCGTTGGCATCTCCCGCGCGGTGATGGAGTACGCGATTCCGTACGCCAAGGACCGCGAGGCCTTCGACGAGGCGATCGCGAAGAAGCAGGCGATCGCCTTCACGCTCGCCGACATGTGCATCGAGGTCGACGCGATGCGCTGGCTCACCTGGCAGGCGGCGAGTCAACTGGAGCGCGGTCTCGATGCCACGCGCGAAGCGCAGCTCGCGCGGATCTACTGCGCGCGCCAGGCGATGAAGATCGCCGACGACGGTGTGCAGGTGCTCGGCGGCCACGGCTTCATCCGCGAACACCCGGTCGAACTCTGGTACCGCAACGTGCGTATGCTCAGCGTCCTCGATGGCGCGGCGCTGGTCTAGGAGAACCCCATGATCGACTTCCACCTCACCGACAACGACAAGAAGGTTCTCGGCGCGATCCGCACCGAGGCGCTCGCCTGCCGTGCCTACGCGCGACACTACGACGAGAACGAACACGAGTTCCCGCCCGACGAACTGCCCGAGGCGAAGAATTTTCCGCCGATGATGAGCCTGTTTGCCGGACGCGGCGCGGACGACACCGGTCTCGGCGTGATGAGCATGATGATCGCCGCCGGCCAGAGCTGGGGCGACTACTCGGTTCGCATGCGCCGCGGCAAGGGCGGACTCGGCAACGCGGCGCTGCGCGCGGCGGGCACGCCCGAGCAGCAGAAGCAGTGGAATCATCTCACGCTCGCGATGGCGATCACCGAGCCGGGCTGTGGCTCCGATCCGTCGCGCGTGTCGATGACCGCGGTGCTCGATCCGGCCACCGACGAGTGGATCCTCAACGGCGAGAAGATCTTCGTCACCACGGGCTGTCGCGCCGAAGGCGTCATCGTGTGGGCGACGATCGACAAGTCCGCGGGCCGCGCCGGCATCAAGTCGTTCCTGGTCGAGAAGAGCGCGCCGGGCTTCATCGTCGCGCACAAGGAGAAGAAGCTCGGCATCCGTGCCGACGACACCGCCGCATACGTGTTCAAGGATTGCCGCATCCCGCGCGGCAATCTGCTGGGCGGCAGCGAGGGAATCCCGAAGGAATCCTCGGGCGGCTTCCGTGGCGTGATGAAAACATTCAACATGACCCGTCCGGCGGTCGCAGCGATCGGTCTCGGGATCGCCAAAGCGGCGCTCGACTGGACGCGCGAACAGCTGGAAGCGGCCGGCATCGCGATCGACTACGCCGGCGGGCTCGCGGCGCAATCTGCGATTGCACAGCGCTTCCTCGAACTCGAGGCGCTCTACGAGGCCGCGATGTTGACGGTGCTGCGAGCCGCGTGGCTCTCCGACACCGCAAAGCCGAACAACCTCGAGTCGTCGATCTGCAAGGCGAAGGGCGGGGCGGCGGTGCGCGAGATCACGCAGGGCTGCATCGAGCTGCTCGGTCCGATGGGCGCTTCACGCGATCATCTGCTCGAGAAGTGGTTCCGCGACGTGCGCATCACCGACATCTACGAGGGCACCGGGCAGATCCAGCGACTCATCATCGCGCGCACGATCCTCAACTACGGGCGTGACGAGCTGAAGTAGCGCGCGCAAAGGAAGCACTCATGCGGAAGCAGGCTGGGCACTGGCTCGGTGCATTGATGCTGAGCATCGCGATGGCGGGGATCGGTTCGGCTGACGAGTTGACCTTCGTCGATCGCGTTTTCGAGAACGGAGTCCTGAGCGGCGCGCGGTCGGCGGGCGTCAGTCCCGACGGGAACTTCGTGTACGTCGCCGCACCTGGCGACTCTGCGATTGGCGTC
>JANLTC010000048.1:0-3310 GCA_031362725.1 Deltaproteobacteria bacterium | reverse complement strand
GGTGAATTGCAGGGATTCCTTTCCACACTGGGCTACGCATGAACCTCAATGACATTGCCGAAATCAATCCGAAGACGGATGTAAGCAATCTGGATGATGACGCACTGGTTTCGTTCATTCCGATGTCGGACGTAACCGACGATGGACGATGGATTGGTAGCGATATCCAACCAATGAGTTCGGTTCGCCATGGCTACACAGCCTTCGCGGAGAATGATGTCCTTTTCGCGAAGATCACTCCATGCATGGAGAATGGCAAAGGTGCCCGAGTAACTAATCTGAGCAACGGAGTAGGCTTTGGTTCGACTGAATATCATGTCCTGCGGGCAAGATCCGCCGAGGAAGGCGAGTATGTTTTCCAGTGGAGCAAGTTCAGCGAGTTGAGGGGGCTCGCGGCAAACGCCATGACGGGTTCGGCAGGGCAGCAGCGCGTTCCGGCCGACTTCCTTCGAATGCACCCGATCTTTGCGCACGAGGCACGCGAGCGAGTGAAAGTAGGAGAGATTCTCCGAAATCTTGACTGCGCCATCGAGCAAACCCAGGCGCTTCTGGCGAAGTATCAACGAATCAAGACGGGGCTGATGCACCACCTCCTCACCCGCGGCCTCGACACCCACGGCCAACTCCGTGATGCTTCGGTCCATCGATTCAAGTCATCCGTGTTAGGCCCGATTCCTGAGTCGTGGGACGTAAAGCGTCTAGCTCAATGCACCCAATACCCAATCACCTACGGCATCGTTCAGGCAGGACCACACGTGCCAGGCGGCGTTCCTTACATCCGTACCGGGGACATGAACGGCGATGAACTGGTTCGTGACTCGATGCTCTGCACATCTACTCAGGTTGCGAGCCACTTTCGCCGGTCCGAAGTTCGTGCTGGGGAAATCGTCTGCGCCATCCGCGCCATAGTCGGCAAGGTTCTTCCCGTGCCGAATAATCTAGACGGAGCAAATCTCACTCAAGGAACGGCTCGAATATCGCCAAACCGTTCGACACACGGGGGATTCTTGCTGTGGTCAATGAGGGCCCACCGAACCCAACAAGAGATTAGTCTTCAGTCGAAGGGCACGACATTCGCTGAAATCACACTCACGGAACTGCGCAGAATCCCGATGGCCATGCCCCTGGACTTCAGCGAACAGGTTCGTATCGCCCAGATTATTGATACGAGCGACGACGTCTTGCGGCGAAGCCTGGGCAGACTGGCGAACCTCAAACGGACCAAGAGCGGCCTGATGCACGACCTTCTCAACGGACGCGTTTCAGTCACGCCGTTGCTTGCGAACCCCAAGGCCCGGATTTCTTTATGACCACACTCCGCGACATCGTTACTGCCGAGACCGCTGCGGCTGAGGAGTTGCCGCTCGTCCACACGACGCGGTGCGAGGTCTTGCCCTACATCGTGGCGAGTCACGAACTCCGCAGCGTTGCGCCCTGTAACGTGTTCCACGAACATCTGATTTACTTTTTCTACGGTCGTCCGGCCTATCGCCATGCGCTCGGTAGCGAGCCGGGCGGAACCCTGGATTTGTGCCCCGTGTGTTTCGTCTTCAAGCCGCACACGATCGGCGGCGGGGTCAAGCGTGTTTTTGCCTGCGATTCCGGCGGCGTTCACAATGGCTATTTCAAAGACCACCTTTTCCCACCAGACCGGGACGAGATGCAGTTGGAGACTACACTCGACAGTGCGCGGAAACTGGTGCCGCTCGTTTTCGGCGACAACAGCCGCTACTACGCGGGCGAGGCAAGACCCGCGCCTCCTGCGGCGTTCGCGCCCGGCACACCAGCGGCCAGGTTTCACGCCCTCCTGACCGATACTGCGGCGGGAGCGGGCGATGACCGACGGTCGGCCATCGAAGTGCAGATGGATTCTCCCGTCATGCTCGACCACCATTTGCTCTACGTTATCCTGCCAATGGAAAAGTTGAACGAGCCGGGAATACGCGAGGTCATATTACAGAATTGGCAGACTGACCCGATTGGCTACAAGGCAACCAAGTTCAGGCAGCCGCACGAGTACCGCACGCTCATTGGGCACTTGCTCGAAGAGCGCTACAGACAGGGAGGTCGTCTGTGAGCAACAAAGAAGCGTTCGCATTGGCCGGCCTCTATCGCGTTCGGAACGTGGCTCCGGGATTTGCCATTTGCCTTTTCCGTGCTGCAGATGGTTGCGTGTATGCGCAAACGGCGGGCGACGATGGTTGCATAACCGGCTTCAAGCCGGTTAACATTAAAGGCAGCTTTGTTTTTGATGCTCCGCTGCGGCCGGATGGTGCAGCATGGTCAGCCCGCGTCGGCCAAAGCATGTTGTATGCGTTCCACCGGCCCGAAGGGAACTTCGTCATCGGTCCGCGTGAAGACGTGGAAGCCGCCGTCCGGGAGGAACTGCCGAATCTGCGCGCGCTGCCGTTCCTCTGGGAAGAAGCAGCGGGCTTCGTCCGCGACGAGGCACAGCTGACCCACGCCAAGATCGAGACGGCCAAGCTACTCCGGCATCCTACGTGGGGCAGAAAGCAGAAAGGTGAGTTCACTGCGGGCGAATCCAGTCCAAGTCGCCGCGCGCCGGCCGAAGCGATTCGATTGGATGAGAAGAACCACGTCGAGGAGCCGCTTGTCGACCATTTGGCCAAGCTGGACTGGACGGTGGTCCGCCTGGACATGCACCACCAAACGCCAGCCGACACCGGGCGCAGAGATTTCTCCCAAGTTGTGCTGGAGAAACGGCTGGCCGACTCCGTCCGCTCGATGAACGACTGGATGGAATCGGACCAGGTGGAGGAAGTGGTTCGGCGGTTGTGCGACTTCCAGAGTCCATCACTGATCGAGAACAACAAGCAGGTGCTCAAATGGATCACCGAAGGCACTGGCGTCGGTGAGAACCGAAAGACCGGCGAGCCGAGCCCAACGGTGCGCATTGTGGACTTTGCAAATCCAGCCCGGAATGACTGGCTTGCGGTGAGCCAGTTCAAGGTGCGAATACCGGGGCGCGAACAGCACATCATCCCGGACGTGGTGCTTTTTCTGAACGGTCTGCCGGTCGCTCTGTTCGAGTGCAAGAGCCCGAAGGTAGAGGAACCGACTGCCGAGGCCATCGACCAACTTCTCCGCTACAGCGAGCAGCGTGGGGCCAGCGGCGAAGGCAATTCGACCCTCTTCTATTACAACCAGTTCGTCGTCGCGACGTGTCGCGAACAAGCGAAGTTCGGCACCATAACGACGCACACCGAGCGGCACTTCTACCGCTGGAGCGATCCATGGCCCTTCTCGCTGGATGATGTGGCCGCTCAGACCGGTAAGCAGAGATCGACTG
>JANLTC010000043.1:0-2050 GCA_031362725.1 Deltaproteobacteria bacterium | reverse complement strand
TACCGAGATCGACTTTCGCCGTCTGCGCCATCGCGACCGAATTCACCGCCGTCACGCGCTCGGCCACGACCGTCGCCTGCGAGATGTTCTGTGGCGCCACGACCGCCGCGACCTGGTTCATCTCGATCTTCTGCGCGACTTGCTGGGGTGCGGCCTGCGCCACCACGGTCGGGTTCACGATCTGAGGCGCCATGGCCTGGGCCTGCGGCGCGAAATCCATCGAGCGCCGTTCGGCGAGCGCCTTCGGCGCGGGCGCCGGTTCGGCCACCGGCTCGGGAATCGGCTCGGGCTTGGGCTCCTCGCGCTTGGCGATCGGCTTGGGCGGCTCCTCGCGGATCAGCTGGACCGGCAGGATCTCCTCGCGGATCGCGGGCGTCATCCAGGCCAGCCAGAGCAATAAGGCGAAGAGAGCGCCGTGAAGCGCCGCCGAGATCGCGCCCGATTTCGCCGTCGCCGCCGCGCTGCCGGCGATTTCGAGGTTCATGCCCGGAAAGGGCTCGCGCGCCAACGCTGCGGCACCGCCAGTGGCGCGAAATGCCGCGCCTATCTTACGGGACTGCATGGGCGTCTTTCGCGCCCGATGCCGAATGCCTAGCGGATTTGTGTTCATGCCTCGCGCATGCTCCTTGAGTGGGTGGCAGCGCCACCTTGTGGAGTGTCACGGCCACTCCGTCGGTGTCTGCGTTCGCGCTGCATCCTCATGCGGTGGCAACTTCGTGCCGATGGTTCATCGGTAGTCGCCCCGAAGGGCTCAAGCGCCCGAGCCGCGTGTTCGACGCGGCGTCGAGCTGGCGAATTCGGCGTTTGCAGTTCACCCCGAAACCCGCGACGGCATGCTAAGGGAGCCAGAATCGAGCGTCAACGCAGGTCGCAAAGCCTGCGATCGACGGCGCGATCCGATAGCTTGACGGCCCGCGCAACGACCAACCCAGTACAGGAAAAGGGCCCACCTTGGATCCAGCAACCGAGACCGCAGTGACCGCCGCGACCCAGGCCGCCGGTGATCTCGCCAGCATGGGCAGCACCTTCGACGCCCAGACGATCATCCACCTGCTCTGGATCGGCCGACTCACGGTCTTTCCGCTCGCGCTGTGTTCGGTGATCGGACTGGCCGTGGTCGTGCAGCAGCTGCTGCGCTACCGCGGAGTCAATCAGCGCAGCCGCGAACTGACGCGCGGCGTGGTCGATGCGCTGGTGAAACACGATGTGGGGACGGCGCGCTCGCTGTGCGAATCCGCCAAGACGCCGCTCGGCGCGATTTTTCTCGAAGGTCTGCGCTGGCGGAACATCGCACTCGAGGATCTGAACAGCGTGCTCTCCACGTCGCGCGCGGAATCGCTCGCGGAAATGCGCCGCGGGCTCTGGGCGCTCGGCACGATCGGATCGCTCGCGCCGTTCATCGGCCTGTTCGGAACCGTCTGGGGCATCTTGAAGTCCTTCCACGACATGGCAACGCAGGGATCCGGCGGCTTCGCCGTCGTCGCGGCCGGCATCTCGGAAGCGCTCGTCGCAACCGCGGTCGGTCTGCTCGTCGCGATCCTGGCGCTCGCCGCGTACAACTTTCTGCAGGTGCGCGCCGGTGCGATCGCGGCGGTCTTCACGCGCTCGTGCGAACGCCTGGTGCAAGCGCTGCTCTACGTCGAATCGTCGAGCGCGAGCTACAGCGAGGACAAGCCCGAGGAGGTCCGGCATGGCCGCCCGCTCCCTGCCTAGCGGAGACGAAGCCGACGACGACGGGATCGTCGCCGAGATCAACATCACCCCGCTGACCGACATCTTCCTCGTGCTGCTGATCATCTTCATGGTCACCACGAGCGTGGTTTCGAATCAGGGCAAGGAAGTGGACCTGCCGAGCTCGGCGGTCGCGTCGACGACACCCACGGGTGTAAGCGTGACCGTGACCGCGGACGGCGGCGTCGAAGTCGACGGCACGGCGGTGTCGGATGCGGACCTGCCGAGCGTGCTCAAGGCCGCGCTCGACAAGGCGCGCGAGAAGATCGTGATCCTGCGCGGAGACAAGAAGGTGTTGCTCGGCCAGGCCGTGAACATC
>JANLTC010000006.1:0-12999 GCA_031362725.1 Deltaproteobacteria bacterium | reverse complement strand
TCGTGGTGCTGCTCGGGCCGTCGGGGAGCGGCAAATCGACGCTGCTCAACATCCTCGGCGGACTCGACGTGCCGACGAGCGGCCGGGTTTCGTTCCTCGGCCACGACCTCAGCGGCGGCGACGACCGCGCGCTGACCGCCTTTCGGCGCGAACACGTCGGCTTCGTGTTCCAGTTCTACAACCTGATCCCGAGCCTCACGGCGCGCGAGAACGTCGCGCTGGTGACGGAGATCGCGCCGCACCCGCTCGACCCCGCTGAAGCGCTCGAGCGCGTGGGACTCGGCGACCGCATCGACCATTTCCCGGCGCAGCTCTCGGGCGGCGAGCAGCAGCGCGTCGCAATCGCGCGCGCGATCGCCAAACGCCCCGATGTGTTGCTCTGCGACGAGCCGACGGGCGCGCTCGACTTCGAGACCGGCGTGCGCGTGCTCGAAGTGCTCGAGGCAGCCAACCGCGAACTCGGCACCACGACGGCCGTGATCACCCACAATGCCTCGATCGCGGGGATGGCAGATCGCGTGATCCGGATGCGCAGCGGGCGCATCGCCGACGTGCAGCGCAACGAGCGACGACTCCCGCCCGCAGAGCTGGTCTGGTGAGGGCGCTCGACCGCAAGCTGCTGCGCGATCTGTGGCACCTGCGCGGCCAGGCGGTCGCGATCGCACTGGTCGTGGCGTGCGGCGTCGCGACCGTCGTGACCTCGCGTGTCGGCTACGAATCGCTGCGCGAGTCCCAGGCTGCGTACTACACCGAGTACCGATTTGCCGACGTCTTCATCGCGCTCGAGCGCGCGCCGGAATCGCTGCGCGCGGCACTCTCGGCGATTCCCGGCGTCGCCGCGGTGCAGACGCGCATCGTCGCAGAAGTGACGCTCGACGTCCCGGGTCTCGCCGAGCCGGCGACCGGGCGACTGGTCTCCATCCCCGCATTGCGCACGCCGATCCTGAATGACGTCCATCTGCGTCGCGGCCGCTGGATCGAGCCGGGCCGGCCCGACGAGGTGATCGCGAGCGAGGCCTTCGCCGACGCGAATCGACTCGAAGTGGGCGATCGCCTGGGCGCGGTGCTGCGCGGCCGTTGGCAGTCGCTGCGCATCGTCGGGATCGGGATCTCGCCCGAGTACGTCTACGAGATCCAGGGCACGAACCTCTTCCCCGACAACAAACGCTTCGGCGTGCTGTGGATGAGCCGCGACGCGCTCGGCCCCGCGTTCGATCTCGACAGCGCCTTCAACGACGTGTCGCTGCGGCTTGCCCCGGGAGCGCGCGAACAGGACGTGATCGACCGCGCCGACCGCCTGCTCGATCGCTACGGCGGGCTCGGCGCCTACGGTCGCAAGGACCAGATCTCACACAGCTTCCTGTCGGACGAGATCCGTCAGAACCGCGTCTTCGGCACGATCATGCCGGCTATCTTTTTAGGCGTTGCGGCGTTCCTGCTGCACATCGTGCTGGCCCGCCTGGTGGCGACGCAGCGCGAGCAGATCGCGGTGCTCAAGGCGTTCGGATATTCGTCGCTCGACGTCGGGCTTCACTATCTCAAGTTGGCGCTCGTGTGCGTGCTCGCCGGCTCGCTGCTCGGCGCGGTGCTGGGACTCTGGTGGGCGTCCGCGATCAACCGGATGTACGGCGAGTTCTATCGCTTTCCGCTGCTTCGATATGCACCGAGCGCAACCGTCGTCGCAATCGGGATCGGTGTTTCGGCGGCCGCGGCGTTCGCGGGTGCGCTCTCTGCGGTGCGGCGCGTCGTCGCGTTGCCGCCCGCCGAGGCGATGCGACCCGAGCCGCCGGCCAGTTTTCGCGCGGGCCGGCTCGAACGCACGCGACTGCAGCGACGCCTGCCTGCGTCGGTGCGGATGATCTGGCGGAATCTGACGCGCCGCCCGGCACGCGCGGCGCTGTCGGTTCTGGGCATGGCGCTCGCCGTGGCGATCCTGATCGTCGGCCACTACTTCGTCGACGCGATCGACTACCTCGGGACGTTCCAGTTCCGCAGCGTGCAGCGCGAGGACGTGACGGTGCTGTTCCATGATCCGCGTCCCGCGCGCGCCCGCCACGAGGTGCGGACGCTTCCCGGTGTGATGCGCGTCGAGCCGTTCCGCGTCGTTCCGGCGCGCTTGCGCCACGAACACCGTCGGCGCCGCGTTGCGCTCTTTGGGCTCGAAGCGAACAGCGAACTGCGCCGCATCCTCGACGCCGATGGCGGCGTCGTTCCGGTGCCCCGCGAAGGCGCCGTGCTGACCGCGAAGCTCGCCGAGATCCTCGGCGTGGAGGCCGGCGACGAGCTGCGCGTGGAGGTTCTCGAGCAGGGGCGACCGGTGCGCACCGTGCGCGTGGCGGGCATCGCCAACGAACTGATCGGCATGAACGCCTACATGGACGCCACGGCGCTCCACCGGCTGATGCGCGAGGGCGCTTCGATCTCGGGCGCGTTCCTGACCGTCGATGCGACGGCGGCCGCAACGCTCAATTCGGAGCTGAAGCGCATGCCGGCTGTCGCCGGGGCGACCACGCGACTCGCGGCGCTGCGCGGCTTCGAGGAGACGTTGGCCAGGAGTCTCTCCGTCTTCACCACGGTGCTCGTCACGTTCGCGGCGGTGATCGCGGCCGCGATGGTGTACAACGCGGCGCGGATTGCGCTGAGCGAGCGCGGGCGCGAACTGGCGAGCTTGCGCGTGGTCGGCTTCACACGCCGCGAGGTGTCGGTGCTGCTGCTCGGCGAACAGGCGATCCTCACTGCGGCCGCAATTCCGCTCGGCTTCGGGATCGGGTATCGACTCTGCGCCGCGCTGGCGAGTGCCTACCAGTGGGAGTTCTTCCGGCTGCCGCTCGTGGTGAGCACGCGCACCTACGGCTTCGCCGTCGCGGTGGTGATCGCGTCGGCGCTCGGCTCCGCGCTCGCAGTACGACGACGCATCGACCGCCTCGATCTGGTGGCGGTGCTGAAGACACGGGAGTGAGTCGATGACCGATGCGCGGCGCAAGGCTTCGCTGCTCGCGCTCGGCGCGCTCGGGCTCGGCGCTGCGTTCTGGCTGCTGCGCCCGGCACCGCTCGCTGTCGACGTCGCGACGGTACAGCGCGGCCCACTGCGGGTGACGATCGACGAGGAAGGCGAGACGCGCGTGCGCCAGCGCTACGTCGTCGCCGCGCCGACGTCCGGGAGCCTGCTGCGCATCGAAGTCGACGAAGGCCAGCACGTCGAGGCCGGCGCGGTCGTGGCGCGGATCGAGCCGGCGCCGCTCGACCCGCGCGATCTCGCAACCGCGCGTGCGCGGCTCGAAGCGGCCGAGGCCACGCAGCGTGCCGCCGCTGCGAGCGTGCGCCGATCCCAGGCGGCGCTCGTTCAGGCAAAGCGCGACGCCGCCCGCGCGGAACGACTGCATCGTGCCGGCACACTCTCCACCGACGCGCGGGAGAAGGCGAAGCTCGCCGAGACCAGCGCCGTGCAGGACTCCGACGCGGCGCGCTTCGCGGCCGACGCGGCCGCTCACGAGGCCGAAGTCGCGCGCGCCGCGTTGATGGCGACGAGCGGACCAAAAGAGCCAGGTCCGCAGGCGCCGGGCGAAATCTGCGCGGGTGGACGGCCCTGCGTCGCGGCGCGCGCACCCGTCGCCGGGCAGGTGCTGCGAGTCTTCGAAGAGAGCGAGCGCATCGTCGCGGCCGGTACGCCACTCGTCGAGGTCGGCGACCCGGCGTCGCTCGAGATCGTGGTCGACATCCTATCGACAGACGCGGTGCGCGTGTCGCCCGGCGCGCGCGTGCTCATCGAGGACTGGGGCGGCGAGGGCACGCTCGAAGGCCGCGTGCGACAGATCGAGCCGTCGGCCTTCACCAAGGTCTCCGCGCTCGGCGTCGACGAGCAGCGCGTCAACGTCGTCGCAGACCTCGTCGTACCCGAGCCACGCCTCGGCGATCGCTACCGCGTCGAAGCGCGCATCGTCGTCTGGGAAGGCGACGACGTGGTCCAGGTTCCCGCGAGCGCATTGTTCCGACACGGCTCGGCGTGGGAGGTCTTCGTCGTCGAACGCGGGGCTGCGCGGTTGCGCGAAATCCAGCTCGGCCACCAAGCCGCATTCGACGCCGAGATCGCGCGCGGACTCGAAGTCGGCGAAACGGTGATCCTGCACCCGAGCGACCGCGTCCGCGACGGCGCCCGGGTCGCTCCGACCGGGAGCTGACGACCGCCGCGCAGATACGTGGGGCTCACTCCGAGCTGGGTGACTCGGCTTCGGGCGCGCGTCGCGCCGAAATCGCTTCGAGCAGCTGGACTACCTCCTGCTCGCTGATCCCCGGCTGCTTCTTCCCATGCTGGCTCTGCGCGGCGCGAGCGAGATCCGCGAGCGACAGGATTCCAGCCAGATTCCCGGCGTCATCCACGACCGGCAGCCGGCGCACCTGGTTGCTCCGCATGATGGCCTCGGCGTCGCGGGACGTGTCTCCGGGGTTGCAGCTATGGAGTTCGCGGGACATCGCTTCGTGGACCCGCAGATCGGCAAGCGGACGTCCGGTCGTGTACGCCGCCATGCAGATGTCGCGGTCGGTGATCATCGCCACCACGCGTCCATCCGCCATCTGCGCGACCACCGGCACCCCACCGCAATCGCGCCGCCACATGATCGCCGCGACGTCGCTCAGCCGGTCCTCCACGTCGCACGGAGTCACATCCTTCGACATCAATTGCTCGACACGCATGATCGCTTCCCCTCGTCGTATGCCAGCCGGAGCGTGGCGTGGATTGGTGCCCGCGATCCAACGATGTTCAGCGAGTTCGAGCGCGGCAGCGCGCGGACGCCGGTTGGAAGAGCACGATGCGTGCCATCTCTCCGGTGTCGATGCGGGCCCGTCGCTCCTTGGGTCGCCAAAGCGCCCCACTCGGAGCGAGCGAGAGCGACATCGTGTCCTTTCGGTCCCCTGCGAGCGTGCACGGACGCTCTTGCGGGAGTGGTACGGACGGTGCACCTGCACGGGAGCAGCTCGCATTGCAAACCGAAGCGAAGGAGAGCCGATGAGTTCCTCGAAGAAGAACGTAGAAAAGGTGAAGACAGATCTGCGCAAGCTGGCGGACGTCGTGCGGCGCGAGGTCGACGCCGGCGCGAACACGGTGGAAGAGATCCACCGTTCGATCGCGCGGATGCCGCTCGAAGTCTTCGCCAAGCTCGACATCTTCGAGCAGGCGACGAAGGAGGTGCGGAAGGTTCAAGACACCTCGATCGGCGCCATCTACGACCTGATCCGCAAGGTGAACCATGAGGTCACCAAACTCGCAAAGGAGCTGCTCGACGGACGCGAGTCGCGGCCGAAGTCGGCGAAGCGACCCGCGGCAAAGAGGGCTGCGACGACGAGAAAGCCCGCTGCTCCGCACGAGCGAGCCGCGTCGCCGTCGGCGCACGCCTGAGACGCGCCCCGCTCGGTTCCAATCCGTCCCGGATGCGCGGAACCCGGGCGCCACCGAACGCGCATCCGCGATTCCGGCCGTGTCGCCAGTTCTGGTGACATCCCATCCCTGCGGTCCGTAGCCCGCGCGCGCGCGGTCGAGATAGACTCGCCCGGACTCGGATCGATCGATCCAGCGGGAGGTCTGGTGACGCGAATTCTCGGTTGCTGCGCATTGCTACTCGCGATCGGAGTCCACGCGGAGCCAGCGAGCGCCGTATCGTCGCGGCGCGTCGCGACGGGATTTTCCCGCCCGGTCTTCGTGGCATCGCCGCCGGGCGATTCGCGGCTCTTCGTCGTCGAGCAGACCGGACGGATCCGCATCCTCTCGAACCCCGCGACCGGGACGGTGCTGCCGACCCCGTTCCTCGACCTATCGTCGCGAATCCAGATCTTCAGTTTCGACGACGAGGAGCGCGGGCTGCTCGGTCTGGCATTCGCGCCGGACTACGCGACGAGCGGACTCTTCTATGTGCAGTACGTCGAGACGCCCTTCTATCCCGCCCCGGGCGACGTGATCGTCGCGCGCTTCCAGGTGAGTGCAGATCCGAACGCGGCCGCTCCGGCGACCGAAAAATTGATCTTCCAAATGGCCAAGCCTCTGGCGCAACCCAACACCAGCGAGGCCTACCACAACGGCGGCACGATCGCGTTCGGGCCCGACGGCCTCTTATGGATGGCCACCGGCGACGGTGCAGGCTGGTTCGGCAACGACCCCAACAACTGCGCGCAGAACGCGGGCTCCCCGCTCGGCAAGATCCTCCGGATCAACCCGGCGCTGGTGCCAGTGAACGGCGTCACGGTGCCCGCCGGCGCCGCCTGTCCGCAACTACCCGCGACGAACGCGATCGAGATCTGGGCGAAGGGATTGCGCAATCCGTATCGCTTCAGCTTCGATGCGCTCACGCACGATCTCTATATCGGCGACGTCGGTCAGGACACCAACGAGGAGGTCGACGTGCTCGGCGCGAGCGCGCTCGCCGGCGCCGGCCCGAACTTCGGCTGGCGCGCCTTCGAGGGCAACGACCAGAACACCGTATCGTGTCCAGGAGACGCGCTGTGCAGCCAGGCCGCGAGTGTGACGTTCCCGGTCCTCGACTACCCGCATGACGGCAACTCGTGCGGCGGCAGCATCACCGGAGGCGCCGTCTATCGCGGCTCGGATCCGACGATCCAGGGCCACTACTTCTACTCGGACTACTGCCAGGGATTCATCCGGAGCTTCGTCTGGAACGGCGCGGGCGGGGTCACGAACACGGCGGACCGCACCATCGAGCTCAAGCCCGACGTCGGCAGCATCGACATCGTCACCGGTTTCGGGACGCGCAGCAGTGGCGAGTTGTACTTCGTCGACTGGCTCGACGGCGAGGTCTTCGAGGTTCCGGAGCCTTCGTCGAGCGCGCTCGCAGCGGCGGCGTTCGCAGCGATCGCGTCTCTCGTTCGCAGCGATCGGCGGATGCGAAACCAGCGAAACAACGGGGCGTGACGCGCGCGCGCCGATCACGCCGCGTCGGTTAGCCTCAAATCGATGCGCATCGGAATCGCGATCCCGCTTTCGCTCTCGCTGCTGCTGATCGCGCAAACCGGCGCGGCGCTGCCGCCCACGGAAGTCGTGCAGCGCGGGTCGCAGCCTCCGGAGATCGTGAGTGGGCTTTCGCTCGCGCAACCGGATCTCGTCGAATTGCTGCCCAGCCCGGGCGGAACGCCGGTCTGCGCGCAGTGCCACTTCAATCCGGGGCACAACGAAACCTCGATCTACCGGACCTGGCGCGGGAGCATGATGGCCAACGCGAGTCGCGACCCGCTGCTGTGGGCCGCGCTCGCAGTTGCCGAGCAGGACTTCCCCGGCGCAGGCGACACCTGCATCCGGTGCCATGTTTCGAAGGGCTGGCTCGAAGGTCGATCGGTGCCCTCCGATGGTTCGGCGCTGCTGGCGGACGACGCCGAAGGGGTGACGTGCCACCTGTGTCACCGCCTCGCCAATCCGGATGGCTCCGAGCCCGGCACGGTCGGCACCCAGGCGCCGAACTTCGCCGCGTTTGGCGCGGTCTGCGCGACCGGCGACGAATCCGCTGGGATCGCCTGCGATGCGGCCACCGGAGTCCCCTGTGCGGGGGGCGCCCCGGCCTGCGGGAACGAGGCCTTCCACGGCAACGCGATGATCGCGCTGTTCCAGGACGCATCGTCCTCCGTGTCGATCACGCGACTCGGACCCTACGCGAATCCGCAGGTCGCGGGGTTTCATGAGGCCAAACAGTCGTCGTTTCAGCGCGACGCCGCGCTGTGTGGAACCTGTCATGACGTCTCGAACCCGGTGACCGGCGACCTTTCGCCCGCACACGGACGGCTCACGGACGCGCTCCCGAGCGGTGCGTTCAGTGGCGTTCCGAACGGCCCGGTTCGCGACAAGGCGGGCTTTCGCAACCCGCCGTACGCCTACGGCGTCGAGCAACGTACCTACAGCGAGTGGGTCGCCAGCGGATTCTCGACGACGTCGGTCGCGGCGGCGAACACGCTGCCCGCGGAACTCCTGCGTGCGGGCGGCGCGATCGAGCGCGTGATCGCCGCGAGCGCGCCCGACGGTGGCAACTACGACGACGGCACGCCCCGCGGTTTCAGCTGCCAGAGCTGCCACCTGCGCCCAGCGCCCGCCCAGGGCTGTTTCATTGCGGGCGAACGCAGCGACCTCCCGGTGCACGACCTGACCGGCGCCAACACCTTTGCGCCGCGCGCGATCCTCTATCTCGACGACGTCGCGCTGCACGGCGCGAGTCGGCTGCGCCTCGGTGGCGGACTCGACGCCGAGGCGCGCGACGCGACGACGGCCGGCATCGCGCGCGCCGAAGCGTCGCTGCGCAGCGCGGTGTCGCTACAGCTCATGGCGAACCCGTCGGTGCTGGCGAACACCGTGCGCGTGGTGAATCTCGCCGGCCACAAGCTCTTCACCGGTTATCCCGAGGGACGCCGGATCTGGCTGAACGTGAAGTGGTACGGAGCGCGCAACGTTCCGCTTCGCGAGGACGGCGCCTACGGTCCGTTGACGGTCGAAGAGGACCTCGACGGCGACGGCGATTCGCCCGACGTCGTGCAGACGCTGCTCGAACCCAGCAGTCCGCACACACGTGTGTGGGGCGTCGAGAGCGGGATCTCGAAGCCGTGGGCGATGCGCCTCATCGGCACCCTCGGCGTTGCCGCGACGACGCCCCTCGCATTCGACCGCGTGAGTGGCGCCGTCCGGGCCACGCTCGGCGACGCAGCCGCACCGGATGCAGCCCCGGTGACGCCCAGCTTCCACCTGCTGCTCAATGACGTGGTGATCCGCGACGACCGCATCCCGCCCTGGCGGATGGACTACGCCGAGGCCCGCAAGCGCAACGCTCTGCCCGTGCCGCCGACGCAGTACCTCGCTGCGGGCGCGCTACCGCAAGACGGCGCCGCGTACCTGCACTACGACGAGGTCGCGCTCGATCCGCCCGCCGGCGCCGTTCGCGCCGAGATCGCGCTGCTGTACCAGACCACGAGTTGGGAGTACCAGCAGTTCCTGTGGAAGGCGAACGACGAGACCAACGCGTTCCTCGCGAGCGTCGGCGACGACCTGCTCGAAGCCTGGCTCGCGACCAACCAGTCTGCGCCGGTCGTGATGGCGACGACCGCCGTTCCCGAGCCCGGCGCGGCGCCGTTCGCCGCGGTGCTCGCGCTCGCCCTGCTCGTCGCGAGTCGCCGCGAACGCTCGATCCACGGCTGACACAGCCAGCAGGCTGCTAGGCGCCGCGCAGGGACCGACGCGTACCGGCATCGAGGAAACGCGGCGTGAAGATCAGCGCGAGGGCGGGGATCACCGTGAGCGTCGCGAGGCAACTGGTCGTCATCATCAGCGCCACGTAGCCGCCGAGTTGACGCCAGAGCGCGAAGTTCGACGCGAGCAAGGTGGCGTTGCCCGCGGCGATCGCGGAGGCCACGAAGAAGATGGCGCGACCGGAACTGCGCATCGCGGCGAGGATCGCGGCTTCGAGTGCGAGGCCGGCGCGCACTTCTTCGCGCAATCGGAACAACAGGTAGATCGCGAAATCAGCACCGAGCGAAACGCCCATCGCGGTGTAGCTGGCGGTTGCGAAGCTGAGCCAGCTCCCGATCCATCCCATGATGCCGAGATTCACCAGCGCGGCGCAGACCAGCGGCGCCAGCACCAGCAGGCCTGCGGCGACGGAGCGGAACACCAGCGCCGAGAGCACGAAGATCACCGTCGCGATCTGCGCCATGTTCTCGAGCTTGTGGCGGATGACCGTCGTGTTGGTGGCCGCCGCCTGCCCGAGTTCGCCGCCGCCGACGCCGACCCGAATCCCAGGCGGAAACTCGCGCGCCGCGACGACGCGCAGCCTCGCGAACAGCGCCTCGACCCACGCGACGCGATCCTTGCGCGAGAGCGCGAGGATCGCGCCCGTCTTGTAGTCGGCACTCACCACGCGTGACAGGTCGCCCGGCTCGAAGAAGAGCAGCGATTGCTCGATCGCTTCGCGGCTGTCGGGCACCGCGTAGGCTTCCGGTCCGCCGCCGTTCAGCGCCCGGTTCATCACCTGCACGAAGTCCGCGAGCGAAGCCGTGCTGGTGATCGCCTCCTCCTCGCGGAAGGTACGCTGCATTGCGTCCATGCCGCGGATCACCTGGGGATCGAGCAGCGCGTCGGGCGCGTCGCCTTCGATCAGCACGCGGATCGTCGAGGTGCCGGTGAACCGTGCGCGGATCGCGTTGTCGGCGGCGATCACCGGGGCGTCAGCGTCGAACCACGAGCGGAACGAGTTGTTCACCTCGATGCGCAGGATGCCGAGTGACGTCGCGAGCACCGCGACGACGGCGACCGCGAGCGCCGCGCGCGGCTTCGCGACGACCGCGACGGCCAGGCCGTCGAGCGCCGCGTCGAGTCGCCTGTGGCTGCGTTCGCGCAGTGCTTCGGCCGAGCGCGGCGCGCGCAGCAGCGCGCGACACGCGGGGATGAAGGTCAGCTCGAGCACGAGCGCGGAAAGGATCCCGAGCGCCGCCATCAGACCGAAGTCGCGCACCGCCGGGATCCCGAAGGTCGCCAGCGAACCAAAACCCGCCGCCGCGATGCCACACGCGATCGCCATCACCGGCCCGATGCGCACCAGCGACGCGGCGACCGCCGCGCGGTTGTCGCCGAGTTCGTGATAGCTCTCGTAGTAGCGCTTCAGGATCTGCACGGCGTGGCCGGCGGCGACCGAGAGCACCAACACCGCGGTGATCGCGGTCCACGGCGTCAGGTTGAAACCGAGCGCCGCGGTGATCCCCATCGCCCACACGACCGCGAGCGCCGCCGTGACGAGCGGCAGGATCACCGCCTGCACGGTGCGAAACGCCTCGTAGTGGACGAGCGCGATCACCGCGAGCGCGAGCGCAATCAGCGGAATGATCCCGCGCGTCGCGCCGTTCAGCGCCGCCAGCGCTGGCGGCTGACCTCCCACCCAGAGTTCCGTCTGGGCATCGCGCTCCTGCGCAGCGAGCGCTTCGAGCGCGTCGGTGATGGCCTCGGTGTGCGCGTCCTTCTCGAAATCGGCGAGGATCATCGCGCCACGCGCGTCGGGCGTGACGATCGTTCCCACGTACATCGGAAACGAGAGGATGCGCTCGCGCAGCTGGCGCAGCGACGCGGCATCGCTCGGCACCGGCGTCGGCACCAGCGCCTCGACGCGCACGACATCGCCTTCCGCGAGGACCGCCTTCACATGCGGCGCCGTCAGCGACAGCACACTCGCCGGAAACACGCCCGGAATCTTCGCGATGCCGTCGGTCACACGGCGGATGCGCGCCAGCGTGTCCGGATTCACCACGTCGCCGCGGTGCACGCCGATCGCGACGATCGCGGTCTGATCGGAACCGAGCCGCTCGCCGAGCCGGTCGTCGATCAGCGTGTACGGGTGCCCTGCCGGCACCTCGTCGGAAAGGCGCACCTCGAGGCGCAAGTGGCGCAGCTCGCGCACGAGCCCGAGCGACAGCAGCAGAACCGCTGCGATCACCCAACGCGGATGCTTCGTGACGAGCCGCGCGATTCGTTCCACGGGCGGCAAGGCATACCCGTTCGCTGTGACCGCTGCCATGCGCGGCGTGATCGGGCCGCGTTCGGCTTTTGTCGGCTTCGACTGGCACGGCGTCCGCGATCTCGCAAAGCTCCGCGCACGAGGAGAACGACATGAGCGAGAAAATCCGCAAGAGCGACGATGAGTGGCGGAGCAAACTCACGCCCGAGCAGTTCGCGGTTGCACGCCAGAAGGGAACCGAGCGCGCATTCAGCGGCGCGTACTGGGACAATCACGACGCCGGCGTCTACCGCTGCATCTGCTGCAACGCCGCGCTCTTCGCGTCGGACGACAAGTTCGAATCAGGCAGTGGCTGGCCGAGCTTCACGCGCGCCGTCGCCGACGGCCGCGTGCGCACCGAGACGGATCGCAGCCACGGCATGGACCGCACCGAAGTCCTGTGCGCGAGTTGTGACGCCCACCTCGGCCACGTCTTTCCGGACGGCCCGAAGCCGACGGGACAACGCTTCTGCATCAACTCGGTCGCGCTCGACTTCGATCGCAACGCGGAAAAGACATGAGCGCGGCCGCAGCCACGGCTTCCACGGGGTTCGACGGACGCGCCGCACTGGTGACCGGCGGCGGCAGCGGCATCGGCCTCGCCTGCGCCAAGGCGATCGCCGCGCGCGGCGCGCGCGTGATGCTGGCCGGGCGCCGCGAAGAGGTGGTCGCGAAGGCCGCGGCGGAAATCGGCGCGAATGCCGCATTCGTGCGTTGCGACGTGACGAACGACGCCTCGGTCGACGCCGCCGTCGCCGCGACCGAAGCGCGTTTCGGTCCGCTCCGTCTCGCGGTCAACGCCGCCGGCACCGGCAACATCGGCAGCGTGCTGAACGGCCCGGTCCCCGAGTTCCAGGCGATCCTCGACACGAACCTGACCGGGGTCTACCGCAGCCTGCGCGCGGAAGCGCTCGCGATGAAGCGGGCCGGCGGCGGCGCGATCGTCAACATCTCGTCGATCGCGGGCGCGCTGACGCACCGCTGGATGAGCGCGTACTGCGCGTCGAAGGCCGGCGTCAACATGCTGACGCGCTGCGCCGCCGACGATCTCGGCGAACACCAGATCCGCGTGAACGCAGTGATGCCGAGCCTGGTACCGACCGAACTCACCGGCATGATGGTCGGCAATAAGGCCGTGGTGGACGAATACCTGCGGCGAATGCCGATCGCGCGACTCGGAACGCCGGAGGACGTCGCCGCGCTGGTCGCGTTCCTGCTCGCCGACGACGCCGGCTGGATCACCGGACAGGTGATCGGCGTCGACGGCGGCCACACGATTCGCCAGGGGCCCGACCTCGTCCCGATCTTCGCGCCCGTGATGCCCGCGCTGCGCTAGTTCGACGATCCGGTTTTTTCTGCCACCCGGGCCCCGCTTCCGCTCACTTCCCTACGATGGGCAACTACCGCGTCGTCGACCCGAGTCGCTCGATTCCCGGACCCGACCTCGGCGGCCGCGGCATGCCGCGCCGCGAGTTCC
>JANLTC010000401.1:0-7660 GCA_031362725.1 Deltaproteobacteria bacterium | reverse complement strand
GCCGTTCGACGAGATCGAAGAGGCCGTCGACCCGAAACCGTCGAAGGTCCGCATCTTCACGCTCGTCGGCGGTTTGCTCGGCGTCGTCACCGGCTATGCGATGACGATCTGGATGTCGCTCGACTGGCCGATCGTGATCGGTGGCAAGCCCTTCGCGTCGGTCCCGCCCTACACCGTGATCGCGTTCGAGCTGACGATCCTGTTTGGCGGCATTTTCACGCTGATCGGGCTGCTGGCCGTCGGGCGCCTTCCCTCGCTGAAACTCGGCCCCGGCTATAGCGCGCGCTTCTCCGCCGAGGAATTCGGACTCGTCGTCGAGGTGTCCGAGCGCGACGTGGCGGAAGTCGACGGACTGCTGCGCGCCTCGCAGGCGACGGAGGTGAGCCTTGTCGCGGCTTAGCACGTTGCGTGTGGTGGTAGCCGGGCTTGCCCTCACCTTTGGTTCGACGGGCTGCTGGGAGCAGTGGTCGGTCGACTGGTGGCCGCAGATGAAGTGGCAGAAGAGCGTGCAGGCGTACGAGCAGACGGGCCAGCCGAGCGCGCCCGGCGGCTTCGTTCCGCCCGAGGGCACGATCCCGTTCGACCGCAAGCCGGCGACCAGCCAGATGCCGCTCGCGGCCGCCGAGGTGCTGCCGAATCCGCGCGCCGCGTCGCTCGCGAACCTCGACAACGGCAAGAAGAAGTTCGAGACGTTCTGCTCGCCGTGTCACGGCCTCGCGGGACTCGGCGACGGAACTGTGGCGGGTCCGCCGTTCGGCAAGGGCCCGTTCGCTGGCGTGTTGCCGATCGCAGGTCCGATCGGCGGCCAGATCACCAAGAACTTCACCGACGGCCACATCTACACGGTGATCTCGCAGGGCATCCGGCGCATGCCGAGTTACAAGCGGATCGCGTCCGAGGATCGCTGGGACATCGTCAGCTACGTCCGGTATCTGAACGGGCAGGGCCAGGTGCCTCCCCAGACCGCGCAGGCCGCAACGCAGCCGCAGGGAGCCACGCAGTGAGCACGGCAGTCGTCGCAGCCGAACAGGCCAACCCGAGCGAGATCCCCCGCGCACTGCTCGGCGCGTGCCTCGCACTCGTCGCGATCGGTGTCGCGGCGTTCGTGGGCGGTCTCGCGACCGACCCCGCCACCGCGTGGCGCGCGTTCCATGTGAACTACCTGTACTTCGGCGCGCTCGCACAGGGCGGTGTCGTCGTGGCCTGCGCATTCGTGATCATCGGCGCGCGCTGGCCCGGCCCGGTGCGCCGCATTGCGGAAGGTCTCGGCGCCTGGGCCCCGCTCACCTTCTTGTTGTTCCTGGTCGACTTCATCGGCCGTGAGTACATCTACTCGCCGTGGCTCCACCATCCGCCGGCGGCCAAGGCTGCGTACCTGAACCCGACCCGGCTGTTCTGGATGGACCTCGTGATCCTCGGCGTGCTCGCCCTGCTGACGATGGCGTTCCTCTACAACTCGGTGCGACCCACGCTCGCCGGCATGGGATCGCGCGGCGGCATGTTCGCGCGTTGGACCGCTGGCTGGCGCGGCGACGAGGAAGAGCGCGAACTGAGTGCGTCTCGCTGCCGCAAGCTCGCGCCGGTGATTTGCCTCGTCTACGCGATCGGCTGGACCTTCATCGCGTTCGATCAGGTGATGTCGCTGACGCCCACCTGGTACTCGAACCTGTTCGGGGCCTACTTCTGCTGGGGCGGCTTTCTTTCGGCGGTCGCTGCGACCGCGCTGATGATGGTGCTGCATCGCAACACGCCGGGTCTCGAGGGCGAGATCAGCAAGGCGCGCATGCACGACATCGGGAAGATGATCTTCGCCTTCTCGATCTTCTGGATGTACTTGTTCTTCTCGCAGTATCTGGTGATCTGGTACGGCAATCTTCCGGAAGAGACGCAGTTCTTCGAGGCGCGCCTCGGCTCGCAGTTCCTCGTGGACAAGTCTGGCATCAACCTGATGGCGCTCGCGAAGACCTGGGATCTCAGCTTCTTCTGGGAACGCATGAAGGAGCCATACGCGAAGGTCACGCTGTTCGTGTGGCTGTGCTGCTGGGTGACGCCGTTCTGGGTGCTGCTCGGCCAGCGGCCGAAGAAGACGCCGGCGATCCTCGGCTCGGTGGCGGCCGTCGTGGTGTTCGGGTTCTGGCTCGAGCGCAACATTCTGATCTGGCCGTCGCTCGTGCCGAAGGAGACCTACTCGTTCCTCGGCCTCGTGCAGCTGGGCATTGCGGCAGGCTTCCTGGGGGCGTTCGTGCTGGTCTTCCTGGTCTACACGCGCGTCTTCCCGTCACTCGCGGTGCCGCGCCGCGCATAGCCTTTGGGTTGGATTCCGACTCGGCGCGCGGCCGGGCGGCGCTAGCCTAGGCGTCGTGGACGCCCCCTCGCTTTCTGCAGAGCCGCTCGTCTTCGCGACACGTCCGGGACGCGGCGCGATCGCGCTCCACGCGACCGGCTTCCGCCACCCGCGTTCTCCGCGCAACGCGAGCGACGGCTTCACCGCGTACTCGGACGTGACCCACCTCGTGCTCGGCCGGCGGGCGCTCCGCATCGGCACGCGCGGCGGGCTGGTGCTCATCGCACGAAACTCCTTTGCGTCGCCGGATGCGGCACAGGCGCTCGTGCGAGCGCTCTTCGAGCGCGTTGCGAACGAGCCGGAAGGCGCGCTGCAGATGGCCCGCATGGCGGAGATCGAAGAGACGGTGCGGCAGGCCGCAAAACCCACCGCGACGCTGCTGTTGGTGCTCGCATGTCTCGCCGGCTTCCTCCTCCAGGCATGGCTCGGCCCGGGTGTGCAGCACGCGGGCTCCTTCAGCTCGCAGCTGGCGGTGCGCGGCGAGCCGTGGCGACTCATCACGGCGAACCTGCTGCATGCCGGGCTCGGGCATTTCGCGATGAACGCGATTGGCCTGATCGTGCTCGGCGGCTTGCTCGAGCGGACGATCGGCAGCATGCGCACCACGCTCGTCGCGGGACTCGCCGCGCTCGGCGCAACGCTCGCGGGCTTGCTGATTGGCTACGACGCGATGGTCGGCGCGTCGGGAATCATCACCGGCTTCGCAGGAGCGCTGCTGTGGCTGGAGCTGCGCCTACCGGAACGCCTGCCGGCACAATGGCGGGTGCTCCGCCGACCCTTCATCGCCGCGCTGCTCCTCGATGCGATGTTGCCGCTCGTCGTTCCGGAGATCGCTGGCGCTGCGCATCTGGGCGGCTTCGCGGCCGGCGCGCTCGCGACATCGCTCGTGACCGGGCCGGGCCTGCGCCGCGAACCGCTGCGGCCCGCCGCGACGGTCGCGATCGCGTTGGTGCTCGTTCTCGCCGTAGCCTCGGTCGTCAGCGCGGCGCGGTTGTTCCTCGGCGGTGCCGCCTGGGAAGGTCACGCGAAGCGACTGCTCGCCATCGACGCCGCGCCGATCGTGATCCTGAACGAAGCCGCCTGGCTGATCGCCACGGACGAGACACCGACCCAGAAGGCGCTCGACGAAGCACGCGAACTCGCGCAGCGCGCCGTCACCGAGACCGGTCGCCAGGATCCGAATCTGCTCGATACGCTCGCCGAGGTGCAGTTCCAGAGCGGCGATGGCGAAGCGGCGGTCGAGACGATCGATGAGGCCATCGCGCTGGTACCGGGTGTGACGTACTTCGAAGAGCAGCGGCGCCGGTTCACCGGTGAACGCGATCGCAACGATCGCCCCGCGCCGCCCGACGAGTCGACCTTCGAGTCCTCGCCGGCCGAGCCGAATCCGATTCGCGAGCATGGCTTCGATCAGGACCCGGGCATCCCGATCTGATTCCCGATCGGCTAGGGCGTGATCGCCGCGCACTCGTCGGCGATCACCGCGGGGCCGTGGAACGTCGCGCCGACGGCGGTCTCGTACTGCGCGTCGAAGAGCGGCGCGGCCTGGAGCCGCGTCACCACCAGCATCCCGACGCCAGCGCGCGTCGCGATCGCGCCCAGCTCCTGCATCGGCATGTGGAGCGCGGCTTCGCGCTTCAGGCGATCGATGTCGGGAGCGTTGGCCTCTTCCGCCACCGCGATCGACTCGGCGAAGAAGCCTTCGCCCGCCAGCAGCGCGGCGCCCTGTGCAAAGGCGGCGAGTCGATCCGGATCGGGGTGGGTGCCGGCGACGACCAGCGCGCGGCCCTGCGCTTCGAAGCGATACGCGAGTGACGCCAGCGGCGTCTCGCCTGCGGCGCCCGCGCGCAGTGTCATGCCGTCGCGTTCCTCGACGAAGCCGTCGCCGATCTCGACGACTTCGAGACGCGCGCCGTCCGCAGCGACACCGCGCGCCGCAGCGAGCGTGTCGATGCTGGCCGCATAGGCTGCGGCGATCGCCTCCGCACGGACGCGCGTTCCGGGCGGTCCGAGCAGGCGAAGTGGTTTTGCCCGCGGCGTGTTCCAGCCGGTGAGCAGCAGATCGTCGAGGCCGAGCGTGTTCTCGGGCAGCAGGCTCGTCAGAAGCACGGTGTCGGGCTGCGCGATCGGAATCGAGCAATGTCGCAGCGCTTCGGCGACGCCGCGACCGGCGTCGATCAGCACGATGCGCTTGCCGTAGCCGACCGCCGCAACGGGACCGAGGCGCCGCAGGTTCTCGTACGCACCGCCGGTGCCGACCGTGATCAGCGTCGCGCGCGGAAACTCGCGGTCCTCGAGCCAGGCGATGCCCTCGGCCAATTCGCGATAGCGCCACATCTGACAGCTGAAGAACAGGCCCGCCACCAGCGAGACGACGCCGAGCACCAGGATCATCAAACGCACGGCCACGGCCCGCCCCCGCTATTCCAGATAGCCGAGCGCTTGGAGCGCACGGCGCGTCTCGTCCGACAGCGGCGCGGCCTCGTGCGGTCGCGGCAGCGCGGCGACGTGCTTCTCGAGCACCCCGCGCAGTTCGGTCGCGCGCTCGAGCTGCGTACCGAGCACGTTCCGTTGCTCGCCCGGATCGGCTGCCAGATCGTAGAGTTCGTGCGGCGAGTCGCTCGAGAAGATGTACTTCCAGCGATCGGTGCGCACCGACAGTTTCACGCCGTGGCCCCAACCGGTGGCTTCGTCCACCAGCCTGCGGATTCCGAAGAGCGGAAGCGGCGCCAGTTCTGCGTCACCGCGAATCGCCGCCGCGAGCGAGCGGCCGTCGTGCGATGCCGACGATTCGATCCCCGCGAGCGCCAACACGGTGGGCGCGACATCCACGAGTCCCACCGGTGTTGCGACGCGGCGCCCCGCTGGTACCTCGCCAGGCCACCGCACCAGTAGCGGCACGTGGATCTGCTCGTCATAGAGGTTGGTCGCGTGCTCCATCCAGTGGTGCTGACCGAGCCCCTCGCCGTGGTCCGCCGTCACGACGACCAACGCCTGGTCATGGGTGCGGCGCGCGACCGCCTCGAGCAGCGCTCCGAGCGCGTCGTCCACGTAGAGCACCTCTCCGTGATATCGCTGCACGAGTCGCTCGAGCTTCCTCGGCCCGACTCCTTCGACGCTGCGGCCGTCGAGCGGGAATCGGACCGTGGCGCTGCGATCGCCAAAGATCTTGGGCGGCAGGTACGGCGCGTGCGGATCGAAGTAGTGGACGAACAGGAAGAATGGCTCGGACGTCGTTGCGAGCCAGCTGATCGCGGCGCTGGTGGTCGCGGTCGCGCGGCGGTCGAAGCCCTCGAAGCGCTGCGCGGACCAGAACGCGCCGGGGTAGGGCTGCTGCTTTGCCATCGTCGATCCAGCCTCGGGCAGCGCGGCATCGAAATGCGCAAAGCCCTGCCCCCAGCCGAAGCGGGGGTCGAGCACGAAGCTCGAAACGAAACCAGCGGTCTGGTAGCCGCGCAGACGAAACGCTTCGGCGAGCGTCGTCGCCGTCTCGGGCAGCGACTCGCCGTTGCGCAGCACGCCGTGGCGCTGCACCTCCTGGCCCGTGAAGAGCGTCGCGTGGCTCGGCGCGGTGGCGGGCGTCGGTGCGAAGGCGTTCTCGAAGAGCACTCCCTGCGCGGCGAATCGATCGAAGGTCGGTGTGCCGATCACTCCGCCGTATGCGCCGAGCGCGTCCGCCCGCAGCGTGTCGACGGAGATCAAGACGACGCTGGGTGGTTTGGCGGGGCCGCACGCGACGACCGCGATCGCCAGCACGAGCGCAAGCATGACGTCATTGCGAAGGCTCAATCGAACACGACCGTCTTGTTGCCGTAGACGAGGATGCGGTCGTCGAGGTGCAGCCGCACCGCGCGTGCGAGCACGACCTTCTCGAGGTCGCGTCCCTTGCGCACCAGGTCGTCGACGCTGTCACGGTGCGAACAGCGCGCGACGTCCTGGTCGATGATCGGTCCCTCATCGAGGTCGGTGGTCGCGTAGTGCGCCGTTGCGCCGATCAGTTTGACGCCGCGGGTGTGCGCCTGGTGATACGGCTTTCCGCCCATGAACGCCGGCAGGAAGGAGTGATGGATGTTGATGATGCGCCCGGGATAGCGCGCCACGAACTCGCTCGAGAGCACCTGCATGTAGCGGGCGAGCACGACCAGATCGATGCCCAGCGCGTCGATGCGCGCGGTCTCCCGCGCTTCCTGTTCGCGTTTGTTGTCAGGGGTGATCGGAAACACTTCGAAGTCGATGCCGAACTGTGCGGCCACGGGCGCGAGGTCGGCGTGATTCGACACGATCAGCGGGATCTCGCAGGCCAGTTCGCCGGCGCGATGGCGCAGCAGCAGGTCGTAGAGGCAGTGGTCGTACTTCGAGACGAAGACCGCCATCCGCTTGGGCGCACGGCCGTGGGCGATCCGCCAGCTCATCTGGAAGCGCGCCGCGACCTCGCCGATTCCGTGTTCGAGCGCGGTGCGATCGGTGTGGATCTGCGAGAGATCGAAGCGGATGCGTTGGAAGAACTGCCCCGCCACGGGATCGGTGTGCTGATCGGCGTCGAGGATGTTCGCCCCGTGCCCGTAGAGCAGTTGCGCGAGCGACGCGACGATGCCCCGCTGGTCGGGACACGAGACCAGCAGAGTCGCGATTGCGTCGGATTTGATGTCGGGCACGGCGCGGCAGCTTAGCAATCGAGAAAGAGCCTTCTCAGGTAGACCCGCCGCTGGACGATCTGATAATCTGAGCGACAAGGGGATCTCACTCATCCCCGAGTTCTGCTGGAGCCGGCATAGGGTCGGTGGCTGGTGGAGCGGCCCGCGGCGGTGGGATCGGCGACCACCAAGTCCGTCGGGACCCGATGCGGAACCTGGGCTCCGCTGGGTGTGTTCCACGCCGAGACAAGGAGGTGATTCGGTGAGTAAACGGCACGCTACGGCGAGTGAGGTGGCGGCTTCCTAGTCGTCACACCGAATTGCTGAAGAAGTCTCGGTGTAGCCTGGGATGCTTTCCCAGCGCCACCGACCCCGGGAGCGCGGACGCCGTAGCCGCGTTGGGATCTCCGAGATCCGCTCCCGGGGTTTTTCTTTGCAAGCGACGAACCCTGCTGGCTGGCGGCTCGGCGTCCTGCCAGAATGCGCCGCCATGGACCAAGACGACGCAGCTCCGACCTCCGACGGCTTCTCCCAATTCGCTGGCACGCAGGGCTACATCGCCTCGCCGGCGCTGGTCGACGCAGTCAACTGCGCGATCGCGCTCGAGCGCCCGCTGCTGATCAAGGGCGAGCCCGGCACCGGCAAGACGCTGCTCGCGCAGCACGTCGCCGAGGGCCTCGGG
>JANLTC010000381.1:0-5176 GCA_031362725.1 Deltaproteobacteria bacterium | reverse complement strand
GAGTTCACGCGCCTGCTCGCCGAGCTCGAAGAGCGCGACGGGAGTGTCGGCGCCGATGCGGCGCCGACCGTGGACGGCGCCGCGGTCGAGACCGAGGTGGTGCGCGATGCCGTGTCGCTCGCACGGCTCGCCGGCGAAGTTGCAACGAGCGACACCATCGTGGTGGTGCCGATCGGTGCCGGCGAGAATGCGCTTCGCGACGCGCCAGTCGGTGTGGCCTTTGCGCTCTCGCCCACGCGGGCTGCGTATCTGCCGTTTGGACACGCCGGCTTGACGTCACATCCGCAGCTCACGCGCGAAGCGGTGCTCGAAGCGATCGCGCCGCTTCTCCGCGTCGGCCCGTGGGGTGGCACGGCGACCAAGACGCTGCTCGCGTTCCTCGGCGACTGCGGCCGCGAGCCGAGCGCGCCCCTCTGGGATGCGGAGATCGCCGGTTTCCTGCTCGATCCCGCCGGCACGCGTGGCATCGCTGCGCTCGCCGCACAGAATCTCGGCCGCCGCGTGCGCAGTTGGGAAGAGTTCGCGGGGCGCGGCGCGAAGGCGGTGTCGCCGACGGATCTGCCGATCGAGACGACGGCGGAATGGGCTGGCGAATTGGCGGTGGCTGTCGCCGATCTCGCACCGCTGCTGCTCGACGGGCTCGCGCGAGACGGCATCGACGCGCTGTTTCGCGACGTCGAGATGCCGCTCACCGCGGTGCTCGCGCGGATGGAGCGAGCGGGCGTGCGCGTCGACGAGGTGGCGTTGCGCGCGCTTTCGCGCGAATACGAGCGTGCGCTGCAGCGCCTCGAGACCGAAATTCATGCGCTCGCCGGCGGGCCGTTCCAGATCGCATCGCCGAAGCAGTTGCAGGCCGTGCTCTTCGAGAAGCTGAAGCTACCGGCGGTGCGCAAGACCAAGACCGGCTTCTCGACCGATGAAGCGGTGCTCGAACAGCTCGCATCGCAGCATCCGCTGCCGGCGCGCATTCTCGCGTACCGCCGGCTCGCGAAGCTGAAGAGCACCTACGTCGATGCGCTGCCGCCGCTGGTCGACGCAAAGAGCGGTCGCATCCATCCGACCTTTCACCAGACCGGCGCCGCGACGGGACGGCTTTCGGCGTCGAGCCCGAACGTGCAGAACATCCCGATCCGCAGCGAGGAGGGTGTGCGGATTCGCGAAGCGTTCGTCGCGCGCGAGGGAGCGCTGCTGCTGTCGGCCGACTACTCACAAGTGGAACTGCGCATCCTCGCGCACTTCTCCCGCGACGAAAACCTGCTCGAAGCGTTCCGCGCGGGCGAGGACGTTCACCGTCGCACCGCAGCGGGCGTGCTCGGCGTTGCGCCGGAAGCCGTGAGCGCCGACCAACGCGCGCGCGCGAAGGCGATCAACTTCGGAATCATCTACGGATCGAGCGCATTCGGCATCGCAAACCAGCTCGGCATCGCGTCGGCCGACGCGCAGGCCACCATCGACGCGTACTTTGCGCGCTACCAGGGCGTACGACGCTTCCTCGACGCAACGACCGAGACCGCCCGCGCGCACGGGTACGTCACGACGCTGCTCGGGCGGCGGCGCTACCTGCCGGATCTCGCGTCGCGCAATCGCGTGCTGCGCAACGCCGCCGAGCGGATGGCCGTCAACACGGTGATCCAGGGTACCGCCGCAGACCTGATCAAGAAGGCGATGGTCGAGGTCGACGCGGCGCTGCGCGAAGCGCGCCTGGGCGCGGTGATGATCCTGCAGGTGCACGACGAATTGGTCTTCGAAGTACCTGCGGACGAGATCGACGCGAGCAGCCGCCTGGTGCGCGCGCGAATGGAGGCGGTCTGGCCGCTCGCGGTGCCGCTGCTCGTCGAGATCGGCACGGGCCGCAACTGGCGCGACGCACACTGATTCGCGCAGGCCGCTTCCCGCGTAGCGAGCCAAAGGCGAGCGGCGAGACTTCATCAGGACGCTTCCCGCGTAGCGAGCCAAAGGCGAGCGGCGAGACTTCATCAGGACGCTTCCCGCGTAGCGAGCCACAGCGAGCGGCGAGACTTCATAAGGACTGAATTGCGGCGGACGGGCGGGAGTCACAGCCCCAGAACCCAAGGCCGCCGCGGAGGGAACGAGGCGATCGTCACGAAGGTCCGGGATGAGGGAATGTCGGCCATGAGCGACCTCGACGCGGTGGCGCTGGCGCAGGCAGGAGACCAGCAGGCGTTTCGCCTTCTGGTCGAGCGCTATCAGGGTCGGGCGCACCGACTCGCGCTGCGCGTGCTTCGGGATGAGGAGCAGGCGCGCGATGCGGTGCAGGACGCGTTCCTGAAGGTCCATTCCAACCTGGCGCGTTTCGAGAATCGCTCGAGCTTCTACACCTGGTTCTATCGGCTCGTGATGAACGTGTGTCTCGACGCGAAGCGCCGCGATCGTTCCGCCCGCTTCGTCGACACGCCTCTGCTGGCCGACCTCGAGCGCATCGCGACGGTCGAGTCGATGCCGGCGACCGAGCAGCATTGGCGCAGCCACCAGGAAGCGCCCGACGCCGCGTTCGATCGGGCCGAGCTGCGCGAAGCCGTCGTCCGCGCGATCACCGCTCTTCCCGATGCAACGCGCGAAACACTGATCCTGCGTGAAGTCGATGGGCTGAGCTATTCCGAGATCGCGCAGGCACTCGAGATTCCGAAGGGAACCGTGATGAGCCGACTCCACTATGCAAGGCGCCGCGTGCAGCAACTGTTGCGCGAGGCCGGTATGGCCGAGCCGTTCGAGGTGGCGCGGCGCGACGGGGCGCGGAATTCGGAACCGGACGGGGACGACCTCGCTTCCGGCGGAGACGATCAATGAGCGCCTGCAATGACATCAGTGTGTTACTCGACGGCTTCCACGACGACGAACTCGGCCGCTTCGAGCGTTGGCGCGTGCAGCGACATCTCGCTGGCTGCGGCGCCTGTCGCGACGAACTCGCTTCGCTCGCGCAACTCGGGGGCTGGGTGCGCGTCGCGGTCAGCGAGGCACCGGCGCCCGCGCTATGGGATGCCATCGAGCGACGGCTTCCGCTTCCGGTTCCAGTGTCCGCGCGGTCGCGCCGGCGTCGCGTCTCGCCGCAACGGCGCTGGCTGCCGCCGATCGGTATCGCCGCTGCGACGGCTGCCTTCGCGGGAACCTTCCTGGTCACGACGTCCGACTCGGGTCGTCTGGCTTCGCTGCTGGCGACGAGTGGTGTCGTGCGCTCGGTCTACGCGAACGAGCGTCAGGTGATGGTGCTCGAGGCCGAGAGCGCGCAGGACTCCACCATCATCTGGCTGATGGACGAAGTGGGCGAACAGACGCCGGAGGTCAGCGAGAGTGTCGACATCTAGAACGCTGCTGTTCGTCGTGGCAGTCGGCGTGACGATGGCCATCGCACCGGCATTCGTGTTGGCGCAGGGCGTCCAGAGTGTCGGGCTCTTGCTGACGGTGAGCCACGCGTCGCCGAAGCCCGGGCCGATCGATCCCGGCGCCGCCGAGATCCATCGCCAGCTCCACCACGAATTCCGCTACGAGAGCCTGCGCGTGATCGAACAGCGCCACGTGATCCTGCGGATGCAGGAGCTCGGTGGCATCGATCTCCCGACTGGCAAGCGGGTGCAGCTGAGACCGCTGTCATTGACCCCGACCGGCGTGCTGATCGCGGTCGAGATCGAGGGCACGCTCCAGACGGACCTGCGCGTGCCCAACCGGCAGCAGGTCGTGATCGGCGTCGACCGCTACCAGGACGGCAAGCTGATCCTGACCCTCCAGCCTGATTACTAGTCGCTGATCGAGGGGTCGCGACGAATCAGCCCCCCGGGGCCAGGGAAAAAACCGGAAGTGTATACTTGTTGAAAATCCCGTGGGGCACGTCCGCGGCGACACGCGAAGGGGACAGCTTGGAAATCGTAATTTCGGAGGTGCGCCGCGAGACGCCGCTTCGGTTCGTCCGGGTCGAGATGGTGAAGCTCGCGGCACGGCTGATGCGAGTCCCCATCCGGGTTCGTGACGACTTCTACGGCGCCTCCGGCCGTCAAGTCACTGGAGATTCCTCTTCAACCACTGGCTGATTTCGTCGCTCAACCCGCGCCAAGCCGCGGGCGTAGTGGCGGTGATCACAGTGAGGCCATCGTTCGCGTCCATGAACTGCGCCAGGTGATCGCGCACCTCGCTCGCAGACCGGTTGCTGACGATTCCCCAGTGAGACTCCAGAAGGTGCGCCCAGTCCGGATAGGACTTGATCGCATTGATCAGGCTGGAGTAATCACGGCCGGGCTTCCGAAGATCGTAGTTTGCAATATACGTTGACATTTCGAGTAGTTAGCCTCGCTAATTTCTTGACCCATTGGGCCAAGATGTGTTACTACCCGAACAAGCCGACGCCGGAGAACATCTCCGATGTCTGCTGTTCGGTTCCCGCCGAACGATCTAAGGTCAGGGGGCCGGCAACCTCGGGTGCAATCGCGGCTGCCGGCCTCCTCGCTTCACTGGGCGCCTAGCCACCCGATCTCGCCATCTTCACCTCCCCGCCGTGCTCAAGACCTTGTGGAGACGTTCCGTCGGCGGCCTGAAAGCCGGTCACGACGCGAACCGCGTCGGCGAGCTTTCCGTCCCGCAGCCTTCGCTTCACTTCCTTACGAAGTCCCTCCTCAACGATCGCCTTGAGCGATTCGCCGGTGAGGCTGGCGATAGCGATGGCATCGCGGTGGAGCGCGGAATTAAGCCGCACGGTGACCGCCTGCGGTCTGTCCATTGGTTTACCCCTCGTTTGCACATGCGCGGGGGCTGGTTGAACCCCCGCACAGTGCGACTGCACCATGCGGATAGTGGGACCCCCCGAGCACAGGCAGCTTACATGCAACCAAGTTCACGGTCAATCAGATGACCTCGGTGCAAGTACAAGTTCTCGCGGCACCTAGGGCGTGGAGCTACCACCCCTCGTGTATTGCAATAAGTAAAAAGACATGCGATCATCTGGTCATGGCGAAGAAATCCCCTGCCGACCCGATCCTCGAAGCGATCCGCACCGCGACGGCAAACGAATCCAGCGCGGTCGCGTTCTTTGAGAACGCGCGCTGGGGCGACTCTCCGGGTTGCCCGATCTGCGGCACCACGGACGTCTACAAGATGCTCGACAGCAAAACCGGCGCGCGGAACAAGGACTACCGCTGGCGCTGCCGTGACTGCCGCAAGATGTACACGG
>JANLTC010000334.1:0-14871 GCA_031362725.1 Deltaproteobacteria bacterium | reverse complement strand
GCGTGTCGCGCTGCGATTCCTGCAGCTTGTGGATACCGACTCCTTACCGGGTTATCGAGTGCTTTTGGGTGTCGCCGGCCTGTAATGGGCGTGGACCTGGGGGGTCTGGTCCTCGCCCACTCCGGAAAGGTCAGCTCAATCCGTGGATCGATACACCGAGCCCGAGTCACAGGTGGCCGCCGCGGTCAGCTGCTGGTTCGAGGCCGTTGCGGCGGCGTCGGTGTACCACCAGTCCCAGGCCTTGGCGTAGGACTGCAGGGTCGGCGAGCCGCCCTCGAGGAAGAATTCGTTGGCCGCGAGCTGAGAATCGGCATGCGGCAGCAGCACCCGGACCCGGTACTCGATGCCCGCTTTCTTCGAGAGGATGCGCCAATCGGTCACCCACTTCTGGACGTCGGCGATCGTCTTGGCATCGTTCAGCGAGCACTTGGAGTAGTGCATCACTTCGGCGGTGGCCTGAAGCGGCAAGCAGACGAGGCAGAGCACGAGGAATCTCTTCACGAATTGTCTCCTTCGGGTTGGGCATGTCGGTATGCGCCGGACCTGGTGCGCTCGACGCGCGGAGTATCTCACGCGGAACGAGCGAAGGTTGGAGATCTTTCCCCCATCCGTGGCGCCCGGCCTCATCTCCCGCATCCCGCACGAGAGTGTCGCGGTCGCGGGCCCCTCGTGGTCTCGAGACCCGCTGCAGGTAGCCGCCGCCAGGCTCGCGTGTTGGCGTCTCGCGGCGCGTCTTGCCGCGAGCACCTCGTGGCCGCACCGCCAAAGATCTGTTTCAGGCGATCGCCCCATTCGCCCGCGCTCGAAGCGACCACGCCGATCGCGCCTCGCAGCGAAATGCCGCTGAGCAGTCGGAATTGTGGCGCCCCGGGAGGGACTCGAACCCCCGACCGGCGGATTAGAAATCCGCTGCTCTATCCAACTGAGCTACCGGAGCGCGCGGGAGCGGCGGAAAACTAGCAGCCGCGCGCGCAGCCACGACGAGCAGCACCGAATTGACACCCTCTGCCCACCCCCTTAGCTTGCCCAATCCGCGGTGGGCGTAGCTCAGTTGGTTAGAGCGCTGGGTTGTGGTCCCGGAGGTCGGGGGTTCGAGTCCCCTCGCTCACCCCAATCATTCTCTGCGCATTCTCAGCGGATTCGCCGAGTTGCACGCCCAGCGGGCTCGGCGTACGGTCCGACCATGATCGATCGCATCCGCGTCGTTCCCGGTGTCTGCGAGGGTCGGCCCACCATTCGCGGCCTCCGCTTCACCGTCGAGTTCGTCCTGAAGCTCCTCGGTGACGGCTACACCGCCGACGAGATCGTCCGCGAGTATCCGGAGCTGGAGCGTGAGGACGTCTTCCAGGCCGCCCGCTTTGGCGCGTGGCTGGCGAGCGAGCGGACCTCCGCAGTCGCGTGAGACTGCTCGCCGATCTGAACGCCGCGCCGCGAACGGTCGAGTTCCTTCGCTCCCTCGGTCACGACGTCGTTCGTTCCGATGCCTTGCTCCCTGGCACTGCTTCCGATGCGGAGATTGTCGAGAGTGCGCTGCATGAGGCGCGTACGATCCTTACCACGATCTCGACTTCTCAGCCCTCGTTGCGCTCTCGGGCCGAAGCCGGCCGAGCGTCATCTCGCTGCGCCTGTCTTCGTCGCGCATCGAGCGCGTGAATCAACGTCTTCAGGAAGTGTTGGTCGCGATCGCCACCGAACTCGAGTCCGGGGCCATCGTGGGTGTCGAAGACGGCGGTGTTCGCGCGCGCTCGCTGCCGATCACGTGATCGCGGCAGCTTCGGGAGACCAATCGACGATCGGCGGATCTCTCGCTCGGAATCGACTGGGGCCACGGTGAGGTCAGTCTCGACCACATGGTCTCAGGTCAGGCCACACGCCCCGATGATTCGTTTTGTCTCCGAGGAAAGAGAAGGTACCCATCGGAACAACGAGTTCAGCTCCGAGCCCACGGGGCGCCGCCTCTTCCCCGATCCAGAATCCCCGCTCGTTCCGCCTGTGCCCGGAACCGGGCGCGCGGATCCGGTCAGCGCCAGCCGCGCGGATTGGCGCGAAACTCCGCTTCCCACGCCGCGGCGAGCGCCTCGAGGCGCCCGGTCTCTTCGGAGTGTCGGTCGGCGACGTCGTACGACTCCGCCGCGTCGGTGCGCAGGTCGTAGAGCATCGGGCCCGCGTCGAGCAGGTTCGCGCTGCGGCCGGTCTTCGGGTCGGTGTAGACGTAGGCGGCCGTCCGCCAGCCTGGGAACGTGCCCGGCTTGTCGTAGGGCAGCGGCCAGCAGAGGCGGTTGACGTGGCGGTAGTACTTCCAATCGCCCGCGCGCACGCCGTCGATCTCCTTGTCGTGGAAGAAGAGCAGCGCGTCGTGCGGCGCCGGCGCGTCGGCGTCAGTCATCACCGGCCAGAGGTCTCGACCGTCGAGCACACGGTCACGCGGCGGTGTCAGGCCGGCGCGCGCGACGAGCGTCGGGAAGAGGTCGATGTTCATCGCTGGCGCTTCGATCACGCTGCCCGCCGGCAGCGCGGCCGGCCACGAGACGACGAGCGGCACGCGCATACCGCCTTCGAGCGGCATGCCCTTCCTCCCGCGCAGCCCTGCGGCGCTGCCCTCAAACCACGGGCCGTTGTCGCTGGTGAAGACGAGCAGCGTGTTCTCGCGCAGGCCGCGCTCTTCGAGCGCCTTCACGATCTCGCCGACACTCGCGTCGAGTTCGGCCACCGAGTCGCCATAGGCGCCCGCTGCCGAGGTGCCGCGAAAGCGCTCGGCGGGGAAGAGCGGGATGTGTACGTTCTTGTGCGCGAAGTACAGGAAGAACGGGCGATCCCGATTGGTGTCGATGAAGCCGACCGCGGCGCGGGTGAGATCGTCGGTCACGTGCTCCTGGTCGAGGCCGAGGTTCGGCGTGCGCTCCTGCTCGCCTTTCCAGTACGCCACCGGGAACTCGTCGTTCGAGTGGGGCATGCCCTCGAAGAAGTCGAAGCCGTGGCGCGTGGGCAGGTACTGGTGATCGGACGAGAAGTCGCCGAGGTGCCATTTCCCGACCATCCCGGTGGCGTAGCCTGCGACGCGCAGCGCCTCCGCGATCGTGATCTCGGAGGCGGGCAGACCCGCGACGTACGAGTCGTGGAAGTCGCTCGCGCCGAGTCGCGTGCCGAGCTTGGCGGCCGTGAGCGAGACGCGCTGCGCGAACGGGACGTCGGCCGCGAAGATGATGTAGCTGACACCGGTGCGCAGCGGATAACGCCCCGTGAGCAGTCCCGCTCGCGACGGCGAGCAGACCGGCGCGCTCGCGTAGAAGTTCGTGAAGCGGACGCCGCCCGCGGCGAGGCGATCGACGTTCGGCGTCGCGAGTCCGCGCGCACCGTAGACACCGAGATCGCCCCAGCCGAGATCGTCGGCGACGATCAGCACGATGTTGGGCTTGCGCGCGCCCGCATCGCCCGCTGGCCCGATCACCGCCGCGGGCGGCAGGGCGTCCTTCCCGGCATCGGCGAATACGGAGGCGTCGATGCTCGCAAGGGTCGAGTCGTCGCGCGATGCGAATCGTGAGATCGCGTATCCCGCCACCGCGAGCACCGCGCCGAGCAAAGCGAGTCGCAGCCAGGTGCGCATCCGGTCCCCTCCTTCGCCGAGCGTGATTGCCGTGGTTGGTAGCCGAGACGACGTGCCCTACGCACGTACCGGTGTCGCGACGCCCGGCGCGCCCGGATTCCGCTCGCGAGGATTGACCCGCCGAGCGCGAGTCACAGCGGCCACGGTCCGAGTGCGAGGATCGACGTGAGCAGCGTCAGCACGTAGAGCGGGAATGGAATCGCGCAGACCGCGATCGCGCGGGCGCTTCCGGCGTAGTCGAGTGCCTGTCGCACCGCGACCACCATCGCGATCAGCTCCCAGAGCGTGCAGACCACGAGCACGCCGAGCGCGGCGCCCGGAATCAGCATGAACACGCGCAGCATGCCCGGCGCGGCGGAGAAGCCGATCGTGCGCAGCAGCTGGCCGATGTCCGCTGCGGTCTTCGGCCCCGGCAGGACGCGCGTCCCGATCCAATGGGTTGCTGTCGCCCACGCGAGCCAAAGCACGATCGCCGCCGCGGCCTGGAACGGGATTCCCTGCCAGCCGCTGTTCGAGAGGCCGCCGCCGCCGAGCGCCACACCCGACAGCACCACGACCGCAAGCGCTTGCGCGTTCGCGCCGCGATCCGCCTCGACTTCTTCGTAGACGCGCGCGTCGAGCACTGCGGCTCCGAGCACGCGCTGCAGGAATCGGCTCATCTGCGGCCTCCACGCATCAGGGTCGCCACTTGCCGCCCGAGTCCACCCAACGCCTCACATGGTCGAGTGTCTCGGGAACTTTGTTGCGCGTGATCGAGTCCTGCATCGAGCGCGGCATCGCCGAGCCGATGCCCACCGACGTGCCGAGGCGCCCGAGCGTCCGGTCGCCGCCCAGATCGAAGAGGTCCCAGACGCCGGAGATCTGTTGGATGTCGTTCTCGTAGTTCGGCGCGAGCGACCACTCGATGTGCCACGCGGAAGCGTCGAACACGTAGCGCAGGTGATAAGCCAGACCCACGAAGAGCACGCGGATGCGGTGCCGTTCGACGACGACGCTCCCCGAGCGCTCGAGGTTCGTGAGTTCGGCCAGCTCCGTTCGGTACTCGCGTTGCCGGTCCGTCTGCGTGAGCAGGCGCCAAACCTGTGCGTAGGGCTGCGAGAACACGACGAGCCCTTGCGCGAGGCCGGGCGCGGCGGCGTCGCTCGGGAGCATCACGAAGAGCTCGCGCTCGAGGCGCGGGAGCAGTTCGGGAGACATGGCCCGCAGGAAGGGATCGGCGGGCGGTGGCGCGAGCAGCGCGGCGCCGGCGACCGCGAGATCGGGTGCGCTGCACGCGAGCAGCAGCGCCGCAACGCACACGCGCAACCAAACTCGACCCATTCGCACCACCTCGCCCGCACCGAGACTGCCGCGCCGCGGGCGGCCGCGTCAACCGGAGCCTCGAGCGCCGTCCGGCGCGGATCTGCTGACGCGCACGGGTCGCCTCAGAGCACGACCTGCTCCTCTGCACCATCGCGAAGCCGGATGTCGGCGACGCTGAAGCTTCCGCGCTGGCGCTTGAAGACGCTCGACGCGATCAGCCACACACGGACGACGTCGCCCGGATGCGTGCCGAAGTAGCGCAGCGCATCGGCGTGCAGGTTGCGGCGCTCCGCGGCCCAGGTGCCGAGGCCTTCGCTGCCCGAGCGGATCACGATGTGGAACTCGCGGTGCTTCCAGTTTGGAAGCGGGCACCAGTAGGCGGTGCCGACGGGAAGCGACTTGCTCCAGTAGTAGGTGAGGTCGAGGCCGTTCGCGAACTCGACCGCGAGGCTCAGGTAGTCGTGACTCGGGACCGTGTCCTCGCGAAACAGGCCGGGCACTGCGTCGACCCGCCATTGCCAGCCGATCTCCGTGTCCGCTCGCAACGCGAACGCGATGTCGCGCTGCAGGATGCCGACGTCGCCGACCACCTCGCAGTGGAGCGCCGGCTCGCCGCTCGGGCCCTGGCTCGCACGGAAGATCTCGGCGTCGCCGAGATGCCAGAGGTAGTGCCACCCGGTCGGAGCCGGGTCGCCGAGCGCGAGGCGTTCGCGTTCGCTCGCGACGGCGCCGGTCGCGTCGCCGGCCGCCGCGAGCGCGGCGAGTCCGTCTTCTGCGCGTCCCCGCCAGCGCACCGCCAAGATCCAGATCTCGCCTGCCATTCCTGCGTACACCGAGTCCGGTTCACGTCGCGCGCCACTCGCGTCCTTCCAATCATTCGGGAAGTAGTTGCCGAAGAAGATCCGACCCTCGCGCTCTGCGCGCAGCGTGTTCGAGTCGCGACTCGACGAGCGGATCGGTCCCGCTTCTCCGATCCGCGCCCAGATCTGCGTCTTCGGTGTCACCCAGATGTCGAGGGCCGCGGAGACCACGACGCGGCCGGCGGCGAAGTAGCTCAGCTCCTCACCCGCGCGGAGCGCGATGCCGCTGTCGCGCCAGGGCGGTTCGCTCGCGGGGAGCTGGATCCACGCGTGATCGGCGACGACGCCTTCGGGGATCGCCGCGAGCGCGTGGTCGAGGGCCTCGCGAAAGCGCGGGAGATCCGGGGCCGGCTCGCGCTCGCCGCGCAGCCAGCGTCGCGCCTCGCGCAAACCCAGACGCGCGGCGACTTGCAGATCGATGCGTGCATTCGCCATCGGATTCCCTCCCTCGCTGGCCACGCCCATGGGAGCACGGTTTCGCGCGAAGCGCAGCGCCGTAGGTCTCGTTCCACGGGGCTGCTGTTGCCCGAGCCAGGACGCGTATCACCGACAACGAACTGCGACTGGGCAGGCTGTTCGCGCTTGACACCCCGGTGCCATCGGCATCTACTGCGCCCGCGTGGCGCCGTGTCCGGGACCGGCGCGCGGCGGTTCCCACTTCAATCAAAGAGGTCCCAATGAGAACTCACAGACTCGGTTCGTTGCTGTTCGCGGTGATCTTCGCCGCGACCCTGGTTCCGATGAGTGCGCGCGCTGCCGACGCGCAGGCGGTTCTTCAAGTAATCGCGGTCAAGGTGACCGGAGACCGGCAGGTGTACCTCGGCAAGATCAAGACCTTGCAGGGGATCTCGAAGCGTCTCGGCCTCGCACCGGCGCGCGTCTGGCGGGCGACTCTCGCCGGCGAGAACACGGACGTGATCTATGTCGCGACCGAGTACCCGAGCCTCGCCGCGATGGCCGAATCGCAGGGCAAGCTCACCGCTGACGCCGAAGCGAGTAAGCTGCTGCGCGACATCGACGCGAGCGGCATTCGCACCGTGGTGGATCGAAGCCTGATGGTGGACGACACACCGCATTAGCCGGAGCACGACGAGCGCGCTCCGGCTGGTTCGCTCGGCGCACCCAACCGGAGCGCGCTCCGCTCGCCAGCGGAGCCACAGCATCGAGTCACGAGGGAACGCACCCGTAGACCAGCCGATCGCGGATCCACGCGTGCAGCTCGTAGAGAACGGCGCCGATCTTCCAGAGCGGTCGCGCGAAGGGTTCGTAGGCCGGCGCGATCGCGACGCGGCCGCACCAATCAGGTCGCTGTTTGCAGAGATAGCGCCGGCCGCGAAGCGCGTGCAGTGGGTCGGATGCGATGAAGAGATGCGCGAAGCCGTCGAGGGACGGCAGCGCGTACTCGATGTTCTGCCAGGTGTTCTGCGCGCGATTCTCGATCACGATCTGCGATGCGGGGAAGCCGTCGTCCTCCGCGAGTCGCGCCATCACCTCCGCCTCGATCGCTGCCGTGTGCGCCGCACCGCCCGAGACGATCAAGCGCTCGCAGAGATTGCGCCGGTAGGCGAGGGCGCCCGCCGCGACGCGCGCGCGCTGCACGGCGCTGGGCGAGCCGTCGGCGTTGCTCGGATGGCCGAGCACGAGCACGGCGCAGTCGCCCGCGACCGCAGGCTGCACGGCGAGCGTGCTACCCAACCAGAAGACGCCCTCGGCGCCGAGCGCAACTGCCGCCAGCAACGCGAGCGCGACGACCAGGGCTCGCTTCCACGTCGATCGGGAGATCTGCATGAGGGCACTACGAGTACTGCGCAATGGCCCGCCGGGCGAGGTGTGCGAAGTCATCGAGGTGCCCGTGCCGGAGCCCGGCCCCGGGCAGCTGCGGATTCGCGTTGCTGCGGGATCGCTGAACTTCAACGACATCGATCGCTGTCACGGTCGCGTCACGACGATCCCGATGCCGCCGCCGTTCACGCTCGGCATGGACGTGTGCGGCGTCGTCGATGCGGCGGGTGCGGGCGGCGAAACGTGGATCGGACGGCGCGTCGTGGCGATCACGCAGCTCGCGCAGGGCGGTCTCGCCGAGTACGCGATCGCGCCGCTCGGTACCGTCTTCGACGCGCCCGCGGAACTCGACGACGCCGAAGCCACCGCCTTCCTGCTGCCATTCCACACCGCACACCTCGCGCTGTTCCGGCGCGCCCGGCTCGAAGCCGGGGAGACGCTGCTCGTCCACGCCGGTGCGAGTGGGGTCGGCACTGCCGCGATCCAGCTCGGTGTCGCACGTGGAGCCCATGTGATCGCGACGGCGGGAGGTGCGGCGAAGACGCAATTCTGCGCAGAACTCGGCGCCGAACTCGCGATCGACCACACGCAACAGGACTTCGTCGCCGCGGTGCTCGACCACACGCGCGAAGTCGGTGCGCACGTCGTCTGCGATCTCGCCGGCGGCGACTTCGTCCAGAAGTCGTGGCGCTGCGTCGCACGCGAAGGCCGCTACCTCTGCGTCGGCTTCGCGGACGATGCGCAGAACGGCCTGACCGGCCGCCCGCTGCGCCCGACCTGTCCCGGCAACTTCTCGATCGTCGGCGTGATGCTCGCGTACTTCGACGACATGCCGGCGGCGATCCGGCGAATGGGCATGAACCCGTTTGGTCGCGACGTCGGCGACGCGGTGCACGCGGATCTGCTGCGGCTGCTCGGCGAGAAGAAGATCCGGCCGGTGGTGACGCGTCGCGTTTCGCTCGACCACGCCGGCCGTGCGCTCGACGATCACGAGCAGCGGCGCACAGCGGGGCGAACGGTCGTGATGGTGGGCGGCTGAGGCGGCGCCGTGGCCGCGACTTGCGACGCGACGAATCGCGGATTTGATGCGACGATGGCGCCGCGCCGCGCTGCGGGCGGCCCACCAGCCCAACCACGCGAGGAGTCTTCATGGCGAGCGAGCCGACCTACCGGGGAACGTGTTTCTGCAAGGCCGTCGAGATCGAGGCGACCGGCGCGCCAGCGGTGATGGCGTTCTGTCACTGCGAGTCCTGTCGCACCTGGCTCAGTGCGCCGATCCATGGCGCGACGCTTTGGCCGATCGCGAAGGTGCAGGTGCGCAAGGGGGCCGAGCAGCTCGGGGTGTACAAGAAGACCGAAGCGAGCCACCGCCAGTTCTGCAAGCAATGCGGCGGGCGCGTGCTGGTCGTACATCCCGCCATCGGCATGATCGACGTGTTCTCGGTCGTGCTACCCGGTGTTGCGTTCCAGCCGACGATGCACGTGCACTACGGCGAGAAGGTGCTCGCGATGCGCGACGGACTCCCGAAGTTCAAGGACTTCCCGAAGGATTTCGGGGGCTCGGGCGACACGCTGCCCGAATAGCGCGCTCCGCGTGATCGCGATCGAAGGGAGGTCCTGCGCGGGGCCCGCGCGGAGCGGCGTGCCTGGCGCAGCGCGACGAGTCCCGCCGAGGCAGCGAGTCCGAGCACCGTGGCGTCTGCCTCGGGCACCGCCTCGTAGGCGCCGACGTCGCACGTGTCCTTGCGCGTGACACCGCGTTGATCGACCCGCGGACACGACTCCGCGCGGCCCGCGCCGATCGCCGCACTGCCCGGCAGCAGCGCAAGCGTCTCGGTCGGCCCGCCGTTCGCGGCGAGCAGCATGTCGAGCCCCGGCGCCACGCCCGGTGCCGGGCAGGAAGCCGAAGCCCTGCGCGAACGACGGGATCGCCTCGTTGCCGGTGACGGTGGAATTCGTCAGCACCAGCCGGCCGCCGTTGTTGTAGATGCCGCCGCCGACGCCTTCGTTGAGTGACGTGCGCGCCGGGTCGCCCGCGACGTTGCCGGCGATCGTCGATCGGATCACCGAGAGCGCGGCCGGCGGATTCGGTCGCGACTGGTTGTCGATGTTCATGATGCCGCCACCGGTCGTGTTCAGGGCGGTGTTGTTGCGGATCGTCGAGTCGAAGATTGCGACGGTACTCTGGATGTTGAGGATGCCGCCGCCCTGTCCGAAGCCGCCCGTGCGGCCGCCGGTGATCGTGACGCCGCTGATCGTCAGGTTGCCCGCCTGCGTGATGCTGAAGACGCGGTCGGTCGCGACGGCGTCTGCGGACGGGCGCGCGTCGATGATCGTCGCGTTCTTGCCTGCGCCGATCACCGTGATCGCGTTGTTCACGACGAGGTTGCCGTTGGTGCCGTCGCCGGCCGCGTTGTCGCCGCGCGGGCTGCGCGGGATCGCGAGCCGGAAGACGCCCGCTGGGATCTGCACCGTCGAGCCGCCCGCGTTCGCCGCGAGGATCGCCTCTCGCAACGAGCAGTCCGCGTCGCAAACGCCGTCGCTCGTGTCGACGGTCTTGGTGACGACGAAGATCGCCGCAGCTGCGCTGTGCGCGAACCCGCAAGTCAGCGCCAGCAGCAGAAGCAACGGGATCCGTGAGGCTCTCATGGGGACGTCCTTCGATCCTGCGAAACGGATTCGGCGGACTCTACTGCGATCGCTGGCGCGCTGTCGCGCGTCGGCACCGGAGCTGTTGATGGAACGATCCTGCTGGCGAGAGTTGACCGCCCGGTCCACCTCGGCGTAGCCCATTCTGGCGACTGTACCGGCGCGTCGCGACGCGTAGCCTCGTCATCTGGGAGGCTCTTCATGGCCCGCCACCTCGTCTCGATTCGCTGCGTCCGGCTGCTCTTCGCCCTGCTCTTCGTCGTGATGCACGCCCCCGCGCTCGCGACGGCTGCGTCCACGACGGGCGCGTTTCAACGCTGGAATCCGTGGTGGCTGCATCCGACGCAGGGCACGCTCGGGATCTTCCCGATCAGCACCACTGCGATCCAGATCGATCGCGACGGAGATGGCACGGCGGAGTCGCTGTTCCTGCGGCCCACCGGTCCGCAGGGGATTCCCGATGCGGCGCTCGGTTCGCTGCGGCTCACGCCGAGTCGCACGATGGTGTATGCGTTCGGCGGCACCTGCAACAACGGTGCTGGCACGCAGGTGCACTTCTATCGGATTCCGAGCTTCGGAGACCGGCTCGAGCCGATCGTCGCGGGGCTGTGCATTCCCAAAGGGATCCTGCAGTTCGGCTTCTACGACACGGGACTCTGCGCCGAGCCGAATGGTCCCGGCGCGGGGCTCGATTGCACCGGGCGACTCGGCGTCTCTACGCAGCGGATTGCGTGGTTCGCGACGAACGCCACGGGGTTCGGCTTCTTCAATCTGGTGTGGGTCGATCTGGTGACGGGCACCGTGTCGGGTCCGGGCTTCGACTTCGCGACGGATCTCGGCTTCCTGCAGGTCTCGCCATCGGGGACGCAGGCGTTCTTGCAACACGATGTCGGGCTGCCGGGTGAGACGGACTACCGGCTGATCGATCTGTGTCCCGGAACGCTCGGCACAGTGATCAACCAGGGCTCGTTCCCGATCGGCAACATCGACGCGGTGCTCGAAGCGGAAGTGACGGCCGCGAGCGGCGGCACCGTGACGATCGAGGTGACGCGCGCGCCCGGCTCGGCGGGCGGTCCGCCGATCCCGCCCTTCGATCTCTCGGATTGCCTCGACACGAGCGGCGCGTGCTGCTTCGCCAGTGCGTGCTTCGACACCGGAACCGTTCAGCTCTGCAGCGGTACTTTCCTCGGCGCGGGGACGGCCTGCAGCGCGTGCCCGCCGCCGCCCGTCGAGTTGGCGTGCTGCTTCGCCGACGGCAGTCCCAACTGCGATGAGTTGACGGCGACCGCGTGCACCGGACAGGGCGGGACGTCGCAGCCGGGCGTCGCGTTCTGCGGGCTGGCGAATTGCCCCGCCGCGGATCCGGTGCTCGATCTCAGCGGCCCGACGATGGCGCAGGTGGGTGACACGGTCGCGTACAGCCTCGACTACGCGAACCATGGCGGCGTCACGGCGCACAATGTCGAGATCGAGCTGCAACTGCCGTACGGATCGACGTTCGTGTCGGCGACCGGCGGCGGCGATGAGACGGCCGGCCTGGTGCGCTGGGTGATCGGCGAACTCGCACCCGCTGCGAGTGGCACCGTGAGCGTGTCGTTCTCGCTCGGCTGCGAAGTGGCGCAGTCCTCCGTCTCGCTGCAAGCGCTGATCAGCCAGACCTTCCCGCCGGACAACGATGGACGCAGCTACCTCCCGAGCAACCAGATCGATCTCGAAGTCGCGCCCACATCATCGGGTCCGCTCACGGTGTCGGTCGCGACGGTTCCCGCGCGTGTGCCGCTGCGGCCAGGCGACGAGCAGACGCACACCGTCACGCTCAGCAACGCGAACGGCCAGAGCATCGAAGGCGTGCAGCTCGGCCGCTCGAGTTCCACGACCGCGGACGGCTTCGACTACGGCATCGCGGCCGCGTTCGATCGCGTCGTATCGGCGGCCGGCGGCGTCGTCGACACGTCGGGCGCGCGCTTCCAATGGACGGGCGACGTTGCGGCGGGTCAGAACGCGGCGATCAACTTCGTCTCGCAGATCTCTTCGTGCGTACCGCCCGGTGTTCGCGAGACACAGCTCGCTTTCGGCGACGCGGTCGTGGCGTACGACGCCTGCGGCATGGAGCTGGGTCGCTCGGTGGAGCCCGCGACCTTTGCGATCGGACAGATCGTGGACGTCGAGATCGGCGCCTCCAATCTCGCTCCACCGCAGCGGCTCGTCTCGCCGCTCCGCGACATCGGCGTGCAGGTCACGCGGCCCGGTGGACTTGCGAATCTCTCCGTCTCGTTCGGCTCGGCCGTCGGCCAGACGCTGCCCGGCGCGTCGATCTCGTTCGATCTGCGCGGCTTCAACGTCACGACACCGCCCAGCGGCCCGGGCGTCAGCTACAACGCCGGAACGCGCTCGGTCGACTGGAGCGGAACGATCCCCGCGAGCGGCGTTGTCACGATCGACCTCTCGGGCACCCTCACCGCGTGCCGCGCCGAGATCAATCTCGAGGGCTCGACGTCGCCCAGCTGCACCGACATCCACGCCAACTCGGTGATCGCGGCCGTACCCGCGCCGCCCCCCGGCCCGTGGCTGGCGTCGCTGACGGCGCGCGGCGATCCGTTCGCTCCCGGCTCGTTCGAGGATCAGTTGATCCAGATCATGCCGGGGACACCGACGCAGGTCACCACGGTGCTCTGTGTGGGGAACGAGTACTCGACCGGCATCGGCGGCGCACCGAATGGCGACGTCTGGGTCGGACCGTATCCGCTCTACAGCATCAATCCCACGACGCTCGACTTCCAGGCATTCGATCCCGCTCGCCTGCGCGCGCTCGGCCTGACTACGCCGGTCGATGTTGCGGTCGACCCTGTGGACGGCACGGTGTACGTCGCCGGCAGCCGGAGCGTCGGCTTCAGCAGCTCTGCCTCCATTCTCCGCTACACGCCCTCGACCGACACGCTCGAGTCGTACTTCGAGGACTCGGCGTACCAATCGATCCAGCAGCTCGTGGTGGACGAGCAGGGCGCGCTCGCGGCGCTTGCCTACACCGGTGGGCAGAGCTTGCTCGTTCGCATCGACCCAGGGACGCCGCCGAGCGCCCAGGTGCTCTACGACCCGGCGAGCGTCTCGCTCGGCGACGTCGCGCTCGACCGCGACGGCTCGTACCTCGTGCTCGAGGGATTCATCGGCCCGACGGCACTGCTCGACGTCGATCCGGTGAGCGGCGCGACGACGCCGATCGTCGCGAACCTCGAGACGCTCTTTCCGTCCGTGATCCTCTGGAACGAGATCGAGGTGGACGCACAGGGCGACGTCTTCGTCGCGCCGGGCGAGCCGGGTCTCACGCGCGTCGGCCGGGCGACGGGAAGCGGCGAGACGCTGCTGCCGATCACCAACATCGGCGCGCAGGCGCAGACGCTGATCGATCTCGCGATGGTGGGCCTGCCGATACCGGAGCCTGGCGACACCGCACTCGCCGGCGCAGCGCTCGCCGCGCTAGTCGCTCTGCGTCGCGCGCGATCGAAGCAGACGCGCGGTTAGTTCCCGCGTAGCGAGCCAACGGCGAGCGGCGAGGTTCATCGGACCTCGCCCCCGTCCGGCTTCCGCTTCGCCGCCTTCGCCGACTCTCCGAGCAGCGGCATCCCGATGCCCGACTCCGGCGAAAGCAGACCGGCGCGGCCGTACGTCAACAGCTTCTCGCGCGTGTCGACGATGTCGAGGTTGCGCATCGTCAACTGGCCGATGCGATCCTGCGGCGAGAACGACGACTCGCTCTTCTCCATCGTCAATCGTTCCGGGTGATACGTGAGGTTCGGGCTCGATGTCGCGAGGATCGAGTAGTCGTTGCCGCGCCGCAGCTCGAGCGTGACCTCACCGGTGATCGCGCGCGCGACCCAGCGCTGCGCCGCTTCGCGCAACATGATCGCCTGCGGGTCGAACCAGCGTCCCTGGTAGAGCAGCCGGCCGAGCTTGCGGCCGTTCTCGCGGTACTGCTCGATGGTGTCCTCGTTGTGGATGCCGGTGACGAGCCGCTCGTACGCGATGAAGAGCAGCGCGAGGCCAGGCGCTTCGTAGATGCCGCGGCTCTTGGCCTCGATGATGCGGTTCTCGATCTGGTCGCTCATGCCGAGTCCATGGCGACCGCCGATCGTGTTGGCTTCCGTCAGCAATTCGACGGGATCGGCGAACTCCACGCCGTTCAGCGCGACCGGCCAGCCTTCGTCGAAGCGCACCGTCACCGTCTCGTGACGCACGGCGACGTCCTCACGCCAGAACGCGACGCCCATCAGCGGCTCGACGATGCGGATGCCCTTGTCGAGGTGCTCGAGATCCTTCGCCTCGTGCGTGGCGCCGAGCATGTTCGAGTCGGTCGAGTAGGCCTTCTCGGTGCTCATCCGGTACGGAAGCCCCGACCGCAGCATGTACTCGGACATCTCCTTGCGGCCGCCGAGTTCGTCGATGAAGCGCGCATCGAGCCACGGCTTGTAGATCTGCAGATTCGGGTTCGCCAGCAGCCCATAGCGGTAGAAACGCTCGATGTCGTTGCCCTTGAAAGTGCTGCCATCGCCCCAGATGTGGACGTCGTCTTCCTTCATCGCGACGACGAGCAAGGTGCCCGTGACCGCACGCCCGAGCGGCGTGGTGTTGAAGTAGGTGACGCCCGCCGTCGAGATGTGGAACGCGCTCGCTTGCAGC
>JANLTC010000318.1:0-1993 GCA_031362725.1 Deltaproteobacteria bacterium | reverse complement strand
TTCCGAAGCGCTTCTGCAGCTCGGGATCCTTGAAGTAGTCCTCGTGCTCGGGCTCGTCTTCGGCGTTCAGGTGGTAGAGCGATCCCTTGAACTCGCCAAAGCCGTGCGCGGTGGGCAGGTGCTCGTCGAGATCGCCGAGATGGTTCTTGCCGAACTGCGCCGTCGTGTAGCCCTGGCCCTTCAGCAGTTCGGCGATCGTGACGTCGCGCGCCTGGAGTCCTTCCTTGGCGCCGGGCAGACCGACCTTCAGCAAGCCGGTGCGGAACGGCGACTGACCGGTGATGAACGCGGCGCGCCCAGCCGTGCAGCTCTGCTGGCCATACCAATCGGTGAAGAGCGCGCCTTCCTTGGCGATACGGTCGATGTTCGGCGTCTTGTAACCCATCATGCCCTGGTTGATGGCGCTGACGTTCCAGTAGCCGATGTCGTCGCCCCAGATGACGAGGATGTTGGGCTTGCGGTCCGCGGCGGCGGCCGGCTCGGACGCGGCGAGTGTGGCGGCGAACGCCGCCTGGATGACCAGCACCAGCGTGAGAACACGCTTGCTGGATGAAACGGGACGAATCGGCACGATGCCTCCTTTGCGCGATTGAGTCGCCTGGCTCTCGGTGGAGCGCGCAGCAACGAGTGCGCCAGCTGCACGATGCGCAGGCTACGCAACATGTAGCAGCCGCGCAGGGAGCCGGTGCCACGAAATATCGGGAGCGAACGCGAAATTTCAGCAGCGTCGAGCGGTCCATCGCGACGAGAGGCTCGGCCGCCGGGTTTTTCATTCGTGATCTGCTTCACTAGGCCGGCGCATCGAGTCCGGTCGAGGTCGCGCCGAGGCGAGCGAGATGTTGCAGCAACGCGTCCCCGAGACCCTCCGATCCGCCGCCGACCGCGCGGGTCGCGATTGATCCGCTCCGCAATCACCATTGCGGTGATGCTGTTCGCGTCGGCGGCGGCGGCCGTCCCCGCGACCTTCGTCGGCGCCCCGAGTTGTGCTGGCTGCCATGCCGACGCAACAGCGGCGTGGCGTGGCTCGCATCACGATCTCGCGATGCAGGTTGCGAACGACGAAACCGTGCTCGGCCGCTTTGACGGCGCGACGCTGACCACGTTCGGCGTCACCACGACCTTCACCAAGAAGGACGGCAAGCGCTTCATCCGCACCGCGGGGCCGGACGGAAAGCCCGCAGACTACGAGGTGCTCTACACCTTCGGGGTCGCGCCACTGCAGCAATATCTCGTCGCGTTTCCGAACGGACGCTTCCAGGCGCCGCCGGTCGCGTGGGATGCGCGGCCGAAGGCCGAAGGCGGCCAGCGCTGGTTCTCGCTGCAACCCGACGAGAAGATTCCGCCGGGCGATCTGCTGCACTGGACCGGTGTCGCGAGCAACTGGAACCAGATGTGCGCCGCGTGCCACTCGACGAACCTGCGCAAGAACTACGACGCGGCGCAGGATCGCTACGAAACGAAGTGGTCGGAGCTGAACGTCGGCTGCGAAGCGTGTCACGGTCCAGGCTCGAATCACGTCGCGTGGGCGAAGGCGGGCGCGAACCGCGGGCCTGACTCGGATCCAATGCGCGGGCTCACTGTGGATCTCGGGCGCCGCGATCCGGCCCGGTGGGTGATGAACCCCGAGACGGGGATCGCGAAGCGGAATCCGCCGCTCGCATCGCATGTCGAGGTGGAGACCTGCGCGCCCTGTCATTCGCGGCGCGGCGTCGTGAGCGAAGACTACGCGTTCGGCAAGCCACTGCTCGACACGCATCGGCCCGCGCTGCTCGAAGCGTCGCTCTACCACGCCGACGGGCAGATCCAGGACGAGGTCTACGAGTACGGTTCATTCACGCAGAGCAAGATGTACGCGGCGGGCGTCACGTGCAGCGACTGTCACGACTCGCACAGCGGCAAGCTGCATGGCGTGACGAGCGATCCGAACGCGGTGTGCGCGAACTGCCATCTGCCCGCGAAGTTCGCGATGCCGGCGCACCACCACCATCCCGAG
>JANLTC010000297.1:0-1991 GCA_031362725.1 Deltaproteobacteria bacterium | reverse complement strand
CGTGACGAGCGCTGATCTGGATGGTGATGGAGACGTGGATCTGGCGGTGTCGAACCTCTTCAACCCCGCCGTCGCAGGCGCCGCAGGCACCGTGTCGGTGCTCTTGAACCAGGGCAACGGCACGTTCGCGCCACCAGTGTTCCACGCCGTGGGGGGCTTGGGATCCGGGGGATATTACGTCACGAACGCGGACCTGAACGGTGATGGCCGTGCAGACCTCGTGGCTCTCAACGACAGCAATGACTACGTCGCGGTCTTCTTGAACCAAGGCGGCGGTGCTTTCGCGCCGTATGAGATGTATCCGGTTGGGAACAGCCCGCAGCGGGCAGTCGCAACTGACCTGGATGAAGACGGCGACTTGGATCTGGCGGTGGTCAACGCTGGGTCGTCAGTGTCGCTGCTCTTGAACCGCGGCGACGGCACCTTTGCGCCACATCAGAAGACTGCTTCGGGCCACGTCATCCGCCCAGTGACGCACGCCGACTTCGATGGAGATGGCGACAGCGATCTGTTGGTGGCGAACCCGATCTATCAGTCCGTCACGCTGCATCGCAACTGCCTCGAGCAGGGCATCAGCTTCTGCTTTGGCGACGGCACGCTCCTAACGTCATGCCCGTGCACTTCACCTGATTCAGTGCCGACTCCTGCCGCGGCCACGGCCCACGGTTGCGCCAACTCGCTTAACTTCGCCGGCGCGGGGCTTGTGGCCGTCGGAGATGTTGCACCGGCACCGGGCACGCTCAAGTTTCGAGCGCGCATCGCGCCCAACTACGTGGGCTTTGCGCTTCTCGTGAAGGGAGACGCGAACGCCACGTCGGGGATCGAAGCAGGAGATGGAATCCGATGCGTCGATGGTGCGCTTGTTCGGTTCGGCGCTCACCACGCCGGCACGAACGGCGCTCTCATCGGCAATTGGACCTATCCGAACAATGTGCAGACGACGCCCGTGTCGATCGCGACCGCGCAGGTTGCGGGCGAGATCGCCTACTACCAGCTCTTGTACCGCAACGCGGCTGCGAGCTTCTGCAACCCTGCGACAGTCAACTGGTCAAACGGCTACCGAGTCGCGTGGCCGCCTTGATGTCGACGGTCGCAGGACTCGCTCGTCCCACCAGCGCAGATCAGTTGCAGTGCAGGGCTGAGCCGCAAGCACGCAGTTCAATCCACACTGCATCCTCCATCGATTTCGGCGAAAGCATGAACGTAATTGCGCTGTGTCCAGCTCTCGGACAACTTCGCAGTGACGCCTCTACGTTCAGCACGATGGGCTGCCCGGTGACGAACGCGTCGTAGCTGTGTACCTGGCCCACGAGCACGCTGCGGTCCCCTTCCGACTTGGTTGCGAGCTCGACGCGAAAATGCTCCGGGTCGAGAGTGAACTTGTCCTTGCCCACCGCGAGCGAGAGCCCGCGAAAGTAATCGCGAAGGGCGGTGGAGAGGGAGCGCGGATCGAAGCTGGGTGGCTCCTCGATCCACCAGACGAAGCAGTAGCTCCAGAACGTGCTCGCGTCAGGTGTGGAGAAGCCAGGTGCGAAGCGCAATTCCTCCAGACCTCGATACGGCAGCTCTGGAGCGAACTCGATTGGAAACGGAATCGTCTCGTGTGCCCAGCCCGCAGGTACCGGCCAGTCGAACTCTGGCTGCGACTGCGACTGCGTTTCGGGCGCGGGCGGAGCGGACGCGGACGTCGGGTTCCGATCGTTGGAACACGCAGCTACGAGCAGCGCTGCGATCCCGATGCACGTCTTCATGGCAAGCATCTTGTCCCAACCTTCTGCGAAGCGACTGCCCTTCTGCGCTGAACTCGGCGACGACTTTACCGTCCGTCCGGACTCGCGCTCGCCTACGGGTACAGCCGGTTGAGCATGCGCGGGAACGGGCTCGCCTCGCGCACGTGCTCGATGCCGCACATCCATGCGACGGTGCGCTCGAGTCCTAGGCCGAAGCCCGCGTGCGGCACGCTGCCGTAGCGGCGCAGGTCGAGGGACCAC
>JANLTC010000295.1:0-6088 GCA_031362725.1 Deltaproteobacteria bacterium | reverse complement strand
TCGTGTGCTCGCGTACGAACGTGGGATCGACGAAATCCTCCTCGACCAGGATCGAGAGCAGCGCAGCAAGCACGAACGCATCGGTACCGGGGCGCAGCTGCAGATGGAAATCGGCGAGGTCGGCGGTTTCGGTGCGACGCGGATCGATCACGATGAGCGTGCGCTTCGGGTCCTTCGCGATCTCGCGCAGCACCGCGCGCGCGCGCGGAAAGCCGTGCGACTGCCACGGGTTCTTGCCGAGAAACACGGCCACTTCCGCGTGTTCGAAGTCGGGCGCGGTGTGGCAGGAGGGTCGCCCGAAGAGCTGGCCGTCGACCCAGAACTCGCCGGTCTTCTCCTGCGAAAGCGCATTCGCGGCGTAGACGGATCCCAGTGCGGAGCGGGTCGCGCGGGCGTACGCGCCGGGCAGATGGTTTCCCTGTCCGCCGCCGCCGTAGTAGAGGATCTTGTCGCCGCCGTGGATGTCGCGAACGCGGACGAACGCCGCTGCGACCTCGCGGATCGCAGTGTCCCAATCGATCTCTTCGAAGCTTCCGTCGGACCGGCGGCGCAGCGGCGTGGTCAGCCGATGGCGGCCGTTCTGGTAGTGATCGAGTCGCGCCGGCTTTTCGCAGGTGTACCCCTCGGAGCCAGGGTGGGCCTTGTCGCCGCGCACGCGGGCCAGACGGCGGCCTTCGAGTTGGACCTCGATCCCGCAGTTGAGACTGCACAGGATGCAGGCGGTCTTCCGCCAATCGGAGCGCAGCTCGGACGGGAGCGAAGGCGAGAGGGTCATCGGGTACTCCAGTGGGGGCCCGTCAGTTCAACTAGAGAATCCACTAGGAGCAGGGGTTGCGTCAAGCCCCGCGACTCGTTCGGGCCCGAGTCGGAGAACGCGTGCGGATCGCGAGCGCTCCGATTGCAAGGAATAACTGGGTGAGGGTCGCCGGCTGCGGCACAGCGACGAGAGTTGCGAGCACCGCGTCGTACGCCGGTTTCACCAACCCGTCGGCGTCGAAGAGCAGCGGCTGGTTCGGTGCGAAGGAACGGAGTAGATCGAAGTCGTCGAGCCAGCTGTTGGCGTCCGTCACGCCCCAGGTCGTGATGCCGCGACACCCAGACACCGCAAGACAGGCCGCAAACACATCGGTGTAGGCCTGCGCTTGCGACGCGAGCGGGTCGGCGTCGTTCGAGAAGAGTACGAGCGGGAGATCCAGCTCGGTGATCTCAACCAGTAGTCCCATCTCGGCAAAGGTGCGCAGCTGCGCGGCGAGCGCGGCGCGATTCGGCCGCGTGAGGAAGTGGCCCTGGAATCCGACGCCATCGATCGGCGCGCCGTCCGCGAGCAATCCTTCGACCAGCGTCACGAGCCCTGCGAACTTCGCCGGAATCCGCTCGGTACCGAACTCGTTCAAGAAGAGCTTGGCATTCGGATCGGCGGCACGGGCGGCGTGGAACGCGTCCGCGATGTAGCTCTCGCCCAGCAACTGGAAGTACGGATTCGACGCATCGAGAGCACCGCTCGTGAACGCCAACGGCTCATTCACGACGTCCCAGCTCTCGATGCGACCTGCGTAGCGACCCGCAACCGTGTCGATGTGGTCGAGCATCAGATCGTGCAGATGCGCGGCCGAGTCGGCCGCGGCGGCGAGTTCCGCGTCGAGCCATGTCGGCGGTCCGTTTGTGCGTCCCCACACCAGCGTGTGACCGCGCACGCGCATGTCGTTCGCTTCGGCGAACGCGACGAGCGCGTCGGCCGAAGCGAAATCGTAGACGCCCGGCGCTGGCGCGAGTTCGCTCCACTTCATCTGGTTCTCGGGCGTCAGCGAATTGAACTCGCGCGTGACGATCGCACCGACTTCTGTCGCCAATTCAGCCGGACTCGTCGCGGCGCCGACGTAGATGCCCGCCGCGTCGGCGGCCTGGCGGAGCGTGAGCGGCGTCGCCGAGGTCGGCTGCGCTCCGCCGATTGCCGCTACGACGATGCCCGCGACGAGGCTTACAGATCGCTGCCAGCGCATTTCAACCTCCCGTCGATAGGAGGTAGGTGATGGCGATCGAGGGTGGCATTGAAAATGGTGCGGGAATGGCTCAGAGCGACGCGAGGCGACCCACGATGGCGTCGCGCGCAGCGGCGGCGTCGACGCCCGTCGCGACGCGCATCTCGCTGCCGAACGCCGCGCCGACCGGCGCTTCGAGCGTGCGCAGGATGCCGCGCTCGAGGGTCGGGACGATGCGCAGCGTTTCGAAGCGCAAGGGCGCCGGGTCGATCAGCGCCTGTACCGTGAGCGGGTCGTGCAGGAACGCGACGAAGTCACTCGGCTCGGGCCCACCCCAGCTCGAGAAGAGCTTCTTCTGCACACCGGTCCACTGCCGCAGCATCACGCCGATCGCGCGCGCGAACGGGCCGCCTGTTTCGATCCGCGCGAGGTCGGCGGGGCCCATCCACGTTTGCAGCGTGACGTCGGCGGTGACGAGCGTCGTGTGGAAGCCAGCTCCGAGCACGGCGACGGTCGCTTCCGGATCGGAGCAGAGGTTGTAGTCGATGCCGTGCGGGAGTTCCTTGTCACCGAGGCGGACGCTGCGCACGTGGCCGCCCATCACGGTGAGACCCGCGACGCGCCCCGGGAGCTTCGAATCGAGCGCGACTGCGCGCGCGAGGTTGGTGAGCGGTCCGATCGCGATCAGCTCGAGCCCTGGCGTTTCGCGCGCTGCGCGCACGATGCGCTCGGGAGCCCATTCTTCGGAAAGCTGGGCGTCGGGGCCGTCGGGAAGCGCCTTGCCTTCATGCCCGAACCAGACGAAGCGATTCGCTGGACGCAGGATCGGCGCCTCCTCGCCCGCACACACTTCGACGTGTTTGTGACCCGCGACGCCGAGCAGGCGCGCCGCGATGCGCGCGCGCAGCCGCGTATCGCCACAGACGGTGGTGACCGCAACGAGATCGAAGTGTTCGGGAGCGGCGAGTAGCAGACCCAGCGCCAACGCGTCGTCGACATCGCTGCCAATGTCGGTGTCGAGCAGGGCCGGGCGCGACAAGGGCTAGGCGCCGCCTTCCTTCTTCTCGGGCGGCGTCACCACGAAGAGCAGCGCGCCGCTCTCGACGGTCTGGCCCTCGGCCACCGCGATCTCGGTCACGACCCCCACGATCGGCGACTTGATCTCGTTCTCCATCTTCATCGCCTCGAGGATCACGACACCCGAGCCTTCGACGACGGACTCGCCGACCGACACCGAGATCTTTACGACCTTGCCAGGCATCTCGGACTCGACGCGCTGCGGACCGGTGGTGACCGGTTTCGCCGAGGCGGTCAGCAGCTTTGAGCGCTCATCGAACGCCTGCAGGTGGAAGAGCTGGCCCGCGACGACGATGTCGAAGCCGTGGGGACCCGACTCGTCGACGATCACCTCGAACTGCTTGCCGTCCTCGATGATCGAGTAGATCGTCTTGCCGCTCTTGGCGGCATCGACCTGGACGGTGCAATCGTCGATCGTGACCTGGTATTCGTGCTCCGACTTCTCGACCAGGTCGACCGTCTTGGTTTCGCCGCGCTTCTCGGAGACCTCGTACTTCAACGCCAGCCCCCGCGCATCTGCAAGCGGCGACCGAAGTTCTTCCACGGGTCGCCGCCGCCCGTCGCGGTCGCCGTGCTGACCTCCGACGCGCGTTTCTTGTCGCGCCGGAAGGCGACGATCGCAGCCATCATGAACGCGACGCGTCGGGCCTCGGCTGCGTCTTCATCGGCCGCGGCCTGGCCCGATGAGTCAGCAGGCTTGGCTCCCTTGCCACCGGCCATGTGCTGCTCGATGAAGCCGGTGTCGTATTTGCCGCTCAGGAAGACCGGGTGGTTCACCACTTTCTGGTGAAACGGCATCGAGGTCTTGATGCCCTTCACGACGAACTCGGAGAGAGCGCGGCGGAGCCGCTCGATCGCTTCGGCGCGGTCGCGACCCCAGACAACGAGCTTCGCGACCATCGGGTCGTAGAAGACCGTGACGCGCGCGCCCTGATAGACGCCGCTGTCGACGCGAATCCCCGGTCCTGCGGCAGGCCGGTACACGAGGATCTCGCCGGGCGAGGGCACGAAGTTGTTGTCCGGATCTTCGGCGTAGATGCGCGCTTCGATCGAGTGACCGTTGATGGCGAGATCTTCCTGCTGGAACGGAAGCTTCTCGCCGGCGGCGACACGGATCATCGTCTTCACGATGTCGACGCCGGTGATCATCTCGGTGATCGCATGTTCGACCTGCACGCGCGTATTCATCTCGAGGAAGTAGAAGTGGTCGTTCTTGTCGACGAGGAACTCGCAGGTCCCGGCGCCCGCATAGGAGACGGCCTTGGCCGCGGCGACGGCCGCCTCGCCCATCCGTTCTCGCAACGCAGGGCTGATGCGATTGCCGGGCGCCTCCTCGATCACCTTCTGGTGGCGGCGCTGGATCGAGCACTCGCGTTCGAAGAGGTGCACGGCGTTGCCGTGAGAGTCGGCCAGGATCTGGATCTCGATGTGACGCGGCTCCTCGACGAACTTCTCGACGTAGAGCGAGTCGTCGCCGAAGGAACTCTTGGCCTCCGAGCGCGCGCGCGCGATCGCGCTGAGCAGTTCCGACTCGGCCTTGACGAGCCGCATGCCCTTGCCGCCGCCGCCGGCCGCCGCCTTGATCATCACCGGCGGACCGACATCGCGGACCCAGCGCTCGATCGCCTCGTCGGTCAGACGTTCCGTGGTTCCGGGCACGATCGGAACGCCCGCGCGTTCCATGGTCTGGCGCGCGGTGACCTTGTCGCCCATCGAACGCATCACCGAGCCCGCGGGCCCGATGAAGACGACGCCTTCCTTCGCGCACAGATCCGCGAACTCGCCGCGCTCCGACAGGAACCCGTAGCCGGGATGGATCGCTTCGGCGCCCGCCTTCTTCGCCACCGCGACGATGCGCTCGCCAATCAGGTAGGACTCGCGCGCCGGCGGCGGGCCGATGCAGTACGCCTCGTCGGCGAAACGCACGTGCAGCGCGTCGCGATCGACGTCGGAGAAGACGGCGACCGTCTTGATGCCCATCTCGCGGCATGCGCGCATCACGCGGACCGCGATCTCGCCGCGATTGGCGATCAGGATCTTCTTGAACATCGAGGGTCCCCTCAGAGCGGGATGTTGCCGTGCTTCTTGGGCGGATTGGTATCCCGCTTGTTCGCCAGCATCTCGAGCGAACGGATGATCTTGCTGCGCGTCTCTTCGGGCTTGATCACTTCATCGATGTAGCCGAGTTCAGCAGCCTTGAACGGATTGGCGAACTTGTCGCGGTACTCGGCTTCCAGCTCGACGCGACGCGCAGCCGGGTCGGCCGCGTCACGCAGTTCGTTGCGGAAGACGATGCTCACCGCGCCATCCGGGCCCATCACCGCGATCTCCGCCGTCGGGTACGCGAAGTTCACGTCGGCACGCGTGTGCTTGGAGCTCATCACGACATACGCACCGCCGTAGGCCTTGCGCGTGATCACCGTCACGCGCGGTACCGTTGCCTCGCAGAACGCGTAGAGCAGCTTCGAGCCGTGCGTGATGATGCCGCCATGCTCCTGATCGACACCGGGCAGGAAGCCGGGCACATCGACGAACGTGATGATCGGAAGGTTGAAGGCGTCGCAGAAGCGAACGAAGCGCGCGCCCTTTCGCGAGGCGTCGATGTCGAGCACGCCGGCGCGGTGCGCGGGCTGGTTCGCGACGATCCCCACCGAGCGACCGCCGAAACGCGCGAATCCCACCACCATGTTCTTGCCGAAGAGCGGATGCACTTCGAGGAAGTTGGCGTCATCGATGACGAGCTTGATCAGTTCCTTGATGTCGTACGGCTTGTTCGGATTGTCCGGCACCAGGTTGCGCAGCGCCGGATCCTGACGATCGACCGGATCTTCGGTCGCGACGAAGGGCGGGTCTTCGAGGTTGTTCTGCGGAATGAACGAGAGCAGGTTGCGGATGATCTGGATGCACTCTTCTTCGGAGTTCACCGCGAAATCTGCGACGCCGCTCTTCGATGCATGCGCGACCGCGCCGCCGAGATCCTCTGCCGACACTTCCTCGTGCGTCACCGTCTTGATCACATCGGGACCGGTGAT
>JANLTC010000266.1:0-1766 GCA_031362725.1 Deltaproteobacteria bacterium | reverse complement strand
GGCTGCAGGCCGTCGGCGCAAGGCCCGCCGTGCAGCGCGGCCGCGCCGTGCCGAAAGTGGATCGCCCGCCGGACGCCGAAGAGATCAAGAAGGCCGGCGCGAAGATCCTCGGGAAGTAGCGTGCAGCGCATCTTCATCACCGGCGCGTCGAGCGGACTCGGCGCGGGACTGACGCGACACTACGCAAAGCCAGGCGCGACGCTGGGCCTCGTCGCGCGCCGCACCACGCTGCTCGCCGACCTCGCGGCGGAACTCCGCGAGAGTGGCGCAACCGTGCACGTCCTCCCCGCCGACGTCGCCGACACCAGCGCGATGCGCGTCGTGATCGAGCGCTTCCTGGCCGACGCGGGCGGCATCGACCTCGTCATCGCCAACGCCGGCGTCGGGATCCGCAGCGCGCTGCACGAGGGCAATGCGGAGGAAGTCGCGCGGCTGATGCAGATCAACGTGATCGGCGTCACCAACACCGTCGTGCCCTTCGTTCCGACGATGATCGAACAGCGCGCCGGCGTGCTATGCGCGATCGCGTCGATGGCGGGGCACCGCGCGATGCCCGGTCGCGTCGCCTACTCCGCGTCGAAGAAGGCCGTCATCACGTTCATGGACGGGCTGCGCATGGACCTGCACGGCAGCGGCGTCCACGCCATGACGATCTGTCCCGGCTTCGTGCGCACGCCGATGATCGACGGCGTCGAGGGCACGATGTTCCTCGTCGAACTCGACGATGCGGTGCGCGCGATGGCCGAGGCGATCGAAGCGCGGCGCGACACCTTCACGTTCCCGTGGCAGATGAACCTGCTGAAGGAGGTGATGACGCGCGCTCCCGAATCGTGGGTGCGACGGCTCGCGCCCAGGCCGGGCGATTACAGCAGGCTCTAGCGATCCGGACGCACGAACTGACGTGAGTTTCGAGTCCTTGCGTCACCGATTCGTGATACAGGTAGGCTGGGGGCAAGGGAGTTCGTCCTGATGCGCAGCCATCGTCCGGGTTTCGCGTGCCTGACCGTCGCAATTCTGCTGATCGCGCCCGAGGCGCAAGCGGGCCGCTGGCGCTTCCAGTCGCCCGCCGATCCCGGCTCGTACGCAGTCGGACACAGCGTCTTCGATGTCACCGACCCCACACGCGAGGGTCGCACGCTGCCCGTCGACGTCTGGTATCCCGTCGATCCAGAAAGCGCCGTTGGCGAGCCGAGCTTCTACGACTTCCACCTGTTCGGGACCGGCGTTGTCTCGAGCGTGTCTTTCGACGACGCCGAGCCGAGCATGGCGATCGGGTTCCCACTCGTGGTCTACTCCCACGGCGGCGGCGGAATCAGCATCGAGGCGAGCACGTTGATGGAGTCGCTCGCGAGGCACGGCTTCGTCGCGGCGGCGCCGAGTCATGTGGGAGGGAACTCGGACGGCGCAGGAATCCCGGACGATGTGATGCGGCGCTACCGGCCCCTCGACGTCTCACTCGTGATCGATCGATTGCTCGCACGCAATCTCGATCCGCTCGATCCCTTCTACCTGCACATCAATCCCAAACGCATCGGCGTGGCGGGCTGGTCGTTCGGCGGATGGACTGCGATGCACATGGTCAGCGGCCGCTCCGAGCCGAGCGCCGGAGCCGACGTCCCGCCGGATCCGCGTGTGCGCGCCATCGCTGGCGTGGCGCCGGGAACGAACATCGAAAGCACGGCCGAAGAGCTGACCGCCATCGGTGTCCCGCAGTTCCTGATGAGCGGCACGCTCGACGTCGATGTCACGATCGACCCCTACGTGAC
>JANLTC010000263.1:0-1649 GCA_031362725.1 Deltaproteobacteria bacterium | reverse complement strand
GAAGTCGATCTCCTCCGGCCCACGGTCGTCCGCGTCCTGCACGAGCCAGCCGCCGCCCACCTGACGGTACGTCCGGCCGCCCTTCAGCCGCGGCTGCGCCTCCAGGATGCGAAGGTCCTTCGACTTCCCCTTCAACACCGTCAGCCCCTCCGGCGTGTACCCCGGCGCGACCACGATCTCGTAGAACATCCGCGTCTCGCCGTCGTTGGGGTTGCGGAACTCGCGGATCTCCTTCGCGAGCGCCTCATCGACCACCCGGTTGAACGCGACGATCCCCCCGAAGGCGCTGGTGGCGTCCGCGCGTACAGCCAACCGGTACGCTTCGAGCAGGTCATCACGCGTCGCCACCCCGCAGGGGTTGGTGTGCTTGACGATCACCGCGGCGGGCACGTCGAACGCACGCACGAGCCCCCACGCCGCGTCGGCGTCGAGGTAATTGTTGAAGGACAGCTCCTTGCCGCCGCGCACACCCGCGCGCGCGAGCGCGCCCTGGGGCGCACGCGCATCGGCATAGAGCGCCGCCGATTGGTGCGGGTTCTCGCCGTAGCGCAACCCGAGCGTCTTCCAGGCAGAACCGAACGCCATCGGGAGCGGCTCGCCCGCGCGCGCCGAGAGGAACTGGTGAATCGCCGCGTCGTACGCCGACGTCCGCGCAAAGGCGGCGCAGGCGAGTTGCGACTTGACGCCTTCCGACAGCGACCCGCCGTTGGACGCGAGGTCTTCGAGGACGAGCGGATACTGGGACGGGTCGGTGACAACGCCGACGCTTCGGTGGTTCTTCGCGGCGCTGCGGATCATCGACGGCCCGCCGATGTCGATCTGCTCGACGGCGGCCTCGAGCGAGACGTCGGCCTTGCGCACGGTCGCCTCGAACGGATAGAGATTCACGACGACGAGGTCGATCGCGACGATGCCATGCTCGGCCATCGCGGTCGCGTGACGATCGTCGTCGCGCAGTCCGAGCAGCGCGCCGTGGATGCGCGGGTGGAGCGTCTTGATGCGACCGTCGAGCATTTCGGGGAAGCCCGTCTCGTCGGACACGTCCTTGACGGGCAATCCGGCGGCGCGCAGCGCCTTCGCGGTGCCCCCCGTCGAGAGCAACTCGACCTGGCGCGCAACGAGCGCGGTCGCGAAATCCACGAGCCCCGTCTTGTCATGGACGGAGATCAACGCGCGGCGAACCTTGATGGGCGGCATGGGGCGCGGATGGTACCCACGGCCACGCCCCCCGGGGAACCGGCGGTCGCCCCGCCCGACGCCGGTCGGCCGACGGGACCCGCGTCCGACGCCCGAGCCGGTCGGGTACGACATCCACCCGATCGAACATCTGAATTCGGGGGAACACCGGTGCGGGCGCATGCGATGCGCCCCTACGTCGATCCTTCCGCGCGCGCGGCACGCATACGCCGATCAGGGCGCCTTCTTGCCGCGCAACGACGCCTCCATGAACTCCTGAAGATCGCCATCGAGCACGGCGGCGGGGTTGCCCGACTCCTCGCCCGTGCGATGGTCTTTCACCATCTGATAGGGCTGGAGCACGTACGAACGGATCTGGTTTCCCCAGGAAATCTCGCCCTTTTCGTCGTAAAGGCGTGACGCCTCGACGGAGCGCTCGTCTTCCTGACGGCGGAGCAATCGCGCCTGCAGCA
>JANLTC010000215.1:0-23780 GCA_031362725.1 Deltaproteobacteria bacterium | reverse complement strand
CCGCTTCCGCCATCCGCGCCGTGCGCCCACTCGCCGATGCCGTGACGATCACGATCCGCATGGCGATCGACGGTAGCGTCACGCGAGCAGGCGGGCGCAGGCTTCCGCGAAGTCGGCTGCGTCGGGACTCTCGGCCTCGATTTCGTCGACCTGAACGCGCGCGGCGTGCAACAGGTGGCGCTGCGCGCCGCTGGTGTCTTCGCCCTCGATGCCCGCCGCATACGTGACGTCACCGCAGAGCGGGTGACCGAGGTGCGCGAGCGTCGCGCGGATCTGGTGCAGGAATCCGGTGCGCGGTCGCACCTCGACCAGCGTCACGTCGTTGCCGTGCGCCAGCGCGCGCCACGCCAGGCTGGTGCGGCGCGATCCCGCCTGGGACGCGGGCACGACCCGCACCAACGCAGGTCGGTGCCGCGCGACCGCCAGCGACACGCGCAGATCGCCCTCACCCTCGAGGCGACCCCGCACCAGCGCGCGGTAGACCTTTTCTACCCGGTGCGCGCGGAACGCCTCACGCAGGCGTTGCCAGGTCGCTTCGTCGGTGCCGAAGAGCACGACGCCCGACGTGTGCACGTCGAGTCGATGCGCAACGCCGCTGCGCAACCCGCCCTCGCCGACGCCGTGCACTTCGGGATGACGCGCGATCAGCGCGTTCAGCAGTGTTCCCGTTTCGTCCGCGCGCAGCGGATGAACGGGCGCGCCGGCGGGCTTGTCGATCGCGAGCCAACCGGCGCCACGCGCGAGCACCGTGAGCGGCAGCGCCGGCTCGGCGATCGCGCGGCGTGCATCGGGCGCGGCGAAGCCTGCCACCGCGACGTGGCGACCGGCTTCCGTCGGCGCCGACTTGTCGCGGCGTTCGAGCGGTCGCCCGTCGATGCTGACGACGCCCGCTTCGAGCAGTTTGCGCACGCCCGCCCGTCCGATGCCGAGGCGCTCGGCGAGCCAGGCGTCGAGCCGGCGCCCGGCAGCGGCGGGCTCGACCACGAAGTTGCGGCCCGCCGTTTCGGGCGATGCGGTCGTGCCGTCCGCCTGCTTGGATTCGTTCTTCACGTCGGCACTGTAGCTTGCAGAAGACAGCGGGTTTGCGAGGCTCCTCGGCCCGTGTCCAAATCCAAGCCCCGCAGCAGCGCCGCGCGAACGCGAATCGCCGAGGACGGCACGGCCACGGTACGCGTCCAGATCATGGACACGACGCTTCGCGACGGGGAACAGACGCCCGACGTCTCCTACACGCCCGCCGAAAAGCTCCAGATCGCACGCGTGCTGCTCGGCGATGTCCGGGTCGACCGCATCGAGATCGCGCAAACGCGCGTCTCCGAAGGCGAGCGACTTGCGGCGCGCCGGATCACGGCCTGGGCGCGCAGGGAAGGCGTCGCCGATCGCGTCGAGATCATGGGCTACTGCGACGGCGATCTTTCGGTGCAGTGGATCCACGCGGTCGGCGGCCGCGTGATGAATCTGCTGACGAAGGGATCGGAGAAGCACTGTCGCGAGCAGCTCCGTCAGACCCCCGAGCAGCACGCGAAGCGCGTAGCCGAGACGATCCTCGCGGCGCACAAGGCGCGCATCGCAGTCAACGTCTACCTCGAAGACTGGTCGAACGGCGTGCGCGATTCGTTCGACTACGTCTTCGCGATGGTGCAGGCGCTGCGCGACCTGCCCGTCGAACGGATCTACCTGCCGGACACCTTGGGCGCCTTCTCGCCCGAGGAGACGACTCGCTATGTCGGTCTGATGGTCGACACCTGGCGCAGTCTCCATTTCGAGTTCCACGCCCACAACGACTACGGGCTGGCGGTCGCGAACTGCATGGCGGCGGTGCGTGCCGGCGCGCGCGGCGTGCACACCAGCGTGAACGGGATGGGCGAGCGCGCGGGGAACACGCGGCTGGCGGAAGTCGTTGCCGCTTTGCACGACCACACGCCGTACCGCACCGGTGTCGACGAGGCCGTACTGGTCGACGCATCGCGACTGGTCGAGACCTTCAGTGGCAAGAGCGTGTCGGCGAACGCACCGATCGTCGGTCGCGATGTCTTCACGCAGACCGGCGGCATCCACGCCGACGGCGACGCCAAGGGCGATCTCTACGCCAACCGGCTCGTGCCGAAACGCTTCGGTCGCGCGCGCCAGTACGCGCTCGGCAAGCTCTCGGGCAAGGCATCATTGCTGCACAACTTGAAGGCACTCGGCATCGAGCTGTCGGAGTCGGAACGCACGCAGGTACTCGAACGGATCGTCGCGCTGGGCGACAAGAAGAGCGAGGTTGCCGTCTCCGACCTCCCCTACATCATCGCCGACGTGCTGAATCGCCCTGAGCAGCGGCCGGTGCGTGTCGCGTCGTATCGCGTCGTCGTCGACTCGAAGGGGCTCCCCGAAGCCGAGGTCGAAGTCACGCTGCGTGGCGAGGTGTCGGTTGCCAAGGCAAGCGGCGACGGCGGCTACGACGCATTCATGCGTGCGCTCGACAAGGCCGTGAAGCGCTTCGGGCTGACGTTGCCACGGCTCGTCGACTACCGCGTGCGCATTCCACCCGGTGGTCGCACCGGCGCACTCGTGCAGACGGTGATCACCTGGCAGGACCCGAGCGATCGCGAGGGAACCTTCTCGACACTCGCGGTCGATTCGGACCAGCTCGCCGCCGCCGTGCTGGCGACCGAGAAGATGCTGAACGCCGTTGCCACCCGGAAGAAGGCGTGAGGTCGAGCGCCGTCCTGGCGGCCGCCCTCTTTGCCCTCGGTTGCGCGGCCAAGCCGCATCCCGTCCCGCCGCAGTACCAACCCGTCGCGAGCGTGCTCGAAGTGGTGGCAACGCTGCGGCGCCATCTACCCGACGACACCTACCGCTTCCAACCGGGACTCGATTTCACCGGTCGCAACATCTACCGCGCGTCGCTGATCCGGCTCGAGAGCATCGAGAGCGTGCACGTCGACTCGCTGCGCGCGGGCAATCTCGACGACGTGATCGCGTACTCGAAGGCTCGCGCGCTCGAGCGGTTGCGTGCCTATGACCTCGCCGCGGAGAGCCATCGGCAGGCGGCCGAACACGACGGGCCGTTGCGCGACGAAGCGCGCAAGGCCGCGTCGCTGGACGACGGTCTCGCCGAGGCCATCCAGATCGGCTACGACCCAGACCGCCCGCTGCGGACCGGCGTGAAGCCGGTGCCCGCTCCGACCGATCCCAACGCCGCGATCGCCGACTACGACCGGCGCCTGGCGCTGCTCGACGCGCTCGGCGACGAAGCGAACGGCACCTTCCTCGAAGCCGTCGTGAAGGAGGAGGTGGAACGCACCGACGTGACGCGCGCACACTACTTCGTGGCGCGCCGCAACCTCGATCCCGACGGCAATGTGCGCGCGCTCGCAGAGCTGCAGCGTGTGATGACGCGCCACCGCGAGAGCAAGAACGCCAACCGCCACATGCTGGCCCTCGCCGACCTCTACGCAGCGATGGCGGAGGAGTATGTCGCAGCGCGACCGCCGGAAAGCCTGCTCTTCGACCCGCCCGCGTTCCAGGAGTTGGTCGACTCGGCGTCGCAGCTCTACGAAGCCGTCGCGAATCAGGACGGCACGCCCGAGAAGCTCGAAGCCGCGCGCCGCCTCGAGGCATTCCTGGCCTTCACGCTGCGGGTGGACCGTGATCGCTTCTCGCCGCAATAGCAGCGCGCTGCTGGCCGCGCTCGGCGTGGTCGCTGCAGCGTGTGGAACACCGGCGGGCAGTCCCAAGGAATCCCCGCTCGCGCCGCTCGAAGGGCGCGCCGCGTACCTGCCCGACGACACCGACCGCGCCGCACGAAGTCTGGCGCAGGCGGCGCTCGGAACCGATTCCACCGCCGCGCGCGCGCAGCTCGCAGCCTTCGAAGCCACCGAGCGGCTTCGTGTCGCGACCGGTGATCCGCCGAGCGGCCTATTCGCCTACGGGCGCAACCTCGTCGACTCGATGAGCAACGACCCGATCGTGTATCGCCGCGCTACCTCGCTGCTGCTCGAAGATCCCGACATCGACCCGGCGCTGCGCAAGCAACTGGAGATGGAGGTCGCCGACGATCCGCTGTTGCTCGCCGACAAGCGCATCGGCGAGGGCCGCCGCACGCGAATCGCGCGCGACGTGAATGCGTTCTCGGAAGCGCTCGGTCGATCGCTACTGAGCTTCATCTTCCTGCCGATCCGGGTGGCGCAGGCGGTCGTCAACGTCGCGGTGGCCGAGCATCTCGACGACCCGATCAGCGTGCAGCAGCGTCAGGCGCTCGCGCACTGGAAGCAGTACGTCGAGAGCCACCCCGATACACCGGAAGCGCACGAACTGATCGCGCGCATCGATTCGCTACAGCAGAGCTGGTTCGACACCAAGCGCCGCCGCAGTGTGCGAGCGGCCGAACAGGCGCAGGGTCACGGCCAGAGCGCGCTCGCGCTGCTACTCGCCGATCGTGCGCTGCGCTATGCGCCCGGCGACGCGACCGCCACACGACTGCGTGACGAGGCGGCGCGGCAGCTGGCGCGACAACAAGCAGATCTCGCGGAGAGCCTGTCTGCGACACCGGGTCCGCTGCCGGACATCGGCAATCCCGAGGCGCGAGAACTGATGCTGGCGCAACTCGCCGGTGGCGACGTCGTGGGCGCGAGCGACGCGCTGCTCGGCGCCGATCCGACAGGAGTGCTCGCCGACGGCGCTCGCTTCAGCCACGCCAACGCGATCGGGGAAGCGGGCCAGGAGTCGGCCATGTGGGACGCGCTCGCGGAAGTCGCCGGCGACGATCCGGCTACGCATCCGATGGCGCGCCACGCGAGCGCGCTGGTCGAGAGTCCGTTCCAGAATCCGTGGGAGGCGTTCGAGGCGGCAAAAGGCAGCGACACCCGCACGGCCGCGGGCTTCGTTGCGTTCGGGCCGCTCCAGCGTGGCGCGCGCGATCGCGACCTTCCGCGCAGCGTCGAGTGGCTGCTCGAAGCGCCGACACTGATGCCAGTCCTCGGCGGCATCCCGTGGCGCCTGGTGCAGACGGCCGTCGCGCCGCCCGAGGCCAAGGCGCCGGCACTCGCGGCCAGCCGCTACCTCGAGCGCTATCCGAACGGCGAGCACGCAGCGGTGCTCCGCGATTGGTTGGTCGAGCACGACTCCGACGAGGAACACTGGGTGCGGGCGTACGCGACCGCGTCCGAAATCGCCAATATTCCGTCCGACGAACTCGCCGAACTGGCCGAGAAGGCCGCGGCCCAGTCGATCGAGCAGGCGGGCAAGCAGCAGCGCCGCGACATCCGTCTCGCGATCCTGCAAGCGGTCGCCGAACGCTACCCTGACACCGAATCGGGACGCCGCGCGAACGAGCTGCTGCGCAAGGAGATCGAGGAGGCCACCGAGCAGAAGATCCGCATCTCGCGCGGCTACCTCCTCGAGAATCCCAACATCGCTGGCGCCGGCGGCCTCGGTCTGCGCCCAGCACTGCTCGACGGCGACAAGCACGACGGCGAGCTCCATCCGCTGGGCGTGACGCTGCTCGGCGGACGCGTACTCGAGATTGCGATGCTGGCGCCGAGCGGTGACGAAGACGACGAGCCGCAGATGGTGCGGCAGACGGTGTCCGCCGAGCGGCTGTCGCGGATCGTGTCGCTCCTCGAAGAGACTTCGTCGCGCAACGCGCTTCTCGATCCGCTCGCCGAGCAGGGATCCGATGCTCGCCGCGACTTCTTCTTCGAGCGCGCGCGCCTCGAAGTCGCCGATACGCCCGACCAACGCCCGACGGCGGAATCGACCTACGCGTTCGTCGGCATCCGCGAGAAGTACAACATGGTGCGCAGCCGGGAGTCGATCCTGCCGGTCGAGATCGTGATCTCCGGGTCGCTGCCGGATCTGGGGCTCGGCGCGTTCCCGCGGCTACGGACGCCGAGGCAGACCCCCGACGCGGTGCTCTTCAAATAGCAGTCGTCGGTTCGCTCAAGCGTTCCAGAGCGTCCAGCAACCAATCGCGACGAAGCCCGCGCCTGCCACCCAGTGCAGCGCCCGTGGACTCACGTACTGCGACACCAGCGAGCCCGCGAGCACACCGAGCGCCGAGGTCAGCACCAGCGCCGACGCCGAGGCCGAAAATACGACCCATTTCGGCGTCTCGGCGCCGGACGCGTAGAGCAGCGTCGCGAGCTGCGTCTTGTCGCCGAGTTCAGCGACGAAGACGGAAACGAACACGGTGGCGAAGAGCTTCCAGTCCATCCTCATGATCTCCGCACTACCGCCGGACGGCGGCGCGCTAGTAGAGGGTTTTCGCACTACCGCCGGACGGTGGCGCGCCGGCAGAGGGTTCTTGCACTACCGCCGGACGGTGGCACGGCAACGAGAGTCAAGGGGCTACGAGTGAGGGGGAGTCAGGGGGCTGCGAGTAGGCGCGATCGAGTAGTTCGATGGGGTGGACTACGCGTGCGCGGAGGCCGCTCTCGGAGGCGCCGCTGCGGAGCTGCATCAGACAGCCGGGATTGCCGGTTGCGATCCAGTCGGGATCGGCGGCCGCAATCGCTTTCATCTTGCGGGCGAGCACCGCGCGCGACATCACCTGGTGTGTGAGGTTGTAGATGCCAGCAGCACCGCAACAGCTCGTCGGATCGTCGTGCGAGATCAGCGTCACGCCGGGGATCTGCACGAGCAGTCGTCGCGGCGCGTCCGCAACACGCTGGCCATGCACCAGATGACAGGGGTCGTCGTAGCAGACGCGGCCCGGGACGCGTCCCGTCGGCGGACGCAGGCCGGCGGCGTCGAGGAACTCGCACACGTCGCGAATCGAGGCGCCGAATCGTTCGCCGACACCCGGCAGCGTGTGACCCGCCTCGCGCATCGCGGCACCGCAACCGGCCGAGTTCACGACCACCGCATCGACGCGAGCGTTCGCGAACACCTCGATGTTTCGACGTGCAAGGTCGCGCGCGAAGCCGGCATCCCCGGCGTGCGCGTGCAGCGCACCGCAACAGCCCTGCGCGGCCGGCACGACGACATCGAAACCGTTGCGTGCGAGCACGCGCGCGGTCGCCGCGTTGACGTCGCCGAAGAACTCGGGCATCACACAGCCGACGAAGAGCCCGACACGACCGCGGCGCTCCCCCGCTGCCGGCACGAGTTCGGGCAGCGCGCGTCGGGTCCGACGTGGCGGGACCTGCGGCGCCAGATCGACGAGTTCCCGGAGTCCGCGCGGAAGCAGCGGTCGCACGATGCGATCGAGTCGCATCCGCTGCGCCAACGCGAGCAGATCGACGGCGGCGTGCAGTCGTCGCGGCCTCGGCACGAGTTCCCGCAGCGCGAAGCTTTCGATGCGTTTGGCGAGGCCACGGCGCAGCCCGGCCTGCTCGACCGCCGCGCGCGTACCTTCGACCAGTCGCCCGAACTTCACACCCGACGGACACGCCGTCTCGCACGCGCGACAGCCGAGACAGAGGTACGCCTCCTCGGCGACACCTGCATCGAGCGGAAGGCGCCCTTCCGCGACGGCGCGCATCAGGGAGATCCGGCCGCGCGGCGACGAACTCTCGCGACCGGTTTCGAGATAGGTCGGACATACGGGCAGACACAGACCACAATGCACACAGTCGAGCATGCCCGCGTAGAGATCGGCGAGCGGACCGGTCGGCGTCGGCGCTGCGAAGGCCGGCCTCATCTCGGAAGGCGGCTCCGTCATCAGAGCCCCCCGACGAACCGACCGGGGTTCAGGATGCCCGCCGGATCGAATCGCGCTTTCAGCGAACGCGCGAGCCGCCATTCATCGGTCGCGTCGCCGAACACATCGCGCGCGACCTTGGCCCACTCGGGCGCGGCTTCGAGAACGACGCTTCCCGATCCAGCGCGCGCGGCGGAACGCATCGCCAGCCAGGCGCGCTCGACGCCGATCGTATCGGCCACCGTATCGAGCGCGATGCGAGCGAAGACGAGGCCGCTCCCCGGGTAGACGAGCAGGGCCGCGTCCGCGCCCTCCAGTTCGTGCACCACCCGATCCAGTCGGGAAGGAAGAACTGCCAATCGGAATCGCAGTCCGGCGGGTCCGAAGTTCTCGCCTTGCAAGCTCCGCAGCCGTGCGATCGCACCCGGACTCGCGTCGCCCGCGTCGAAGTCGGCGGCCAACCGTGCCGCGTCGCCCGCGACGCCCGCTTCGTCGCCGGCCACCTCGACGACCAGCAGCCAACCGGACCGGGGCGCGCGAAGCGGCTCGACCACGAAACCAAAGTTCGCGTCGACGATCGCGCAGACGCGAACGCTCGGAAGGCGCGCGGCCGCGACGACGCGGGACATCGTGTCGCCGCGCGGGTCGAGCACGGCGGACAGCGTGCGCTCGCGCTCGGGTCGCGGTCGCAGTCGCAGCCACGCCGCGCTGATCACACCGAAGGTTCCATGCGCACCGACGTGTAGCTTCATCAGATCGTAGCCGGTGACGTTCTTGACGACGCGACCGCCGCAGCGCGTCCGGACGCCGTCGCCGAGTACGACGTTCATTCCGAGCACGAGGTCGCGCGGCCGACCGAATCCGAGCTGCCGCGGTCCGACCGCAGCAGTCGCGAGCGTGCCGCCGAGTGTCGTGCGCGCACCCGGCGGATCGAAGGGAAGCGTCCAGCCCGCGGCATCGGCCGCCTCGCGCACGTCGGCGAGGGGCGTCCCCGCCAGTGCCTGCGCAACGCCCTCCTCGGCGTCGACCTCGATCACGCGGCTGAGGCGCGCCGTAGAGAGAACGACCCGCGCACCCTGCGCCGGGTTTGCGAAACCGATCCGTGTGCCGCCGCCCCGCACGATCGCACCGATACGGCGTGCCGCGAGCACCGCGAGGCCGCGCGAGAGCGCGTCCTCATCGGCGGGTGCGATCGTCACATCGAGTTTCGAAGCGCCGATTTCGACGGATGCGCGCGTGATCGCGGTGTCGTCACCGAGCGCTGTCTGCAACGCGTCCAGATCATCCGGCGATAGGGGGCTCACAGCGGAACCTGGTCGTAGCCGCGCGCCCTGGGATTCGCCTCGATGCAAAAGCGGGTGGTCGGGAAGATCTTGCCTGGGTTGCAGACGCCCTCGGGGTCGAAGGCGCCCCGCAGCCGGCACATCGCTTCGAGATCCGCGTCGGAGAAGACGAGCTTCATGTACTCACGCTTCTCGACGCCGATACCGTGTTCGCCACTGATCACGCCGCCCGCCGCGACGCAGGTTGCGAGGATCTCGTGGCCCGCGGCGATCACGTGTTCGAGTTCGCGCGCGTCGCGTCGATCGAAGGAGATGTTCGGATGCAGGTTGCCGTCGCCCGCGTGAAACACGTTCGAGAGTCGCAGGCCATGGGCGTCGGCGATCGCGCAGATCCGTTCGAGCACATCGGGCAGCTTGGCGCGCGGCACCACGGCGTCGTGCACGTAGAGATCCGGAGCGAGACGCCCCATCGCTCCGAAGGCGCCTTTGCGGGCACGCCAGAACCGCTCCCGCTCCGCGGCGTCGCGGGCGACGTCGACGCGCCAGGCACCTTCGACCTGCGCGGCGTCGCGAATGCGCATGACCTGTCGTTCGACCGCTGCTACCACGCCGTCCAATTCGACGAGCAGCACCGCACCGGCGTCACGCGGCAGACCTGCCGCATAGACGCTCGCCTCCACGGCCTCGATCGTCCGATGGTCGACGATCTCCATCGCTGCCGGTACGAGTCCACTGCGGATGATGCGTCCCACTGCACGACACGCGGATACGACGTCGCCGAATACCGCCAGCAGCGTCTCGACACACTCGGGGATCGGCGAGAGGCGAACCGTGATCTCGGACACGATACCGAGCGTACCTTCGCTGCCGACGACGGCTCCGAGCAGATCGGGGCCATTGGTCGTACCCGTGGGCGAGCCGAGTCGCACGACGTCACCGTCGGGAAGCACGAGCTGGACGGCGAGCACATGGTTGGTCGTGGTGCCGTACTTGAGTGTGTGGGGCCCGCCTGAGTTCTCGCCGACGTTTCCGCCAATCGTGCACGCGAGCTGGCTCGACGGATCCGGGGCGTAGAAGAGGCCGTGGGGTCGCACGAGCTTCGACAGCGACGCGTTCACGACGCCTGGCTGCACCACGGCAAAGCGGTCCGCGACGTCGACGTACAGCACGCGATCGAGCCGCGAACACTCGATCACGACGCCGCCCTCCATCGCGATCGCGCCGCCCGAGAGGCCGGTACCCGCGCCACGCGGAACGAAGGGAACGCCGAAGCGCCGGCAAGCGCGCACCACACGCGCAATCTCATCGGTGTCGCGCGGCAGTACGACCGCGGACGGCATCGCGCCGTGGAGCGTGAGGCCGTCGCATTCATAGGGAAGCAGTTGGTCCGGTCGCGCGAGGCAGTCGGCGTCGCCCACGATTCCGCGCAGGGCTCGGACGAGCCCCGCTCGATCCAGCGATCTCACGCGATACCGAGCCGCTCGAGGTCGTCCTCGTCGAGGCCGAGGTAATGCCCCACCTCGTGCGTGACGGTGCGGCGGATCTCCTCGACGAGTTCCTGCTCATCCCGGCAGGCTTTCTCGAGGTTGCGCTTGAAAAGAATGATCCGATCGAGGTCGTTCGGTTGACCCGTGGCAGCCGCCTCGGTGCGCGGCACACCGATGAAGATGCCGAGAATCTGCGGCGATACGTCCTCGTTCTCGATCAAGTCTTCGGAAGGGAAGTCCTCGATCAGCAGCGGAACACGTTCGGCTTCCTCGCGAATCGAGCGCGGGAGGTTGTCGAGCGCCTCGCGCGCGGCGCGTTCGAAGGCTTCCTCGGTGATCGACGCAGGGATCGGGTAGTGGTCGGCATCGACTTCCGCGGCGCGTGCGAACGCGCGTTCCGATTCCTCGACCGCGCCCAGGCGTTCGAGAACGAGACCCAAGTAGTACAGCGAGTGAGGGGCCTCGGGCTCGAGCGATACGGCGCGTTCGAGCTGCCGGCGCGACTCTTCGAAGCGTCCCATCTCGAAGAGGATCTGGCCCTCGAACGCGCGGAAGACCGCCTGCTCACCGGCCGTCTTGATCGCCTTCATCGCGCGCCGCACGAGGAACAGCGATCCGTCCAGTTCGTCCTGGTAGAAGAGCGCCTTGGATTTGAGGTAGTAGACCTCGGCTTCGGTATTGCGGTCGAGACGCGGGAGATCGCCTTCACCCGCGAGCAGTCGATCGCAATGCGCGATCGACTCGTCGTACGCACCGAACTCCTCGACCAACAACTCGGCGCGATTCAGATGGGCTTGCACGAATTTCGGGTCGGCCTTGGTGGCCAACTCGAACTCAGCCAGCGCTTCGTCGACCTTGCCTTCATCCCATAGAATCTCGCCGCGACTGTTGTGAGCCTCGGCGCCTTCGGGATGGGCTTTCAGCGCCTCGTCGAGCCATGCAAGCGCCTCCTCGGTGCGTCCACCGTGTGAGGCTTCCATGGCCTGATCGAGGCAGTCCCAGTATCGGTTCTTGTCTCTCATCGTCCTTCGCCAGAAGGGCGGCCGGAGGGGTGCACCGGCCTCCAACGCGGCCGCATCATAGCAGAACGGAAACACCAGATGCGGCGTTTCTCCTCGTCGGAGAATTGTCGCAACTGCTTGAGATTACTTGAGAATTCGCATCGATCTCGAACGCCCCTGCGGCACCGAAGCGCCTGATCTCGCTGGGCTTTCGATGGGAGCCTGAGCGTCATCGCTGCGACGGCGAGCGTCACGACCCGGCCGACCTGCCCCGCGATCCGAGACTCGCCGCGATCGCGTCGGCCAGCGCCGGCACCAATGCGGGCGCGAGTGCCGCGATCGTTACGCGAATGGCGGGACCGGTGCGAAGCCGGAACCGCTCGCCTGCACTCACTGCAAAACCGGCCGCGAGTAACGCTTGCACGACGGGGACTTCTTCCGGCACGGGCACCCAGACGTTCAAGCCTGATCGCCCGTGCGCAACGATGTCGCGTGCCGCTAGCGCCGCAATGAGTGCTTCGCGGCGCCCCGTATAGCTCGCGGCCGCGCGCTGCACGCGGCGTCGATTGGCAGCGTCTGACTCGAGCTCTACGACGACGCGCTGAAGCAGGTGGCTCACCCAGCGAAACCCGATCCGCTGGCGGCCTGCCACGCGCGCGATGGTCTCGCGATCGCCGACGATCGCGGCCAGCCGCAGGTCGGGGCCGTGCGTCTTGGAGGTCGAGCGGACCACGGCCCATCGTTCGCGACCGCGCTCCCAAAGCGTCTGTGCATCGGCACCTGAGACGACGCCCGCGTGATCGTCCTCCACAACGAGCAAATCGAGTCGCGACCGCATCACGCGTCGCAGCGCCCGCGCGCGCTCTTCATCCAGCGCGGCACCCGTCGGATTGTGGGCGCGTGGGGTGACGATCAACGCCGCGATACCCGCATCGACTGCGGCATCGAGCGCAGCCGGCAGGATGCCGCGATCGTCGATCGCGACGGGCACCACCTCGAGTGAAAGCGCCGCGACGAGATCGAGCACGTTGCTGAAACCCGGGTCCTCGACGCCGATCCGATCGCCCGGTCGGAGCTGCGCGACCAGCACGCGCTCGATGCCATCGAGCGCACCGCTGACGACCGCGAGGTTCTCGGCGGGAATGCCATCCGCTTCGAATGCGTTCGCGAGGATCTCGCGCAACGCGGGCAACTCATGCTGATCGGCGTACAGATGGGGCCGCGTATCGATCCGCGCAAGCGCGCGATCGAGTGGAGCAAGCAGTGCCGGATCCGGGTTACCGGTCGCGAGATCAATCGCGCCTGCGGGAACTGGCATCGCGAGCGACGTGCGAAGCGCGGGTCGCCCGCGGACCGAAGTCCCGCGGCGTCCGGCGCCTACGAGGAGGCCGCGGCCGCGCAGCAATCGGTAGGCCGCGCTCACGGTCGTGGGGCTCACGCGGAGCGCGTCGGCAAGCGAACGCACCGGCGGAAGTCGATCGCCGGCTCCGAACCGACCTTCACGAATCGCCGATTCGAGATCGCGCGCGATTGCCTGCGCACTCCGCCCGCGGATTGCAGAGACGATCGGCTTTTGTACCATGTTGATTGTCATTTTGTGATGTTACAAAATTATCGAGGTCGGAGAAACCGAATGGAAGCAGCCGCTCCGTCGACCCGCAGCACCGTTCGGCGCCTGCCCGAGCGCGGCATCTACGATCGCGCCGTGATCGAAGCGATTCTCGACGAAGGCCTGGTGTGTCACGTCGGCTTCGCGATCGAGGGCCAGCCCTACGTGATCCCCTGCGTCTACGCCAGGATCGGCGACCGTCTCTACCTACACGGCTCGTCGGCGAGCAGGATGCTGCGTGCGATCGCGGCCGGCGCTCCCGCGTGTGTGACGGTGACACTGCTCGATGGACTGGTGCTTGCACGCTCCGCTTTCCACCACTCGATGAACTACCGATCCGTCGTCGTGCTGGGAACAGCTGCGCGCGTGGACGACGCCGAGGAACGACTCGTCGCGCTGCGCGCAATCGTCGAGCACGTCGTGCCGGGGCGCTGGACCGAAGTGCGTCGTCCCAGCGCTGCAGAACTTGCCCAGACGCTCGTTGTGGAAATGTCACTCTCAGAAGCGTCGGCCAAGGTGCGCAGCGGTGGACCGAAAGACGACATCGATGACCATGCGCTCGATGTGTGGGCTGGCGTCATTCCGCTCGCGCTCGCGATGGGTGCACCGATTGCCGATTCCGAAGTACGGGAAGGTATTCCGGTTCCTGCACATGCACGCGACCATCAGCGGCTACGACGGGGAGACTCGTAATGGCGAACACGATCGGGATCCTTCTCTTCGACGATGTCGAGGAACTCGATTTCGTGGGCCCGTGGGAGGTATTCAGCGCTACGACGCAACATCTCTTTCCGGACGATCGCGTCGTCACGATCGCGCAGGAGTCGCGACCGGTTCGCTGTGCAAAGGGGTTGCGCGTGCTGCCCGACTTCGACTTCGCAAGCGCGCCGCCGCTCGACGTCGTGCTCGTACCGGGCGGGCAAGGTACACGCCGCGAAGTGTCGAACCGGACGTTGATCGATTGGCTTCGCGTCGTTGGGCCGAGCTGTCAGTGGGTCACGAGCGTCTGCACCGGTGCGCTGCTGCTCCACGAAGCGGGCTTCGCGAAGGGGCGGCGCGTGACGACGCACTGGGCGTTCGTCGAGACGCTGCGCGAGCGCGGTGACGTGACGGTGCTCGAGAATCGTCGCTACGTACGAGATGGCAACGTCGTGACGGCGGCCGGAGTATCGGCGGGTATCGATATGGCGCTCTGGCTGGTGGGCCAGATCTACGGCATCGAAATCGCGCGCAAGGTGCAGCGGGGCATAGAATACGACCCTGCGCCACCGTACGCGGCGGACACATAGAGGACTCGCGATGGTGGTCGTCCTGTTTCGCACCCGGCTCCGAGCCGACGCCGGTCCCGATTACGAACCGCTGGCGGCTCGCATGCTCACTCTCGCGCAGTCGATGCCCGGCTTCGTGTCGTTCAAGCACTACGGCGCGCCGGATGGCGAGCGCATCTCGGTGGTCGAGTTCGCGTCAGCGGATACGGCGCGCGCTTGGCGCGATCATCCCGAGCACCACGAGGTCCAGCTCCGCGGACGCAGCGACTTCTACAGCTGGTACCGCTTACAAGTCTGCGACCAGGTACGCGAAGCGGTGTTCGAGCGCGCGACCTGAGGCAGCGTTCAGGCCTTCGCTTCGGACTCCGCCGCGCGACGCGCGGCCGCCTTCTTGCGTGCCGGCTTGCGCGCCCCGAGCGGCGCGAGAGCCTTCTCGAGCCGCTTGAGTAGAGCGACGAGATCCTTCTGGTACGAAGCACCGAGCTTACGCCAGCCCGCTTCGCCGCTTACCTCGAGCCGGCCGAGCTGAACACTCGCCTCACGGAGCAGGGTTGCTGCGCGGCGACGCGCTTCCAACTGCGCCTTGGTGACGTCGCGCTCGAGCCTGTCGAGGCGCTTCCGCAGCTCGGATGCGAATTCGCGCAGCGTCGGAGGAAGCTGTTCCTCCAGACGAGCCAGCCGGGTCGGCCGACCGCGCCGACTCCTTGCAGTGCTTTTCCTTGCGGGGCTTCGTGCCGGCATTGGATTCCCCTTTTCGATGCGACTCTCGCGGCGAACGTAGGCAGTTCGTGTCGCGAAGTCAGCCACCGCGGGCCGGAAACGGATCCTTGCAATGGCTGCCAGTCGACTTGCCCTACGGCGTCACACGGACTAAAAGCATGCGATCACTCATTTCGGGGGTCTTCCATGACGCGATCGATTCACGGTTTGCTCTTCTCGGTTCTCTTGATCTCGGTTCCGACGGGCGCTGCATTCGCCGATCCGGACATCGGCTGCGGCCTCGGCACACAGATCTGGACGGGCTCCAAGGGAATCGCGCCGAAAGCGCTCGGTGCAACGACCAACGGCAGCTTCGGCAACCAGACGTTCGGCATCACGTCCGGTACGATCGGTTGTCGGCAGGGCGGCACCGTCACTGCTGACGCGAAGGTGCAGATCTTCACCGGCGCAAATCTCGACCGTCTCGCGCGTGACATGGCACGGGGAAGCGGCGAGACACTCGACGCGTTTGCGTCCCTGCTCGGCATCCGGACCGAGGACAAGCCCGCGTTCTTCCGACTGACCCAGGCCCGCTTCGCTGAGCTCTACGCAGGGGACGCCGTGACGGCCGGTGCGATGCTCGCTTCGCTCGAGCGCGCGATGGCCGATGACGAGCGTTTCGCGTCGTACCTCGCGAAGAGCTGATTCGCACCGAGCGCCGAACGTGGCGAGTCGAGGGCGGTAGGCGAATCGCAGTGTTCGGCAGATCCGAGTGGGAGTCGAAGGGACTTCCCCACAGAACGCGAGTCGATGCTCGGTGTAGTGCTCTCGGCACAAGGCCGGTCTCAAGAGCACGATCCGCAGCGCCGATGCGAAAAACGACGACCGAAACCGGGACAAGTCCGGACGGATCCGTCATATTCCTTTCGGGCCTTTCGGATCGGGATGCAGCGGTGCCAATCGTTCCCCCAACGTTGGGATCGTTGTCCGGTTCGGGTGCGGGTGTTCCAGCCTCTTGGTTGGCCGTACCGGGTCCGATGGGGCGCCCGGGTTCGGGGGATCTCGGACGCGCTTCCCAAATACGGGAAAGAATTCTGCAGGAGGAGTCTCACGTGAGGAAATTGTTCGCATACGGTCTCGGCCTCTCCCTCGCGCTGGCCCCGATGTTTTCGGTGCAGGTCGCGAAGGCAGACATGGTCGGAGAAGAGGAAGTGATCGCCGTCCCGGCGCCGCGCGAAATGCCGGAGCCGGTGGTGGTCCAGCAGCCGCAGGTCGTCGCGCCGCCGCCGGCGTTCGTCGAACTGCAGCGATCGTCGATTGGTGCCGGTATCGGCATCAGCTGGGGCCACGGATCGCTCAGCTTCGAGGGCAACAGCTACGCGTTCTCGGTGAAGGGCCTCAGCATCGGCGACATCGGCGCTGCCAAGATCCTGGCCGAGGGTCGTGTCGAGAACATGGAGAACCTCTCCGACTTCGCGGGCACGTACGTGGCCGTCGAAGCCGGTGGCGCCGCTGGCAAGGGCGGTTCCGCGGTCACCATGATGAACGAGCACGGTGTGACGATCAATCTTGCATCGACGCGCGAAGGCTTCGGCCTGACGCTCGGCGCGCAGGGTTTCGCGGTCGCGCTCGACTAGCGAATCGACGTCGAGTTGATGGGGCGCGGGGGATCACAAACCCCGCGCCTCTTCTTTTTTTCGCGACTCCCTCGGCACTCGTCCATCGTTATACTGCGCGCTCTGATGAAGACTCGACGTGTCTCTGTCCAACTAGCGTGCGGTGCGTTGAGTATGGGGCTGATCATGCTCGCCGTCGGGTGTGCTTCGGGCGCTGCGAGGGCGCCCCAGAAGTCGCCGCGCGTCGATTTCTTCGTGGCAGCCGTCCCGAACGACGACGCGGTGGATCCGTGGTACCCGAAGGTCATCGAATGGCAGGGTCGCATGCAGGCCGAAGGGCAGCGACTTCCAGCGGCCGACCAGTCGCTGCGCGGAGCCGAGGTGTCGGGAAAGTTGATGAATTCGATGAGCGCCTTTCGAGACGAGCAGCGCCGAGATCTCGCCCGGCACTCGATCGATTGGGCGCAGCACGTCGCGCGCAAGTTCTACAAGTGGGACCCGAAGGGTCCGGAGTGGGATCACTGGCCGACAGTCGGTGAACTGCTCGGAACCAACGGCGACGACTGCGACGGCCTCGACCTCGTCGCCTATCAGATGTTGCGCGAGTTCGGGTTTCCGAGGGACCGCGTCTTTCGTGCGATCCTGACCCGCGATCGTGACAAGGCGAACCACATGGTGACGCTTTGGTTCGAGGATCCGAAGGATCCGTGGGTGCTGGACGCGACGGGCGCCGCCACGTTCGAGATGCGCCGTTTTTCGCAACTCGAGGGTTGGACACCCATCAAGGTCTTCAACGAGCACACACAGTACGCTCCGATGGCAGGCGGGGCGCGACAGCCGTCCGTGGCGCGCGACGAGTGATTCGCGGCGCCCTGGTGCTGGTCGCGTGTACGCTGTTCTGCGGCACCGCGACGTCGGCGTCCGCGCAGGGCGATCCGACTGCGATGCGCGCCGCGATCGACGCGATGAAGGCGTCGCCCCAGGGACCATTCGGGGGTATTGGCTGGTTCTGCATCGACGGCGCCGTCCTCGGACCGCGGGCCGGATGCAGCGCGCACGGCGGCGGCATCCAGCACGGCACCTGGAGCGAACGCACCCGCCAGTTCCGCGCCGACGACTACAAGATCGCGAACATTCTCGCTGACCTCGGGCCCGCGCAGTTCATCGGTGCCGACGCGAATCTTCCGCTGCTGCGACAGATCGTGCTCGAGCGCTTCCTGATGGGCTGGGATCAGGGTTGGATCTTCCGCGGCGCCTTCACGTATCGCGGTGCGTTCCAGATCGAGGACGAGGAGGTCGGAGCGAAGCGCGTGGTCCGCGGCTTGCTCAGCGACCCGCTGTGGCGCGATCCCTCGCGCTTCGCGCTTCTGCGCGAAACCGTCCGCCTGCTGCCGATCCACGTCGACACCGTGAGTGCCGCACAGGTACGCGCCGACGCCCTACAGCTCGCCGCGGGCGATGGCGCCTTCATGCCGCTGCGCGCGAAGATCCACAACGCACCCGACGCGGCCGACGCGGATCGCGTACGCGAGTTCGCGCGCGAACGCGGACGAACCGGCGGTCGCTACGAGGCGCTCGCCGCGTCGATCGACCGACTCTACGCGCCCGATGGCGCGCTCGTGGCGGTGTTGAAGCTCGCGCCGATCATCGCCAAGCCCGATGTCGAGAAACAACTGCGTGAGAAGGGCGAACAATTCAAGGATGACGTGAAGCCCGGACGCAAGCTCGCTGCCGCGGCGCGCCTGCTGCGGCTGTTGCGAGAGACGTTCCCACAAGTCGAGGATCCCGACGTCGCGCTGGAGGTGTTGCTCACGAGTCTCGCGCTGGAGCGCGAAGTGTTTGCCGCGGGCAGCGTGGCGCTCGGAAAGATCGACCTGCTGCCGCGCCGCACGCGACTCTGGTTGCTCGGCTACGACGCAGATGCGCTCTACGGAATCGGCCTGCTCTCGATGCGTCAGCTCGAGAGCGTCGAGACCGCAGTCATCGCCATCGAGCGCGGCAACCCGCCGCTGCACCAGTACCGCGACACCGTACGCTACCTGGCGCGGGTCCCGGAGTGGGGCAGTCGCTCGCTCGAGTTCCAGATGGGCAAAACGATCGAGCGCTGGTCGGTGCTCGATCCCGCGGCGCGCCAGTACGTGCCGGATCGTCTGCGCGGCAGCCCGATGTTGAATTTCGGTGCGGTGCTCGATCACGTCGTGCAGGACTTGAACGAACTCTCGGGCGTACAGCACGAAATCATGGGCGAGCGCGTGGGCGCCGGCGTGCGTGCGCTCAATCCCGGACTCGCGCGCGGCGTGGTGCGCGAGCTGAAGGACGGCCAGTCGGCGCTCGACCTCGATCCGAACGGGATCTATCTGCTGCCCGAGACGACGCCGGATCTCGCCCCAGTGGCCGGAATCCTGACGCGCGGAGAAGGCTCTTCGCTCTCGCACCTGCAACTGCTCGCGCGAAACCTCGGGATCCCGAACGTGGTGATCGGTGAATCGCAGTTGCGACGCATCGAGAAGGCGATGGGTGCGCGTGCCGTGCTCGCAGTGAGCCCCGGTGGTGTCGTGCAGCTCGCACCCGACGGCGCGCGTTGGAACGCAGTGTTCGGCGGGGAGCGCAAAGGTCCTTCCGACGGCACGATCGAACTCGATCTCAAGCGACTCGACCTCGACAGCGCCGAGTTCATCCCGCTCACGAAGATTCGCGCATGGGATTCGGGACGGATCGCAGGCCCGAAGGGATCCAACCTCGGTGAGCTGAAGTTCGCGTTCGGCGAGACCGTTCCCGACGGCTTCGTGATCCCGTTCGGCGCGTTCCGCCGCGTGCTCGACCAGCCCATCGAGCCGGGCGGCCCGTCGGTGTGGAATTGGATGAAGGGACGCTACGCCGAGATCGATCGCGCGTCGGGCGACGAGAAGAAACAGCGGATCGTCGAGACGCTCGATCGCCTGCGTACCTGGATCAAACAGGTCGATCCCGGCCCCGCGTTCGAGGTGCAACTGCGCTCGAACCTGGAGTCTCATTTCGGCAGCAACGACGCAGGCGGCGTCTTCGTCCGCAGCGACACCAACGTCGAGGATCTCCCCGGCTTCACCGGCGCGGGGCTCAACCAGACGATCCCGAACGTCGTCGGCTACGACGCGATTCTGCAGGCGATCCGCGACGTCTGGTCGTCGCCGTTCACCGAACGCGCCTACTCGTGGCGACAGTCGCACATGAGCAAACCGGAGTACGTGTTCCCCGCGGTCGTTGTGCAGCGCGCGTTCTCGTCGGAGAAGTCGGGCGTGATGGTCGCGGCCGACGTCGAGAGCGGCGATCAGAACTTCATCACGGTGGCGGTGAACGAGGGCGTGAGCGGCGCCGTCGACGGCCAGCCGGCGGAGGGACTGCTGATCGATACGCGCACCGGCGAGACCAAACTGCTGTCGCAAGCCAGCACGCCGGAACGCACCGTGCTCGCGAACGACGGCGGCGTCTCGAAGCGACCGGCAAGCGGTGGCGATGTCGTGCTGACACCCGGCGAAGTCAAGCAACTGGTTGCATTCGCGAAGAGCGTTCCTGCGCGCTTCCCGTCACTGCGAACGGCATCGGGGGATCCGGTGCCGGCCGATATCGAGTTCGCGTTCCGCGGCGGGCGCCTCGCGCTGTTGCAGATTCGTCCGTTCAACGAGAGTCGCCGCGCGCAACGCAGCCAGTACCTCGCACAGCTCGATGCCGCCTACGCGACACGCGGTGGCGACAAGGTGCAGCTCGGCTCGATCCCGGGTCATGAAGCACCCGCGCCGGTCGCGCCCGCCGGTCCGGCGGCCCGGTCGAATCCGAACTAGGAGAAACGATGCAGGCCATCACCTCACGGATTCGGTCCGTCGCGCTTCTCGCCATCGCGCTGTCTCCCGGCCCCGCATTCGGCTACCCGCTCGACGGCTGGGAACATACCGGTGCGTCGCGCCTCGAAGCCTTCGACCTCGCCCACGAGGTGCTGCTCGCGCGCGGCACGATTCGCCCGGGCGCGATGAAGCGGATGGACGAGGTGCGGCTCGGGCTCGTCGACTACCCGGAGTTCCGCGTTCCGGCGCCCGACGCCGGCTTCAGTGCGGAAATCCGCGCGCTGCTCGGCGGCGACGCGGGCGCTTACGGCATCGCCGTGCTCGACATCACCGATCCTGCGCGACCCTTCTACGCCGAAGTGAATGGCGGCGCGGAACAGAACCCGGGCAGCGTCGGCAAGATCGTGGTCGCGCTGGCGCTGTTCCAGGCGCTGGCCGACGTGCATCCGTGGGACGTCGAAGCGCGCAATCATGCGCTGCGCGACAGCGTGATCTCCGCGAGCAACGCCTACATCGTGCCCGACGACCACGTCGTCCCGTTCTGGAAGCGCGGCTCTCCATCGATCCGGCGGCGCGAGATCGTCGAGGGCGACGAGGGGAATCTGTGGACCTGGCTCGACTGGATGCTCTCTGCCAGCTCGAACGCGGGTGGATCGACGGTGATGGGCCAGATCGCGGCGGTGAAACATTTCGGCGCCGCCTACCCGCCGTCGCAGTCGCAGCTCGACGCCTTCGTGCTCGGTGCGCCGCCCAGCACGATGTCGGCTCTGGTCCACGACGCGCTGCTCGATGGCTTGCGCAAGAACGGCATCGACTCGTCACAGCTGCGCCAGGGCTCACCCTTCACGAAGAGCGGCAAGGTGCGCATCCCGGGGACGATCGGCAGCACGTCGACCGCCCGCGAGCTGGTGAATTTCCTGGCGCGCATGGAGCAGGGCAAGCTGATCGACCCGTGGTCGAGCCTCGAGCTGAAGCGTCTGCTCTATCTCACCGACATCCGCATCCGCTACGCGGCCGAGCCCACGCTCGACCCGACCGCCGTCTACTTCAAGTCGGGTTCGCTCTATTCGTGCGGTGGCAGCGGGCCGTGCGGGAAGTACTTCGGGAACTCGAAGAACTACATGAACTCGATTGCGATCGTCGAGTACGACGCCGGGAGCGGCAAACAGCTGCGCTACATCGTCGCGTTGCTCTCGAACGTGCTCGGCAAGAACTCGATCGAGACGCACCAGGCGCTGGCAAAGCGCATCCACCGTGTGATCGCCGATCGCCACGGCGTTGCGCTGCCGCCGCCGACGCGCGAAGCGGAGAAGGTGGGGTCGCAGGAAGGCGACGAAGAAGGCGTGCTACCCGCCGGCGCTCACTGAGACGTCGCCGCCCTTGCCGGGCGCGTTGGTGCGACGCACGCGCGGAAGGCCCTCGCCGCTGCCGATCAGCCGATTCATCTGGATGATGATCTGCGAGAGCCACTCTCCGCCACGGGGATCTTCGGCGATGGCCGCTGCAATGAAGGTCGAACCGTCACGGCGTTCGACCAGCGCGCCGTCCGCGTGCGAGATGCCCCAGGTTCCCGACTTGCGATAGACGACTGCGGTCGGTTCGGTCGCTTCGAGTCCGCGCACGAACTTGTGGTGGATGGCGGAGTGTCCAAGCAACTCCTTCATCTCTGCGCTCGCCTGCGGATTCACGAGCTTCCCCGTCTGCAGCATGTAGTAGAAACGCGCGATCTGCATCGGTGTCGCGCCATGCGAGAGGTTGTCGATCGGATCGCGGCGCCAGGCGCCGACAGACGCGTATTCCTTGCCGGCCCATAGACCCCCGTTGCGGAACGGATCGTAGAGTCGATAGCGCGAGGAGATCAACGTGCGCGCGATGTAGTCGAGACCGACCTTGCGCATCAGCGCGGTTGCATCCGGATTCGACGAGCGACGGATCATCCGGCGCAGCTCGTCGCGTGTCTCCTCGTCGATTGTGAGCTTGCCTTCCGCGGCCTTCTGGAAGACGCCGAGCATCACGGCGATCTTGGGCAGGCTCGCCGCGTAGAGCATCGTGTCGCCGTTCAGTGCCGCGACGCGCGGGTGGTCGAGATCGGTGGTGTCGACGAGCGCCACCGCGAGCTTATGCTCGCGCAGCGGCCCCTCGAGACCCAGATCGACCATCGAGCGCATCAGGTTTTCTTCGAGATCCGGGTCGAGGTGCGCCCAGAGCGGCGCGGCATCGCGAAGCACGATCTGCTCCTTCAGACCCGCACGCACCGACGAGGCCATGTCGGCGATCAGCGCGCCCTGCGCGGCCGCTGCGTTGCTGCCGGCGCGTGCACCGGCAGCCAGCAACGACGCCGCCACGAACGCAGTCGCGAGCGCGCCGCTAGCGATTCGTTCGAGCAAGCTCTGCGTTCCCCGATAGACCATGCACAGTCCCCCCCTCATCAGTCGACTCGAGAATCCGGCCGTGCTCCCGTGCCACCCAGAGCGCCGCCCCCAGCCAAACGAAGGTCAGCGCAACGTTCAACATGAAATAGGTTCGGATGGACGCCGACAGTAGCTGAACACCCAGAAGCACCGTCACCGCTGCCATCCCATCGCCGGCACGGACGAAGAGCGAATCCACCGTCGGCTTGCCTTTGAACGTGACGGATTGGCTCATCGGAAGCCACAGCACGTGCCGCGCTGTGTTGTTGATCGAGTAGTCCGTCGCATTCACCGCTGCCTGTGTGGTGCGCACCATTGCGAGCAGCGGTAGCACCACCATCGCAGAATAGGAGAGCAGCGCGATCACCGGCAGCATCAGGAAGAGCGCAGCGAAACCGCCGTACTTGAGGATCCGCGACGCCACCAACGCCTGGAGACCGAGCGCGATCATGTTGACCCAGAAGTAGAAGCCCCCGAAGAACGCCGTCGTGTTCTCCTTGACGAAGGCCTTCACCGCGTCGCCGGTGAGCCCCTGTGCGTCCACCTGGCCCTGCAGCGTCTGCTGCACGACATCGAAGAGCTGATTCTCTCCGTTGGTCTTGACCCAATTCGTGATCAGCATGATCAGGCCGATCGCGAGCAGATAGCGGCTCCCGAACACCAGCCGGAGCGCGCCGCGGCGATCGAGCGGCGACGAGCCGCCCGCAATCGGCGTGGCTTTCGGCAGCGCGCCGCCAACCTCCGCGACGTCGGCGTTGTGGGTCAGCCAGATCGACGCCGCGAGCGGCACGAGCGCCATCAGCAACACCTGGTGGGTCGGCACGGCTCCCGACGACACCAACTTCTCGAGCAGCAGCGACCCGACCGCCGCGCCGGCCGTCGCGCCGATCGCGATCATCGGCAGCAGGCGATTGCCGCGCTCCTCGGTGTAGAGGTCGGCCGCGAACGCCCAGAACTGCGC
>JANLTC010000190.1:0-2444 GCA_031362725.1 Deltaproteobacteria bacterium | reverse complement strand
CCTGGCGTCCGTGACCGACGTCGCTGTGTGCGGAGTCGAAGTCGGTGAACGGGTCTTGATCGCTTCCCGCGGATACCGACGACATGCCTTGCAGCGGTTCTCGCGCGACGGTGAACTGATCGCTTCACTTCGACCGATGGGGGATCCACTCGGTCAGTTTCGCGGTCTGGCGGGGGTCGCGTTGCTGGGACCACTGGCCTACGCATGCGATTCCGTGGCCGCGTGCGTGCAGGTCTACCGAGACGACGAGTTTCACTTCGCCTTCGGGATCGAGTGCTCGATCCCCTCTCGTACATGCTCGGTTCCCCGCGCGCTTGCGCCCTTGTCGAATGGCTGGGTCGTGATTGCGCATGGAGATGATCGAGCCGGCGGGATAATCGTGGCGGATGGCGGCGGACGACTCGTGCGCACCTTGGCACCGCAGGGCACCGACGGCGGGCAGGTATTTGCGCCGACGGACGTCGCGGTGCATGAGGGCGGGACCGAGCGCGACACGTTGGTCGCCGTCATCGATCGTGACGCGGAACGAGTCCAAGTCTTCACCCTCGATGGGCGATGTCTTGGGGAAATCGTCGAACTACCTGGGCTGGGCGTCTCGACGAACGCGAGACCACATCGAGCCCGGGCGCCGCATCGCCAAGCTGAGGACTGATTCTGGGTCGCATTCCGGGTGGGCGCTGAAATCGCAACACGCTCTCGTCGCGCAGGAATCGCTAGGCGAGCGGGTGGGTCTCGGCAGGCGACGATTCCAGCGGAATGCGTCTCCTGCGGCGTCTCACCAACATCATTGCGCTCAATCTGAGCGGTGCAGTTCAACCTAGCGAGCCGCCTTCGACGCCAGGTTCACGGCGCAGCCAGCAATGGTCTGCTCGCCTAAATATGAGTGCCGCGGACACGTTCGCGGGCAGGAAGGCTGGAGATCGATTCGCGGGCTAGCGGGGGCTTACAGCAGACGTGGGGCTGGTGGGCCCTCGCGGGGGCAGCCTCGATGGGGGGGCGCGACTCGATTGGGTTCTACCGCGGGTGGAAAGAAAGGCCAGATTCCACCCGGGCAAGTCGCCGGGCTACCCGTGGACGTGTCGACTCAGCTCTTGAGGCTAGCTGCTCAGGTGCCGAGGCTGACGCTTCCGGCTCCGGGGCTGGCCGAGGGCGGGGCGCTTCTTAGGAACAAACCCGTACACGACCCCCTCATACCGCTTCTTTTTCGCCGAATCCCAAGCGAAAGCCCCCCCCCTGCTTGCGGGGTAGTGGGATACACTACAAGTCCGAACGGTTCTGCCTATCTCTCGACAACGTCGTCCATCCAAATCGAAGATCCTAAGCGGGGTCCCCGCGCAGGAATCTACTAGTCTGCTTTAAAACACGGGAATTTCAGCGTTTTTCGCACACACTGCACACATGCCGACATCGGGCAGCGCTCCGGATTGCGCGCGGGACACCGCGTGCAGGTCCGGTCGGGCTGCCCTTAGAAGTCGCAATTCAGACCAGATCCACATGACTTTGGACACCTTCCGACACGGGCGAGTCGAAGGCCGATCGCGGGCAACCGCGGGCGGATCAACCAGCACGCCTACCTCTGATTCCGCACCACCAGAACCACAGTCGATTCTCTGAGAGCCCTGCAAAAGGGGCGGGCCGAAGGACGCGCGCGGGATACCGCGCGGGGATCTGTCAGCTCGTCTCCCGTTTCCCTGGATACCGCAATCGCCAGACCTTCCTCATTTCGCTCAACACCCTTCGACACAAGCGGGTCGAAGGCCCGCGCACGGGCAGCCGCGCGTGGTTCCACCTGTCCGCCCTGAGAAAACCAATGAAGAACGTAATTCTGATTGGAAGTTTGTTCTGCCTCGTCAGCTGCGGCGCAGCCAAGACGGATCCGGCCAGCGCGCCGGCAGAGTCGCAAACAGCATCGAACTCCACTTTCGACGTAACCGCGGTCGAAGCTGAAACGCAGCCCCCGCAGGAGTCGATGGCTAGTCGAACCGCTCGACTTGCTCCGTTCCGCGACATGCGCACCTCGCAGCAGCCCGATGCTGCTGGTGGCAGTGCGGATACCAGCGGTGGAACGCCGTCGGCGTCGGGGAGCGGCGGCGCCACTCAAGAGGGCCCTGCTTCACTTCGCGATCTGCGACTGAGCTACACCGGATCGCTCGAGTCGGCCAGCTCGATCGGTCCGATGTCCTCGGCGAATCCGAGCGTGCGACTGCGCAGCGTGCCCGTAGCCGGGGAACCGGGTCTCTACGACGTGACGCTGAACAACACGGGAAGCGGCTACGAGGAGCGATTCCTGCTCCAGGTTCCCTTGGTCGCCACGTCAACTCCGGCACCGATGCTTGTGGTGTTCCACAAGTTCGGCGTCTCGCACTGGGACGCGTTCTACAACACGTCGTTCATCACCGAAGCGCGGAACCGTGGCTGGTACTTGGTGGCACCACTCGGTGCCA